>NZ_JAUTAY010000001.1:0-318624 GCF_030818795.1 Microbacterium sp. SORGH_AS_0862 | reverse complement strand
GGGAAACCCCGCTGGGCGGCGTGCCGACCTAGTGACTCCCGCCTGAATATATAGGGCGGGTAGAGGGAACGTGGGGAAGTGAAACATCTCAGTACCCACAGGAAGAGAAAACAACCGTGATTCCGTGAGTAGTGGCGAGCGAAATCGGAAGAGGCTAAACCTAGCGTGTGTGATAGCCGGCAGGCGTTGCACGTTGGGGGTTGTGGGACTTTCTTGATCATCCTGCCGGGTGATCGACGTGACAGAAGCGTATAGACGAATGGTCTTGAAAGGCCAGCCATAGTGGGTGCCAGCCCCGTAGTCGAAATGCGTGTTCTGGCGTGGAGAGTATCCCAAGTAGCACGGGGCCCGAGAAATCCCGTGTGAATCTGTCAGGACCACCTGATAAGCCTAAATACTCCCAGATGACCGATAGCGGACAAGTACCGTGAGGGAAAGGTGAAAAGTACCCCGGGAGGGGAGTGAAATAGTACCTGAAACCGTTTGCTTACAAACCGTTGGAGCCTCCTTAGTAGGGGTGACAGCGTGCCTTTTGAAGAATGAGCCTGCGAGTTAGCGATACGTGGCGAGGTTAACCCGTGTGGGGTAGCCGTAGCGAAAGCGAGTCTGAATAGGGCGATTCAGTCGCGTGTCCTAGACCCGAAGCGAAGTGATCTATCCATGGCCAGGTTGAAGCGACGGTAAGACGTCGTGGAGGACCGAACCCACTTAGGTTGAAAACTGAGGGGATGAGCTGTGGATAGGGGTGAAAGGCCAATCAAACTTCGTGATAGCTGGTTCTCTCCGAAATGCATTTAGGTGCAGCGTTGCGTGTTTCTTGCCGGAGGTAGAGCTACTGGATGGCCGATGGGCCCTACAAGGTTACTGACGTCAGCCAAACTCCGAATGCCGGTAAGTGAGAGCGCAGCAGTGAGACTGTGGGGGATAAGCTTCATAGTCGAGAGGGAAACAACCCAGACCACCAACTAAGGTCCCTAAGCGCGTGCTAAGTGGGAAAGGATGTGGAGTTGCTGTGACAACCAGGAGGTTGGCTTAGAAGCAGCCACCCTTGAAAGAGTGCGTAATAGCTCACTGGTCAAGTGATTCCGCGCCGACAATGTAACGGGGCTCAAGCACGCCACCGAAGTTGTGGCATTGACATTATTGGTAGGCCTTCGTGGTCCAGCCGTGTTGATGGGTAGGAGAGCGTCGTGTGGCCAGCGAAGCGGCGGTGTGAACCAGCCGTGGAGGCTACACGAGTGAGAATGCAGGCATGAGTAGCGAAAGACGTGTGAGAAACACGTCCTCCGAAAGACCAAGGGTTCCAGGGTCAAGCTAATCTTCCCTGGGTAAGTCGGGACCTAAGGCGAGGCCGACAGGCGTAGTCGATGGACAACGGGTTGATATTCCCGTACCGGCGAAGAACCGCCCAAGCTAATCCAGTGGTGCTAAGAGTCCTAGCCAGGAATGTGTGGATCCCTTCGGGGTGATGCCGTCTTGGTGAACGCTCGACCCCATGCTGGTGCGGTTAGCGTATTAACAGGTGTGACGCAGGAAGGTAGCCCAACCCGGGCGATGGTTGTCCCGGGGCAAGTGCGTAGGCTGAGTCGTAGGCAAATCCGCGACTCGTTCGGCTGAGACACGATGCGGATAAAAAGTGGGTGATCCTATGCTGCCGAGAAAAGCATCGACGCGAGGTTCTAGCTGCCCGTACCCCAAACCGACTCAGGTGGTCAGGTAGAGAATACCAAGGAGATCGAGAGAATCGTGGTTAAGGAACTCGGCAAAATGCCCCCGTAACTTCGGGAGAAGGGGGGCCATCCACTTATACGGACTTGCTCCGGAAAGGGTGTGGTGGCCGCAGAGACTAGTGGGTAGCGACTGTTTACTAAAAACACAGGTCCGTGCCAAGTCGCAAGACGATGTATACGGACTGACGCCTGCCCGGTGCTGGAAGGTTAAGAGGAGCGGTTAGCGTAAGCGAAGCTGCGAATTTAAGCCCCAGTAAACGGCGGTGGTAACTATAACCATCCTAAGGTAGCGAAATTCCTTGTCGGGTAAGTTCCGACCTGCACGAATGGCGTAACGACTTCCCAACTGTCTCAACCGCGAACTCGGCGAAATTGCATTACGAGTAAAGATGCTCGTTACGCGCAGCAGGACGGAAAGACCCCGTGACCTTTACTACAGCTTGGTATTGGTGTTCGGTGTGGCTTGTGTAGGATAGGTGGGAGACTGTGAAGCAGACACGCCAGTGTTTGTGGAGTCATTGTTGAAATACCACTCTGGTCACTCTGGATATCTAACTTCGAACCGTAATCCGGTTCAGGGACAGTGCCTGGTGGGTAGTTTAACTGGGGCGGTTGCCTCCCAAAAAGTAACGGAGGCGCCCAAAGGTTCCCTCAACCTGGTTGGCAATCAGGTGGCGAGTGTAAGTGCACAAGGGAGCTTGACTGTGAGACTGACAGGTCGAGCAGGGACGAAAGTCGGGACTAGTGATCCGGCAGTGGCTTGTGGAAGCGCTGTCGCTCAACGGATAAAAGGTACCTCGGGGATAACAGGCTGATCTTGCCCAAGAGTCCATATCGACGGCATGGTTTGGCACCTCGATGTCGGCTCGTCGCATCCTGGGGCTGGAGTAGGTCCCAAGGGTTGGGCTGTTCGCCCATTAAAGCGGTACGCGAGCTGGGTTTAGAACGTCGTGAGACAGTTCGGTCCCTATCCGCTGCGCGCGTAGGAAGTTTGAGAGGATCTGACCCTAGTACGAGAGGACCGGGTTGGACGAACCTCTGGTGTGTCAGTTGTTCCGCCAGGAGCACCGCTGATTAGCTACGTTCGGGATGGATAACCGCTGAAAGCATCTAAGCGGGAAGCCGGCCTCAAGATGAGACTTCCATACCTTCGGGTGAGAGGCTCCCAGCCAGACTACTGGGTTGATAGGCCAGATGTGGAAGCGCAGTAATGCGTGTAGCTGACTGGTACTAATAAGCCGATGACTTGATAACACTTCGTTTGAACTGAAGCTGTTCGCGTCCACTGAGTGGTTCTCGATGTACGGTCGAGAACCGCAGACAACATTCTTTTGTTGTGTGCATGACTTGAAACATCAATAGTGTTTCGGCGGCCATAGCGAGAGGGAAACGCCCGGTCCCATTCCGAACCCGGAAGCTAAGCCTCTCAGCGCCGATGGTACTGCAGGGGGGACCCTGTGGGAGAGTAGGACACCGCCGGACTCCTTTTAGAAATGGCCACCCAAAGCTGGGTGGCCATTTCTGTTTTTCCAGGGGTTTACGTCGCGAGGAGAGAGCGAATGACGAACAACGACGACAACGAGCAGCGTCGGGAGTCTTCGCGCGCCCGCGGCGGAGGCCGTCCGCATCAGAGCGGCGACCGTTCCTACCGTCCTCGTCAGGACGGCCAGGGGTCGGAGCGTCCCCGCCGCGACGGCGACCGTCCATATCGTCCGCGTCAGGACGGTGACCGCTCCTATCGTCCGCGGGATGGCGCGCAGGCTGACCGCCCGCGCCGTGACGGTGACCGCCCGTACCGTCCGCGTCAGGACGGTGACCGCTCCTATCGTCCGCGGGATGGCGCGCAGGCTGACCGCCCGCGCCGTGACGGTGACCGCCCGTTCCGTCCTCGCGAGGGCGGCGATCGTCCGTACCGTCCGCGTCAGGACGGTCAGGGTTCGGAGCGTCCTCGTCGTGACGGTGACCGCCCGTTGCGTCCTCGCGAGGGCGGCGATCGTCCGTACCGTCCGCGTCAGGATGGCGATCGTCCGTACCGTCCCCGTGACGGCGCGCAGGCCGACCGCCCGCGCCGCGACGGCGACCGCCCCTTCCGTCCGCGTGAGGGTGGCGACCGTCCGTACCGTCCGCGTGAGGGTGGTGACCGCCCGTACCGTCCTCGCGAGGGCGGCGATCGTCCGTACCGTCCGCGTCAGGACGGCGACCGTCCGTACCGTCCCCGTGAGGGTGGCGACCGTCCGTACCGTCCCCGCGAAGGCGGCGACCGGCCCTATCGTCCGCGTGAGGGTGGCGACCGTCCGTATCGCCCCCGCGAGGGTGGCGACCGTCCGTACCGTCCCCGCGAGGGTGGCGACCGCCCTTACCGCGGCGGCTACGACTCCGATCGTTCTTCGCGTCCCCCGCAGCGCGATGCTGTCCGCGCCGCCAAGGTCGCAGAGCCCGAGGTCCCCGAGGAGATCACGGCGCGCGATCTGCACCCCAGCGCACGGAACGAGCTCAAGACGCTCAGCAAGGAGAACGCCGAGGAGGTCGCCCGTCACCTGGTGATGGCCGGGCGCCTGATCGACGAGGACCCGCACCGCGCGCACGAGCACGCCCTCGCGGCATCCCGCCGTGCTGGTCGCATCGCCGTCGTGCGCGAAAGCGTCGCGATCACCGCCTACGCGACCGGCGATTACGCGCTCGCGCTGCGCGAGTTGCGCACCTACCGTCGCATTTCCGGCAACGAGGACCAGATCGCCCTCATGGTTGACAGCGAGCGCGGTGTCGGGCGTCCTGACCGTGCGATCGAGGTCGGTCGCGCCGTCGATCGGAACACGCTTCCGGTCGCGGTGCGCGTGTCCCTCGCGATCGCGCTGTCCGGTGCCCGTCTGGATCTCGGTGAGACCGAGCGCGCCCTCGCCGAACTGGACATCCCCGAACTCGACCCCGACCGCGCCTTCGAGTGGAGCCCCGCTCTGTTCGCAGCCCGCGCGGCGGTGCTCGAAGAGCTGGGTCGCGACGAGGAAGCTGCCGAGTGGACGCGGCGGGCGGACATCGCCGCCGAGGCGCTCGACGAGGCAGCGGGCAACGGATCCGACGAGGAGATCTACGTCGAGGAGATCTTCGACGAGGAGTTCGTCGAGGCCACCGACGCCGAGGGGTCGGACGCGGACGAGGATCCTCAGGCCGAAGCCGACCAGGACGGCGACGCCGACGAGGACGACTACTCGATCGCTGCGGAGGTGGAGGAACTCCTCGCCGCCGCGGATGCGGCGGCCGACGCGCAGAGTTCGACGACCGCAGACGATGACGAGGACCAGGAGCGCTGATGGCACTGTTCGGTCGCCCCGCTCCCACCCCGCTCGACGGTGTGGACACCGTGCTGGCCGACCTCGACGGCGTCGTGTACGCCGGCGCGGGAGCGCTGCCGTACGCGGTCGATGCGCTGAACACCGTCGCGGCGACGCGTCGACTCGGCTTCATCACCAACAACGCGTCTCGCACCGACGCCAGTGTCGCCGCGCACCTCACCGAGCTCGGTCTGACGGTAGCCGCCGACGATGTGGTCACCAGCCCGCAGGCCGCGGTGCGACTGCTGCGCACCCGCGTGCCCGCCGGGGCGACGATCCTCGTCGTCGGGGGAGAGGGCCTCGTCGTGGAGCTCGAGAAGGCGGGCTTCGTCGTCACGCGCTCGGCCGAGGACAACCCGGCCGCCGTCGTTCAGGGCTTCGCGCCGCACGTGGGATGGACGGATCTCGCCGAGGCCGCCTTCGCGCTCAAGACGCCGGAGGATGAGGGCGGGATCCCGTGGATCGCGACCAACACCGACTGGACCATCCCGCAGTCCCGGGGCATCGCGCCGGGAAACGGCACACTTGTCTCCGCGGTCCACACCGCCATCGGCCGACTCGCGGTGGTTGCGGGTAAGCCCGAGACGCCCATCTTCGAAGAGGCGCTCGCTCGGTTCGACGCGCGCCGCGCACTCTTCATCGGCGACCGGCTGGACACGGACATCGCGGGCGCACAGGCCGCCGGCATCCCCTCGGCACTCGTGCTCACCGGCATCGATCGCCCCAAGCACGTCCTCGCGGCGCCCTCGACCTCGCGTCCCGACTTCATCCTCGGCGACCTCCGCGAACTGCACGAGCCGTATCCGCAGACCAAGGTCAAGGGCGACGTGACGATCGTCGGCGACGCGCGCGTCGCGGTGGACGGAGCGGACCTCCGCATCCTGTCCGCGGGCTCGCGTCCGATCGACCTCGTGCGCGCGGGTGCTGCGGCGATCTGGTCCACAGGTCGAGCGATCTTCGGGTTCCGGGTGCCGGAGGAGCTGTACGCGGATCCGTTCCATCGGCCGTGACGCGCCGTCCGTGTGGAGGGTGAGCCGTATCCTGGGGTGATGCACGCAGAACCCACGGAGCCGGCCGATGATCTGCTGCCCGCACTCGAGGTGATCGAGCAGCAGCCCCTCGGCGATCGTGCCGCAGCCTATGCGGTCCTGCTCGACAACATCGCTCGCCGCCTCGACTCGGGACCGCACGCCGGATGACCGAGCGCCTCGACGCCGCGATCGCTGCGCGCGGGCTCGCGCGCTCACGCACGCACGCCGCGACGCTCATCGCGCAGGGTCTCGTCTCGGTCGACGGCACCGCCGTCGTCAAGCCCTCGCATCGCGTCCCCGACTCCGCCGAGATCGCCGTCGCCGCATCCGACCACTACGTGAGTCGCGCCGCCCACAAGCTGCTGGCCGCGCTCGACGCGTTCGGGATCGACGTCGCCGCACGCACCGCGCTGGACATGGGCGCCAGCACCGGGGGATTCACCCAGGTGCTCCGCGAGAGGGGCGCCGATCCGGTGCTGGCCGTCGACGTCGGGCACGATCAGCTCGCCGAGGGCGTGCGCCGGGATCCCGGCGTGATCGTCGTCGAGGGTTTCAACGTCCGCTTCATGGACCCCGCTTCCCTCGCCGCCGCCGCGGGGATGCCGTACACGCCCGAGGTCGTCACGGGAGATCTGTCCTTCATCTCCCTCTCCCACGTGCTCGGGCCCGTGCGCTCGGTCGTCACCGAGACGAGCGACATCGTGCTGCTCATCAAGCCGCAGTTCGAGGTGGGCCGCACGGCCGTGCGCGGCGGCCTCGTCACGGATCCCGCCCAGCGGGCGGAGTCGATCTCAACGGTCCTCTGGCAGGCGTGGGATGCGGGCCTGCAGACGGCGGGCCTGATCGCTTCTCCCGTGGTGGGAACCCACGGGAACCAGGAGTATCTCGTGCACCTCGGGCGCACCGGCGGGCGCATTCCGTCAGAATGGGAGAGCACTGTGACCGAGCTGACGGGAGTGCGATGACCGATCCGCGCCACATCCTCGTGGTGGCCCACGCGCGCCGCGCAGACACCGTCGAGGCGGCCGATCGGGTGATCTCGGCCCTGCGCGCCGCGGGAGCCACTCCCGTGCTGGCAGAAGACGATCGCGATGAGCTCGCTGAAGTGCTGCCGCGCTGCGCCGACCTGGCCGTGCTGGGCGTCGATGTGCCCCTGCACGAGATCGAGCTGGCGATCGTGCTCGGCGGCGACGGCACCATCCTGCGTGCGGCCGAGATGGTGCGCAGCGGCACCGCGCCCGTGCTCGGCATCAACATGGGCCACGTGGGCTTCCTCGCCGAGAGCGAGCGAGACGACATGGACGAGGCGGTGGCGCGGGTCATCGCCCGCGACTACCGCGTCGAAGAACGCCTCGCCCTGTCGGTGCGGGTCAAGGACGCCTCGGGGCAGGTCATCTACAGCACCTGGGCATTGAACGAGGCGACTGTCGAGAAGGCGAGCCGCGAGCGGATGCTCGAGGTCGTCATGGAGATCGACGGGCGGCCCCTGTCGAGCTTCGGATGCGACGGCGTCGTCATCGCGACCCCCACCGGCTCCACCGCCTACAACTTCTCCGCCGGCGGCCCGATCATCTGGCCGACCGTCGAAGCCATCTCGGTCGTCCCGCTGTCGGCGCACGCACTGTTCGCGAAGCCGCTCGTGGTCGGCCCGGAGGCCGCGGTCGCGATCGAGGTGCTGGCCCGGACGCACGGCACCGGCATCCTCTGGTGCGACGGCCGCCGCTCGCACGAACTGCCACCGGGAGCTCGGGTCGTCGCGCGCCGCTCCTCGGAGCCGGTGCGTCTCGCGCGCCTGCATCCGCCGGCATTCACCGAGCGTCTCGTGCAGAAGTTCCACCTGCCCGTCACCGGATGGCGGGGACCGGCGGGCGAGGTCACCGCGTGATCGAGGAGATGCGCCTGCGAGAGCTCGGTGTCATCGCCGATGCGACGCTGCCCATGGGGCCCGGCTTCACGGCCATCACGGGCGAGACCGGTGCGGGCAAGACGATGGTCGTCACCGGGCTCGGGCTGCTGCTGGGCGCGCGCGCCGACTCGGGGGTCGTGCGATCGGGTGCGGCCGCCGCGGTCGTCGAGGGCGTCTGGATCGTGGACGCCGACGGTGCCGCCGCCGAGCGCGTCCGCGAGGCGGGCGGGGACCTGGACCCGGTCGCAGGCGACCGCGCCGAGCTTCTGCTCGGTCGAACCCTGAGCGCCGAGGGACGCAGCCGCGCCACGGTGGGCGGCAGAACGGCACCGGTGGGCGTCTTGACCGACCTCGCCGCTCTCCTCGTGGCCGTGCACGGGCAGTCCGACCAGCTGCGCCTGCGCTCCGGCGCGGCCCAGCGCGACGCCCTTGATCGTTATGCGGGACAGAGCGTCGCCGGGTCGCTGGAGGAGTACCGACGCGCGTACGAGCGGACGCGTGAGCTGGACGCGGAACTCGCCGAGCTGGTCCAGCGCCGCGACGAGCGGCTGCGCGAGGCGGAGCAGTTGCGCGCCGATCTCGCCGCGATCGAGGCCGCATCACCCCAGCCGGGGGAGGACGCGCAGTTGGCGGCGCGCGCCGAACTCCTGGCCAACGTGGAAGAGCTTCGAGCCGCCGCCGCGCTCGCGCACGAGGCGCTCGCCAGCGAACACGACGCGCCCGATGCATCCACCCTCGTCGCCGAGGCCCGTCGCGCCCTGGAGCGCGTGTCCGATGCCGACCCCGCCGTCGCGGCGATAGCCGAACAGGCCGCCGAGATCTCGTACCGGATCGTCGATCTCGCCGGCACCGTCGCCGGCTATCTCGCCGATCTCGACGAAACGGGACCGGCCGAGCTCGCCGCCGTCGAGGAACGCCGCAGCGTGCTCGCCGGCCTCGTGCGCGCCCACGGCAGCCTGGAGGCCGCACTCACGCTCGCCGCGGACGGCGGCGACCGCTTGGCCGAGCTCGACGACGACGACTCGCGCGTCGAGCGGTTGAGTGCCGAGCGCGCGCAGCTCGTCGAACGCCTCGACGCCGCGGCCACCGCCCTGACCGCGGCGCGCCGCGAGGCGGCGGACCGGCTCGCGGCCGATGTCACGGAAGAACTCCACGCCCTCGCCCTGCCCGACGCCCGCGTCGAGGTGCAGGTGAGCGAGGCGCCCGCATCCGCCGCGGGACGCGACGAGGTCGCGATCCTCCTCGCCCCGCATCCTGGGGCTGCCCCGCGTCCCGTGTCCAAGGGGGCCTCGGGCGGCGAGCTCAGTCGCGTGATGCTCGCGATCGAGGTCGTGATCGCCGCGACCGATCCCGTGCCCACGTTCGTCTTCGACGAGGTGGATGCGGGAATCGGCGGCGCCGCCGCGATCGAGGTGGGGCGGCGCCTGGCCCGCCTCGCCGAGACCTCGCAGGTGATCGTCGTGACCCACCTCGCCCAGGTGGCGGCGTTCGCGACGAACCACCTCAGCGTCGTGAAGCAGAACGACGGCTCCGTCACCCAGTCCAGCGTCCGGCGTCTGACGGGGGCCGAACGGGAAGCGGAGATGGCGCGACTGCTGTCCGGTTTGGCAGACTCCGACGCAGCACTCACACACGCGCGGGAGTTGCTCGCCCTCGCCGGTCCGGCCCACTGATAGGATAGAAGCCCGTGACGAACTCTTCCGGCTCAGGCCTCTCCCACGGTACGAACAACGACGACACCACCAAGCACATCTTCGTGACGGGCGGTGTCGTCTCCTCATTGGGTAAGGGGCTGACCGCGGCCAGCCTGGGCAATCTGCTCACCGCTCGGGGCCTGCGCGTCGTCATGCAGAAGCTCGACCCGTACCTGAACGTCGACCCGGGAACGATGAATCCGTTCCAGCACGGCGAGGTCTTCGTCACCGACGACGGAGCCGAGACCGACCTCGACATCGGGCACTACGAGCGCTTCCTCGACATCGAGCTGAGCCAGGCCGCCAACGTCACGACCGGTCAGATCTACTCCCAGGTGATCGCCCGCGAGCGCCGCGGCGAGTACCTGGGCGACACCGTGCAGGTGATCCCGCACATCACCGACGAGATCAAGCGACGGATGCGGCTGCAGGCCAGCGAGTCGCCCAAGCCCGACGTGATCATCACCGAGGTGGGCGGCACGGTCGGCGACATCGAGTCCCAGCCGTTCCTCGAGGCGGCGCGTCAGCTGCGTCACGAGCTCGGCCGCGACACGGTGTTCTTCGTGCATGTCTCCCTCGTGCCCTTCATGGGCGCGTCGGGGGAGCAGAAGACCAAGCCCACGCAGCACTCCGTCGCCGCTCTCCGCTCGATCGGCATCCAGCCCGACGCCCTGGTGCTGCGCAGCGACCGTCCCGTCACCGACGCCAACAAGCGCAAGATCGCGCTCATGTGCGACGTCGACGTCGAGGGCGTCATCAACACCGTCGATCTGCCGAGCATCTACGACATCCCCTCCACCCTCAACGAGCAGGGCCTGGACGCGTACATCGCCCGCCGGCTCGGGCTCAGCGAGAAGGCGGCGGAGGTCGACTGGTCGCGCTGGCAGCAGGTTCTCAACGCCGTGCACAACCCCAAGCACGACGTCACGATCGGACTGGTCGGCAAGTACATCGACCTTCCCGACGCCTACCTGTCGGTGACGGAGGCGCTGAAGGCCGGCGGCTTCGCCCACGAGACCCACGTGAACATCCGGTGGATCCCCTCCGACACCTGCGAGACGCCCGAGGGCGCCGCGGCCGCGCTCGCGGACGTCGACGGCATCGTCGTGCCCGGCGGATTCGGCATCCGCGGCATCGAGGGCAAGCTCGGTGCTCTGCGCTTCGCGCGTGAGCAGGGCATCCCGACGCTCGGCATCTGCCTGGGCCTGCAGTGCATGGTCATCGAGTACGCCCGGACGATGGCGGGCCTGGAGGGCGCGTCCTCGAGCGAATTCGACCCCGACACCGTCCACCCGGTCGTCGCCACGATGGCCGAGCAGGTCGACATCCTCGACCACGGCGACCTGGGCGGCACGATGCGTCTCGGGCTGTACCCGGCCGACCTCGCCGAGGGCTCGATCGCGGCGGAGGTCTACGGGGCGAACCGCGCCTCCGAGCGGCACCGCCACCGCTACGAGGTCAACAACGCGTACCGGGAGCAGCTCGCAGAAGCGGGGCTCGTCTTCTCCGGCCTGAACCCCGACCTCGGTCTGGTCGAGTACGTCGAGCTGCCGCGTGACGTGCACCCGTACTACATCGCGACACAGGCACACCCCGAGCTGCGCTCGCGGCCGACCGCGCCGCATCCGCTGTTCCGCGGACTCGTCGGCGCAGCGCTGGACCGTCACCGCGCGAGCGAGCTGTTCGACGTCGAGAACGCGTGAGCGGGGCGCGGCCGTGATCGAGGACGAGCGGTTCGACGGCGAGGTCGTCGACACGAGCGTGGTCTTCCACGGCCGCGTCTGGGACGTGCGCTCGGATGTGGTGCGCTACGGCGACGGCGAGATCGTCCGCGACTATGTCGACCACACCGGGGCGGCCGCCGTCGTGGCCATCGACGACGAAGGGCGAGTCCTGCTCATCCAGCAGTACCGGCATCCGATCCGTCGCCGCGACTGGGAGATCCCGGCCGGGCTGCTCGATGTGGCGGGGGAGACGCCCGCCGAGACCGCTCGCCGGGAGCTCGCGGAGGAGGTGGATCTCGCTGCGGGCAGCCTCGAGCCTCTCGTGAGCCTGTTCACGAGCCCCGGCGGCAGCGACGAGATCGTCCACGTCTTCCTCGCGCGCGATCTCGTCCAGCTCAGCGCCCACGAGCGCACCGACGAAGAGGCGGACATCGTCGCGCAGTGGGTGCCGCTGCCCGAGGTCGTCGGAGCGATCCTCGCGGGCAGCCTCCGCAACGGGATCCTGATCTCGGGTGTGCTGGCCGCGGCCGAACGGCTCCGCCGGGACGACCTGGCCCGCTGAGATGCGCATCGGCCGCGCGGTCGAGGTGTACCTGCGTCATGTGACGATCGAACGCGGACTGGCCTCCCACACCGTCGACGCGTACCGCCGCGACCTGGCGACCTACGTGGCGTGGCTCGCGGAGCGCGGCGTCGACGGCGTCGACGAGGTGGATGCGGCGATGGTCGCCGCGTTCGCCGCGGAGAGGGCGGCGGCCGAACCGCGGCCCGCGGCATCCAGCCTCGCCCGACTGCAGTCCTCGGTCCGCGGGTTGCACCGGTTCCTCGTGCGCGAGGGGATCCGCGAGGACGATCCGGCGCAGGATCTCCGACCGCCCAAACTCGCGCAGCGGCTCCCCAAGGCGCTGACCATCGATCAGGTCGAGCGGCTCCTCGACGCGGCGGGTCCCGCGCCCGGGCGGGCCGATCAGGCCACTCCCGTCGAGCTCCGCGACCGGGCGCTCGTCGAGCTGCTGTACGCGACCGGCGCCCGCGTCTCGGAGGTCGTGCAGCTGGACGTCGACGATCTCGCGCACGGCGAGGTCCTTCGGGTGCGGGGAAAGGGATCGAAGGAGCGGATCGTGCCGGTCGGCTCCTACGCCCGCGCCGCGGTCGACGCCTACCTCACGCGTGCCCGCCCCGAACTCGCGCGCCGCGGCCGGGGCACGCCGCGCCTCTTCCTGGGGGTGCGGGGAGCGGCGCTGTCGCGGCAGAGCGCGTGGGCCGTTCTGCAGCAGGCGGCGGAAGCCGCGGGGCTCGAGGCGCACGTCTCGCCGCACACGCTGCGCCACTCGTTCGCGACGCACCTGCTGCAGGGAGGCGCCGACGTGCGCGTGGTGCAGGAGCTGCTCGGCCACTCCTCGGTGGCGACGACCCAGATCTACACGCACGTGAGTGTCGACGTCCTTCGTGACGTCTATGCGGCGGCTCATCCGCGGGCCCGCTGAGTCGGACACCCTCTCGATTCCCGCCTCACGGGCATAGTCACGGCTCCGCCGGACGCGGCGCGACGTGCGCCCGCGGATCATCGGAGGGGTGAGGAGACTGCGCCGCACCCCGGCGGGGGAGGATGCCGCGGATCGTCCCGGCTTCGCCTACCTGCCCGCCGACACCGTGTATCTGGATGCGGCCTGCCAGTCGATGCGGCCCGCGCCCGTGATCGAGGTGTTCGACCAGTACTTCCGCACCCGCAACGCGTGCGGCGGCCGCGCCTCGTACGAGAGCGCGCGCCAGGTGGATGCGGGCGTCGCCGACACGCGCGCCGCGGTGCTGCGCACGCTCGGGCTCACCTCCCGCACGCATGCGGTCTCGTTCACGTTGAACACCACGTACGGGCTGAACCTCCTGCTGGCGCAGATGCCCGCCGGCCGATTCCGCAGAGTCGTGACGACGGTCACCGAGCACAACGCGGTCTTTCTCAGCACCATCGCCGTCTCCCGCGCTCGCGGGATCGATCGCGTCGTGCTGGAGCGCGATGCCCTCGGCGCCCTGATGTACCGCGACGCCGACCTCACCGACGCCCTCGTGGTCGTCTCGGCGCAGAACAACGTGGACGGCGCCGTGACCGCCGATCTGCCGGGGCTCGTGGCCGACGCCCACCGTCTCGGCGGGACGGTCATCGTCGACGCCGCGCAGGCGATGGCCCACGCGCCCGAGGTCCTGCGCTCTCTCGCGGCCGACGCGATCTGCTTCTCGGCCCACAAGGCGTACGGGCCATCCCTGGGGGTCGTCGTCGCGACGCGGGAGCTTCTGATGTCTCTCGAGGTCGGGTTCGTCGGCGGCGGTCAGGTGGCGGAGGTCTCCGCGGACGACTTCGTGCTGCTCGACGAGCCGCACACCCGCCTCGAACCGGGTCTGCAGGCGTGGGGCGAGATCCTCGCCTTCGGCGCGGCGCTGCGGTGGCGCGAGGCGTACCCGCGCACCGTGGGGGAGTCCGTCGAGCAGCGTGAGCGACGCCTCACGCGTGCGCTTCGCGAGGGGTTGGCCGAGATACCGCACCTGACCGTCTTCGGTGATGCCGACGGCGCGCTCGTGCCGTTTCGCGCCCATCGCGTCGACAGCAACCGACTCGCGGTCTTCCTCTCGAAGGCGGGGATCTCCGCGCGCAGCGGATACTTCTGCGCGCACTACTGGCTGCGCGAACGCGAACGGGTCGAGCCGCTGCTGCGCTTCAGCGTCGGCGCGCACAACACCGAGCGGGACGTCGAGCGCTGCCTCGACGTGCTCGGCCGGATGCTGAGGGGTCTCTGAATGCTGTGCATCGCCGCGTTCCTCGTGCTGCTCGTCCTGGCGGCGGTCTCCGCCAAGTACCGGCGCCTGCTCGGCACGGCATGGCGATGCGTCACCCGACGCGTGACGTTCCGCCCCTGCGACACGTCGTTCCGCGAGGATGTGAAGAACAGCATGCTCGCGCCGCTCGCGGTCCGGGCGCCGAGACTCGTGAAGCCGGCGAGCATCGCGATCGAGGTGACCGCCTGGATCATGGTGCTCTCGCTCGTCGTGAGCCTCTACATCGTCGGCAAGAGCGGGCTCAACCTCTTCGTCTACGGCACGTGCAACCCGCAGGACACACAGGCCTGCAGCCTCTCCGCGGGCGCGTGCAGCATCGACGCCGGTGCGGACGACTTCGGCTCCGCGCTGGCCAAGGGGGATGTCGTCGGCGCGTTCGCGGCGGAGTTCCGCTCGCTCGGCAAGACCTTCGACGCGCTGCCGAGCCGGCTGAAGGACTGGGACGCGCGCGAGTACCTCCCCGAGGCGGCGAGCTACGCCGGCGGATACCGCGATGAGCTCCCGGTGGCGGTCGAAGTCATCGACCCGGGCTGCCGCTTCTGCGCCGAGCTCTTCCGCAACATCGAGAGCGCGGGCTTCGCCGACCGACAGAACCTCGCCTACATCCCGTATCCGATCGGCCCGGATGCCGCCCCGAAGTTCACGAACTCGCCGCTGATCACCGACTACCTCACCGCCATCCGCCTCACGGAGCAGGCCGATGTCCCCGCGCAGGGAGCAACGGACTGGCGGATCCTCGAGCACATCTTCACCGGGGAACGCGCCGACGGCGTCGCCTGGCAGATCTGGTTCAACGAGCAGGCCTCGACGGAGCAGGCCGAGACCCAGCTGCAGGAGTGGCTCGCTGAGGCGGGCTACGACGACGCCGACATCCAGGAGATCGCGCGGCTCGCCGCATCCGATCGGGTGCACGACATCGTCGCGGACGGCAAGCGGATCGTCGAGGAGGAGATCCGCACGGCGACCGTTCCCACGCTCATCGCGAACGGCGCCCTGCACCCCGGCGTCGTATCTGTCGACCAGCTCCAGGGGATGCGGTGAGCCGGACGTATTAGTCACGGCCGCCGCGCCCCGTGAGCCGGACTCCTCGCGCGCACACTGAGCGCATGAGCGTTCCCACCGCGCCCCCTGCACGCGCGCTCGCCGTGTTCTGGATCGTCGCCGGCGTGCTCGGCTGGGCGGTCTCGTTCCTGCTGTACCTGGAGTAAATCGGGCAGCTGCGGGGCGTCGACCCGCTCGTGTCATGCCAATTGAGCGTGATCGTGACGTGCGGGCCCAACCTGCTCTCGCCCGGCGGCAACCTCCTCGGCTTCAGCAACTCCCTCCTCGGCGTCGTGCTGTTCCTCGGGCCGATCTACGCCGGCGTGACGGCGCTGGCCGGTGCGAACGGCCTCAGGAGCTGGTACTGGCGCACCTACCTGGCCTTCATCGCCGCCGCCTTCGTGTTCGTGCACTTCCTGGCCTACCGGAGCGTCTTCGAGTACGGCTCGCTCTGCCCTTGGTGCATGGTCGTGTGGCTCGTCACCATCCCGCTGTTCTGGGTCACGCTCGGCTGGAGTGCGCGTGCGGGGCTGTGGGGCAGCCGGATGCGGCCGGTCGGTCGGTGGCTCGCGAGCTGGGCGCCGCTGGTCGCCATCCTCGACGTCGCGCTGATCGCCGTCATCGCCCAGCTCAGGCTGGACGTCCTGGGCTCGCTGTTCTGAGCCGACTCCGCGGGTGCTGTGTGCGCCTCCCGCGTCGCGTTACGAACCTGTGAATTGTCTAAGCGATCTTCGCCGAATCCGACTAGCGTCGGGCGCACCGGGGAAACGCGAGAGGACATCAGGTGAGGACATCACAGCCACGAGCCACCCGTATCGGAATCGGAATAGGCATCGGCGCGGCTCTGGCGGTGACCGCCGGCATCGCGCCGGCCGCTGCCGTCGACCCCGCCGATCTGGAGGAGCGGGTGACGGTGGACGCCGTCGTCGGCCACCTGCAGCAGCTGCAGGGCATCGCCGACGCGAACGGGGGCAACCGGGCGGCGGGCACCAGCGGCTATGAGGCCAGCGCGGCTTACATCGAGCAGGCGCTGACGGCCGCCGGGTACACGCCCGAGCGCCAGTACTTCGACGCGGACCTGCAGACGATCGACGCCTACACGTTGACCATCGACGGGTACAGCCCCGCCGACCCCTTCGGCATCCCGATGGAGTTCACGCCGGGCACGCCCGCGGGCGGGCTCACAGACCTGCCGTTGATCGCCCCGACCGTGCCGCTGGGATGCACCGCGGACGACTGGGCGGGCACCGATGCCGCAGGCGCCATCGCTCTCGTCTCGCGCGGCAGCTGTTCCTTCGCGGAGAAGTCGGCGGCGGCCGCTGCCGCCGGCGCGGAGGCCGTGATCATATACAACAACGAGGATGGCCCCCTCCAGGGCACCCTCGGCGCGCAGACGCCCGACCTCGCACCGACGGTCGGCATCCTGCAGAGCGAGGGTCAAGACCTCCTCGCCGCGCTCGCCGACGGACCGGTCCTGGCGGATCTCGATCTGCAGCAGCACGTCGACTCCGTCGAGACGTTCAACATCATCGCCGAGACGCCCACTGGTCGCGACGACAACGTCGTCATGCTCGGCGCGCACCTGGACTCCGTCGAGGACGGCCCCGGCATCAACGACAACGGCTCGGGCTCGGCGGCGATCCTGGAGGTCGCTCTCCAGCTGGCCGCATCCGGTGAGCTGGAGAACACGGTCCGCTTCGCCTGGTGGGGCGCGGAGGAGATCGGGCTCTTGGGATCGGCGCACTACGTGGAAGAACTGACCGAGGCCGATGCGGACGCGATCGCGACGTATCTCAACTTCGACATGGTCGCCTCTCCCAACTACGTGATCGCCGTGTACGACGCCGACCAGTCCACGTACGAAGCTCCGGTGGAGGTGCCTGAGGGCTCGATCGCGACGGAGGCGGCGTTCACGAGCTACTTCGATGCGATCGGCCAGCCCTGGATCGACACCGCCTTCGACGCCCGCAGCGATTACAACGCGTTCATCCTGGCGGGCATCCCCGCATCCGGGCTGTTCACCGGTGCCGACGACGTCAAGACGGCGGAGCAGGTCGCTCTGTTCGGCGGCACCGAGGGCATCATCATGGACCCGAACTATCACACGCCAGCCGATGACATGTCGAACATCAACACCGAGGCGCTCGGGATCATGCTCGGCGCGATGGCCAGCGTCACCGCGGCGCTGGCGAACGACACATCCGCCATCAACGGTGTCGCGCCCATCGTCGACCCGGTCGTTCGGCGCCCGAGGTGACCGAGGAGGGCGACCACCTGCTGGCCGCCTCCGGCTCGGAGATCTCCGGCGTATGGCTCGGCGGCGGCGTCCTGGCGCTCCTCGCGGGTGCCGTCGTGCTGGCCGCCGCCGCACGTCGCCGGCGCACCGTGTGAGCGCGGTTCGGGGAGGGGGCTCGGTGCGCCCTCCCCGAACCCGCCGCCTGCCGTCGCTAGAATCGATCGAACGACCAAGCAGAGCGGGAGTACGGTGGCGGAGCGCGCAGTGAAGCAGGCGGGTAGAGGCACGAAGGGCGATGTGCCCCTCGGCCCGACCGGTCGCCCCTATCAGGGGTTCGCGACACCGCCGGCGCTCGCTGCCCACGGCCCCGCGCGTATCATCGCCCTCTGCAACCAGAAGGGCGGGGTCGGCAAGACGACCACGACCATCAACCTAGCCGCATCCCTCGCGCACTACGGCCGCAAGGTGCTGGCGGTCGACTTCGATCCGCAGGGCGCGCTGTCCGCGGGCCTGGGCATCACCACGCACGATGTGCCCACGATCTACGACCTGCTGCTGGACACGAAGCGCGACCCGCGCGAGGTCATCGTGAAGACCTCCGTCGACGGTCTCGACGTGCTCCCGGCGAACATCGACCTCTCCGCCGCCGAGGTGCACCTGGTCAACGAGGTGGCGCGCGAGACGATCCTCGCGCGCGTGCTCCGCCACGTGGCGGGGGAGTACGACGTCATCCTCATCGACTGCCAACCCTCGCTGGGGCTGCTGACGGTCAACGCCCTCACGGCGAGTCACGGCGTGCTCATCCCGCTCGAGTGCGAGTTCTTCGCGCTGCGCGGGGTCGCCCTGCTGATCGAGACGATCGACAAGGTGCGCGACCGGCTGAATCCCTCGATCACCCTCGACGGGGTGCTCGCCACGATGTACGACCCGCGCACGCTCCATTCGCGCGAGGTGCTCGAACGCGTGGTCGAGGCGTTCGGCGACGACGTGCTGGAGACCGTGATCGGGCGCACCGTGAAGTTCCCCGACGCGTCGGTGTCGGGGATGCCCATCACCGAGTTCGCTCCCGAGCATGCCGCGGCGCAGGCCTACCTGCGTCTCGCGCGGGAGCTGGTCGCCCGTGGCGCCGTCGCCTGAGCCGCAGGACGCGGCCACCGACGGATTCCGGGTATCGCTGGGCGTCTTCGACGGCCCGTTCGACCTGCTGCTGACCCTCATCTCGCAGCACGAGCTCGACATCACGGATGTGGCGCTCAGCGTCGTGACCGACGAGTTCATCGCGTACCTCCGCCAGCTCGGGCCGGATGCGGAGCTCGACGAGGCATCCGAGTTCCTCGTCGTCGCCACCACCCTGCTCGACATGAAGGTGGCGGGGCTGCTCCCGCAGGGCGAGCTCGTGGATGCGGAGGCGGTGGCTCTGCTCGAAGCGCGCGACCTGCTGTTCGCCCGGCTGCTGCAGTACCGTGCCTTCAAGGAAGTGTCCGCCTGGTTCGCGCGCTCCCTGGAACGCGAAGAGAGGCGGCACGCGCGCAGCGTCCGCATCGACGAGCGGTACCGCCAGGCCGCGCCGGAGCTCGTCTGGACGCTCAGCACCGAGGACTTCGCCGCGCTCGCCATGCTGGCGATGGCGCCGAAGGAGATCCCGACAGTCGGGCTCGATCACCTGCATGCGCCGCTGGTCAGCATCCGCGAGCAGGCGGCGATCGTGGTGACGCTGCTGCGCCAGCGCGGCACGCTCACCTTCCGCGAACTGATCGCCGGAGTGGACGCCTCCGGCATCGTCGTCGCACGATTCCTCTCCATCCTCGAGCTGTACCGCCACGCGGCACTGTCGTTCGAGCAACTGGAGCCCCTCGGCGAGCTGACCCTGCGCTGGAGCGCGGAACGCTGGTCCGAGGAGAACCTCGCCACCCTGGGAGCCGACTATGACCGATGACATCCGCACCGAGGAATCGGAGACGACCGCCTGGCCGCAGGATGTGGGCTCGGTCGCGCGCCGGCTCGAGGCCGTGCTGCTGATCCTGGACGAGCCGCACAGCGTGGTCGCGCTCGCGGCCGCCGTCAGCGCGCCCGTCCCGGCGGTGCGCAAAGCGATCGCGGCGCTCGTCGCGGACTACGACGGCGAGGACGGCGGTCCGCGACGCGGCTTCGAGCTGCGCGAGGTGGGCGGCGGATGGCGCCTCTACGTGCGCGAGGAGTACGACCGCGTCATCACCGAGTTCCTCGGCACCCAGCAGCCGGCTCGCCTGTCGCAGGCGGCGCTGGAGACCCTCGCGGTCATCGCCTACAAGCAGCCCGTCACCCGTGGTCAGGTCGCGTCGATCCGCGCCGTCAACGTCGACTCGGTCGTGCGCACGCTCGTGGGTCGAGGCCTCATCACCGAGGTCGGACACGACGGGGAGACCGGCGCCATCCTGTACGGCACGACCGATGCACTGCTCGAGAAGCTCGGCATCAACGCGATCGACGAGCTTCCGCACATCTCACCGCTGCTCGATGACGGCAGCACCGGCTTCGAGGAGACCGCACGATGACCGACACCGAGGGCGTCCGCCTGCAGAAGGCGCTCGCGAACGCGGGCGTCGCCTCACGCCGCGTGGCGGAGCAGTACATCGTCGAAGGGCGGGTGCGCGTGAACGGCGCCGTCGTCACCGAGCTCGGCAGCCGGATCGATCCCGAGGTCGATCTCGTCGACGTGGACGGCGTCGCCGTCGAGTTCGACCAGTCGAAGCGATACGTGATGCTCAACAAGCCCACCGGTGTCGTCAGCTCGATGGGGGACGACCGCGGGCGCCGCGACCTCCGCGAGTTCACCCGCGACTTCGAGGAGCGCCTCTACAACGTCGGTCGCCTGGACGCCGACACGTCGGGCCTGCTCCTGCTGACGAACGACGGAGAGCTGGCCCACGTGCTCGCTCACCCCTCGTTCGGGGTCACGAAGGTCTACATCGCGAAGGTCGACGGCCGGGTGTCGGCGCAGACGATCTCAGCCCTCACGCGCGGTTTCGAGCTGGAGGACGGCTTCATCCGGGCGGACAAGGCCCGCCTTCTCGATGCCTCCGCCACGAGCAGCCTCGTGGAGCTCACGCTGCACTCCGGCCGCAACCGCATCGTGCGTCGCATGATGGCCTCGGTCGGCCATCCCGTTCTCGAACTCGTGCGCCGGCAGTTCGGGCCTCTCCACCTGGGAACACTCCCGGCGGGACGGATGCGGGAGTTGACTAAGATCGAGCGGGGTGCGCTTCTCACGCTCGCGCGCCGTGACCAGGTGTCCGACCCGCCCGGAGAGCAGGAGAACCAGTGAGCGAGTCGAACGGCACCAGCGCGCCCGCGCGGGTCGCCGCGCGCACCTCGGGTACCGTCCGCGTCGTCGGTGCGGGCCTGCTGGGCGCCAGCATCGGTCACGCCCTGCGTGCCCTGGACGTCGACGTCGTGCTCGACGACACCTCACCCGCCCAGCTCCGCCTCGCGATCGACTACGGCGCCGGACGCGCCGCGGCCCCCGACGACGCTCCCGGCCTCATCGTGGTGGCGGTGCCCCCCGACGTGATCGCCGACGTCGTCGAACGAGAGCTCGCCGCCTACCCGGGGGCGGTCGTGACGGACGTCGCGAGCGTCAAGGGACAGCCGCTGCGCGCGCTGCGCGCGCGCGGGGTGGACCTCACGCGGTACATCGGCTCGCATCCCATGGCGGGCCGCGAACGCGGCGGCGCCATCGCGGCACGCGCCGACCTGTTCATCGGCCGGCCGTGGGTGGTCTGCCGCGACGAGGAGACCACCGCCGCCGATCTGGCGCTCGTGGAGGGACTTGCGCTCGATCTGGGTGCGACGCCGATCGAGATGGCCCCCGAGGAGCACGACCGCTCGGTCGCCCTCGTCTCGCACGTGCCGCAGCTCGTGTCGAGCCTGCTCGCCGCGCGGCTCACGGCAGCGCCCGAGGACGCCCTGCGCCTGGCCGGGCAGGGCGTTCGCGACACGACCCGGCTCGCCGCGTCCGCACCCGAGCTCTGGGTGCAGATCCTCGGCGCCAACGCCGCTCCGGTCGTCGACGTGCTCGACGCCTTCGCCCAAGATCTCGCCGCCGTCGCCGACGCGCTGCGGGAGCCGGATGCGCCGGGCTCGCGTCGCGGTGTCGCCGACACGATCCTGCGCGGCAATCAGGGCGTCGAACGGCTGCCCGGCAAGCACGGTCAGAACCGTCGCTTCGAGACCATCGTCGTCATGGTGGACGACACTCCGGGCCAGCTCGGCCGTCTGTTCGGCGAGCTCGGCGAGCTCGGGGTGAACGTCGAGGACCTGCGCCTGGAGCATTCTCCCGGCGCCCAGTTCGGCCTGGCAGAGATCAGTGTCGTTCCCGCGATCGCCGCACCCGCCGTGGCGGGCCTCGAGGCGCGCGGGTGGAGGATTGCGAGCAGTGCCAATGAGTGATTCCGCCGTCACGATCGTCGCCGTCGACGGCCCCGCCGGCAGCGGCAAGTCCTCGGTCTCGAAGGAAGTCGCCCGACGCCTCGGCTACGGCTACCTCGACACGGGCGCGGTGTACCGCTCGCTCGCGTGGCACGCGCTCGACCGCTCCGTCGACACCTCCGACGCCACCGCGGTGCTCGAGGCGATGGGCGACTTCGACGGCAGCATCTCGCTGGATCCGGACGACTACTGGGTGCGGGTGGGCGACGCGGACGTCACCGAGGCGATTCGCGAGACGCGCGTGACCGAGGCGGTCAGCAGCGTCGCGCGGGTCCCCGTCGTGCGCCACACCGTGAACGCGCGTTTCCGTGCCCTGGTCGCCGAGTCCGGCCGGCCCGGTGTGGTCGTCGAGGGACGCGACATCACCACGGTCGTCGCTCCCGATGCGCCGGTGCGCATCCTGCTCACGGCGGCCCCAGAGGTGCGCGCCGCCCGGCGCAGCGCCGAGGTCAGCGGACAGGATGCGGCGTCGGTCGCCGATTCGCTGCGGCGCCGTGACGCATCAGATTCCACCGTCGTCGACTTCATGTCGGCGGCCGAAGGGGTCGAGGTCGTGGATTCCACGCACCTCGACTTCGATGAGACAGTGGCGGCCGTTCTCGCGGTCGCCGAGAAGATGCAGGAGGTGCGCGATGCGCGCTGAGGACGAGTACGAAGCCGGACCAGATCAGCTCGAGGAGACCCTCGCCGGGATCGACGACACACTCGCGGAGCAGCGTGCGATCGCGCTGCGGGCGTCGCTCGAGGACTACGACCTCGACGACGACGACGCCGAGGTGCTCGCGGGGCTCGTCGGCTCCGGGGACGGCATCGAGTACCTGCCGGCGCTGCCGGTGGTCGCGATCGTCGGTCGTCCGAACGTCGGCAAGTCCGCGCTCGTGAACCGCATCCTCGGACGCCGCGAAGCCGTCGTCGAGGACACCCCGGGTGTCACGCGCGACCGGGTGACGTACAAGGCGGAGTGGCTCGAGCGCCGCTTCTCGCTCGTCGACACCGGCGGCTGGGAACCCGACGCCAAGGGCATCGACCGCTCGGTCGCCGCGCAGGCCGAGGTGGCGATCGACCTCGCGGACGTGGTGCTGTTCGTGGTCGACGCGATGGTGGGCGCCACCTCGACCGACGAGCACGTCGTCAAGCTCCTGCGCCGCAGCGGCAAGCCCGTCATGCTCGTCGCCAACAAGATCGACGACGCGCGCCAGGAGCCCGAAGCGGCGGCGCTGTGGAACCTGGGCCTCGGCGAGCCGCATCCGGTCTCCGCCATTCACGGCCGCGGGGTCGCGGACCTGCTCGACGAGCTCGTGAAGGTGCTGCCGGACGTCTCAGCCGTCGCCAAGCACGAGATCGGCGGCCCGCGCCGCGTCGCGATCCTCGGGCGCCCCAACGTGGGCAAGTCGTCGCTGCTGAACAAGGCGGCCGGCGAGGAGCGCGTCGTCGTCAACGAGCTCGCCGGCACCACCCGCGACCCGGTCGACGAGATCGTCGACCTCGGCGGCAAGCTCTGGCGTCTGGTCGACACCGCCGGCATCCGCCGCCGCGTGCACCTGCAGCAGGGCGCGGACTTCTACGCGTCGCTGCGCACCTCGGCGGCGCTCGAGAAGGCCGAAGTCGCCGTCGTCGTGCTGGACGTGTCGGAGCCCCTGAGCGAGCAGGACGTGCGCATCATCGACATGGTGCTCGAGTCGGGCCGCGCGCTCGTGCTCGCCTTCAACAAGTGGGACCGCCTGAACGACGACGACATGGCGAACATCGACCGTCGCCGGTACCTCGAGCGCGAGATCGAGCAGGACCTCGCGCACGTCGCGTGGGCCCCGCGCGTCAACATCTCCGCGCGCACCGGTCGCCACCTCGAGAAGCTCGTCCCGGCGCTCGAGACGGCCCTCGAGTCGTGGGACCAGCGCATCTCGACGGGCAAGTTCAACGCCTTCCTCTCCGAGCTCGTCGCCGAGCACCCGCACCCCGTGCGCGGCGGCAAGCAGCCCCGCATCCTGTTCGGGACCCAGGCGGGTACGCGTCCGCCGACCTTCGTGCTGTTCACGACAGGCTTCCTGGACCCCGGCTACCGCCGGTTCATCCAGCGCCGCCTGCGTGAGCTGTACGGCTTCGAGGGCACGCCCATCGTCATCAACATGCGGGTGCGCGAGCGCCGCCAGCGCTGAGCTCAGCGCACCGCGAACCGCGCGAACCGCTCACCCGGCACCGTGTCGAGCGAGACCTCGTAGGAGGCCTCGCCGACACGGGGCAGGGGGATGCGGGTGCCTTCGCTGCGGAAGCGCTGCAGCGTCCAGCAGGTGACCCCGGCGTCGGCGAGTCGGTGTCCGAGCACGGCGAGCTCGGCCGCATCCGCCGCCTCCGGGTGAACCGTCGTGCGCACTTCGTAGTCGAGCGGGCGGTTCGTCTCCGCGCGCGCCGCCGACTCGGCCAGCACGACCGACAGCGAGCCCCAGGAGCGTTCGGCGCTGTTGGAGAAGCCGGTGACCTTCTCGTAGAGCCGCTTGCTCGTCTTGATGTCCAGGCCCACCCAGTCGACGTAGGGCAGGATGCGGGCGAGCGCCGCCGGATAGATCCCCGCCGTGTGCAGTCCGACCGCGAACCCGAGCTGACGCACCGCCGCGATCGCCGCCGGCAGCGCGGGCTGCATCGTGGGCTCGCCGCCCGAGAATACGACGCCGTCGAGCAGTCCCCGCCGCTTCTTCAGGAACGCCCGCAGCGTCTGCCAGCTCATCGCCGCGGGCGCGCGGGGAGCGCGCAGCGCAGGGTTGTGGCAGTAGAAGCAGTCCCAGGGGCACCCCTGCAGGAAGACGGTCGCGACGAGCCTGTCGGGCCAGTCGACCGTGGACAGACGCGTGAGACCGGCGATGCGCAGGGTGGCGGGATCGATCGCGGCGGGGATCACCTCACACCGCCGCGGCGGCGAGGGAGCGCGACTCGGCGAACGCGACGCGCTCGGCGGCCTCGCCCTTCTTGCCCACGTTGAACGACGACACGGGGCGGAAGTAGCCCATGACCCGCGTCCACACCTCGCAGTCGGCACCGCACTCGGGGCACACGGTGTGCTCGCCCGAGCGGTAGCCGTGGCGGGGGCAGATCGAGAAGGTCGGCGTGATGGTGATGTACGGCAGCCGGAACTTCTCGAGCGCGCGACGCACGAGCGTCCGGCAGGCAGCCGCCGAGGAGACGGCCTCGCCCATGTAGAGATGCAGCACCGTGCCGCCCGTGTACTTCTGCTGCAGGTCCTCCTGCAGCAGAAGGGCCTCGAACGCGTCATCGGTGTAGCCGACCGGCAGCTGCGACGAGTTCGTGTAGTACGGGTTGTCGTCGGTGCCCGCGTGGCGGATGCCCTCGTAGCGGGCGATGTCGCTCTTCGCGAAGCGGTACGTGGCGCCCTCGGCGGGCGTCGCCTCGAGGTTGTACATCGTGCCGGTCGCCTCCTGGAACTCCACCATCCGGTCGCGGATGTGATCCAGGATGCGGGCGACGAGGGCGTGTCCCGCCTCCGAGGTGATGTCGTCCGTGTCGCCGGTGAAGTTGCGCACGAGCTCGTTGAGCCCGTTGACGCCGATCGTGGAGAAGTGGTTGTCGAGCGTTCCGAGGTAGCGCTTCGTGTAGGGGAACAGGCCCCCGTCGATGTGGCGCTGGATCACGACGCGCTTGGCTTCGAGGCTGTCGCGGGCGATCTCGAGCAGCTCGTCGAGGCGGGCGATGAGACCCGCCTCGTCGCCCGGGTGCAGGTAACCGAGGCGTGCGCAGTTCACGGTGACGACGCCGAGGGATCCGGTCTGCTCCGCCGAGCCGAACAGGCCGTTGCCGCGGGCGAGCAGCTGGGTGAGGTCGAGCTGGAGGCGGCAGCACATCGACCGGATCATGTGCGGGTCGAGGTCGGAGTTCACGAAGTTCTGGAAGTAGGGCAGCCCGTACTTGGCGGTCATGGCGAACAGGGCATCGACGGCGGGGTCGTCCCAGTCGAAGTCCTTCGTGATGTTGTAGGTCGGGATGGGGAAGGTGAAGGCCCGTCCATCGGCGTCGCCGGCGGTCATGACGTCGATGAACGCCCGGTTGATCATCGCCATCTCGGGGGCGAGGTCGCCGTACGTGAAGTCGCACACCCGGCCGCCGATCATCGGTCGCTGGTCGGCGAGGTCGTCCGGGCACGTCCAATCGAGGGTGAGGTTGGTGAAGGGGGTCTGGGTGCCCCACCGGGAGGGGACGTTGAGGTTGAAGACGAACTCCTCGATCGCCTGCCGGACGGTCTCGGCGTCGAGGGCGTCGAGGCGCACGAACGGTGCGAGGTACGTGTCGAACGAGCTGAACGCCTGGGCGCCCGCCCACTCGTTCTGGAGCGTCCCGAGGAAGTTCACCATCTGTCCGAGCGCGCTCGAGAGGTGCCGGGGCGCGGCGGAGGAGACCTTGCCCGGCACCCCGTTGAACCCCTGCTCGAGCAGGGTGCGCAGCGACCAGCCGGCGCAGTATCCGGCGAACATGTCGAGGTCGTGGATGTGGAGGTCGCCGTCGCGGTGCGCGGCACCCGCCTCCGGCGCGTAGACCTGGTCGAGCCAGTAGTTCGCGATGACCTTGCCCGACGTGTTGAGCATCATGCCGCCGAGGGAGTATCCCTGGTTGGCGTTGGCGTTGACGCGCCAGTCTCCGCGGGAGAGGTACTCGTCGATCGTGGGGGCGACGGGGATCGAGCGGGCGGTGGTGGACGTGGACATGCAGGCTCCTTCTAGCCGTGGGGTGAAGGTGATCTGCGGTGGTGTGACCACTGTATGTAGGGCTGTGGCGCGGTGTCGAACCCATATGTTGTGGAATAACAGTCCTCACCGGATTTCCCTGCCACGGGCGTTGTGGGTGCCCACAGTCCCGCGCGTCGGTCCCTGCCCCAACCCTGGTGCGGGTGTATCCGGCGGGTCGGCTTTCCCGAATGTGTCGACGGGCGCGTCGGCATCCTCGCGGTGTGCGAGGCTGTCAGCGTGACGATCGAACCCCCCGCCCCCGGAGAGCCGCGCCGGCCGCTGGGGCCGCGGGATCCGGGGGATGCCTGGGTCGTCGCGCCCACGGGAGAGCGCTACTGGGGTCGCTTCGGAGCCGCGGGGCTGCTCGCGGTCGACCCGGTGCGCGGCGTGCTGCTGCAGCACCGGGTGTCCTGGAGTCACCACGGCGGCACGTGGGCGCTGCCCGGGGGTGCGCGCCACGAGGGCGAGTCGGCTCTCGACGGTGCCCTGCGCGAGGCGACCGAGGAAGCGGGCGTTCCCGAGGGCGCGGTACGACCGCGGCTCATGAGCGTGTTCGACCTCGGCTACTGGTCGTACGCGACGGTCGTCGCGGATGTCGTGGACGCCTTCGATCCGGTCATCAGCGACCCCGAGAGCGTGGAGCTGTCGTGGGTGCCGGTCGCGGACGTCGACGACTATCCGCTGCATCCCGGCTTCGCTGCATCCTGGCCGCGGCTGCGTGAGCTGCTGGCCGTGCGGCCGAAGATCGTGGTGGATGCGGCGAACGTCGTCGGCTCGGTGCCGGACGGCTGGTGGAAGGACCGCGCGGGCGCGGCTGAGCGGCTCGTCGAGCGGCTTCGCGGCCTGGCCGTGCGCGGCATCGCCGGCGATGCCCTGGGATTGGCGGAGGACCGCTGGTACCCGGAGATCAAGGTCGTGCTGGAGGGGAAGGCCCGCGAAGCCGCGCCGGGCGGGGAGGTTCTCTACGCCGCCTCCTACCGGACTCCGGACGTGCTGGTGATCCGCGCCGAGGCCGCGGGCGACGACGCGATCGTCTGGACGGCGCGCGAGGAAGCGGAGTGGGGTGCTCGGGTCACTGTCGTTTCGAGCGATCGCGAGCTCGCAGCGCGCTGCGAGGCCGTCGGTGCCTCTGTGCGGGGAACGCGCTGGCTGCTGGACCTCCTCGAGGACTGAGCGCCGGTGAGTGCTGCGCGGGATTCCGTCTCCGTCGCACACGTGGTTGCGGCCACCCGGGATGTCGTCTGGCGCGCACTCACCGTCGATCGGGCGACGTGGTGGCCGGATCTGCGTTTCGACGCGGTGATCGGCGCGCCGCTCGTCGAGACCTGGATCGAGGCGGGGCGGCAGCGGCAGGCTCATGGGGTCGTCACGCGCTGCGAGGAGCCGGAGCTGCTTGCGTTCCGTTGGCGGGAGGACGGGTGGTCGGCGCCGCTCGAGGTGACGTTCCGTCTGGAACCTCATGGTTCGGCGACCTCCGTGACGATCACGGAGAGGGGCTTTCGTCTCGCGGATGTGCCGCCGACGCTCGCCGATGAGCACGAGGAGGGGTGGAGCTACCACCTCGCGCGACTGGCGCGGACGTGCGGAGCGCACGGAGACGAGTGATTCACCACCTCGTGCGGCTGGCGCGGGCGTGAAGAACATCGGATGATCGAGGCGTACCGACCCCGGATCGAATGGACCCCATGAACGATCAGCCCTCTGCTCTGCTGCGCGCGGTTCGTGCCGCAGGCCTGCTCGCCGATCCCGTCGAGGAGGAGGGAGTCGTCCGCGGACCCGCGCGCCTTACCGCCGCCGGCTACGACGTGTCGATCAATCTCGGCCCCGAGCCAGAGTTCGATCCCCTCGACGACGAGGTGGGCACCGAGTCCGTCGACCCTGCCTCGCTTATCGCAGCGGCGGAGGCGTTCCTCACCATGAGTGCCCCACAGTGGAATCGCCTGCTCGACGAGATCCTTGAGGAGATCGAGGAGGGATTCGAGACCGTGGTCGGGCGTCGGGTGGGGCGCGACGACCTCGCGATCGAGTGGGTGGCGGTCGTTCCGGACGTGTACCTGGTGTCGTTCCCCGTGCCCCGCGAATCGCCCGAGGCCTTCATCCGCGCGCAGCTCGACGCCGACTTCCGGCTCGACGAGCTGTACGTCGACGACGGCCCGGATGATGACGACGACGCGGACGACGATGACGATGACGACGACGCGGTCGAGTTCGCCTCGCTCGAAGCGCTGCTCGATGAGCTCAACGGCAAAAACGGTGCCGACGGGAGGAAGGCCTGATCGCACGCCGCGACACGCTCTCCGTACCCGTACCCGTACCCGTGAGCGTGTCCGTGCGCGGGCGACCGTGAGTCTCGTCCTACGGCTTTCGGGCCCGTTGCGGGCTGGACCTCTCTTCATCATCAGGGCGCCACCGGGCTGACCTTCGCTAGAACGGCGGGTCGGCCGCATCCGTGAAGACGACGCGGGATGCGGGGGAGTCGCGGTGCTGTCGGCCCTGCGGGCTGGTCCACTCGAGAACGCCGTCGGGCCCGAGCCTGACGCGCCACGGTGTGGCGTGTTTGAGCGAGTGATGTCGGCGGCAGAGGTGCGCGAGATTGTCGACGTGCGTGGTTCCGCCGTGCGCCCAGTCGACCGTGTGGTCGATGTCGCAGCGGTGGGTGGGCATGCGGCACCCGGGGAAGCGGCACCGCTCGTCGCGCACCCGCAGCAGGCGCCGCTGGTCTTCGCTGGGCCGGTACCGGTCGACGCCCTCGACGTTGCCGGTGACCGGATGCGTGAGAACCCGCGTCCATGCGGCGGCACCCCCGGCGAGGCGGCGGGCGCTCTCAGCGTCGACGGGGCTGACCCCGACGAGCTCGGCGCCCGCATCCGTCGTGCCGAGGAGCGTGGTGGCGGGGATCGTGATGCGCACGTGCGCGTGCACGGCGTCGATACCCGGGTGTGGGGCGTCGGCGGTGTCGGCGGCGGTCGAGGTGAGCAGGAGATCGCTGAGGATGTCGGCGCGCAGCTGGTCGATCGTGCGCGGATCGGTTTCGGGGTCGTGGGCGTCGCGCACGAGGTGCGCCATCCGCGTGAGGCGATCGTGGGCGCCGTGAGCCTCGATGACGGGCAGGACGGCGGTGAGCTCGGCCATGCCGTCGGGGAGGTCGCGTACGAAGACGCCGCGCTGCATGCGGGCCTCGCGGTGGCGTTCGGTGAGCGGACGCTGCTGCGCCTGCTCGGCCAGCCGGCGGAGGATCGGGCGCAGACGGTTGACGGACATCTCGGAGGCGGCCGCGGCGGCACGATCGTCGTATGCCGTGAGCTCGCGTCCGTCGAGCCCGGCGGACGCCTCGTGGATCGCGCGCAGGTGCCGGCGCGAGATGCGACCCTCGGCCAGGGCGGCGAGGGAGCGCGGCAGCCGGCGGGCGATGTCGGCGGCGTCGTGCAGCTCGTTCTGCATGCCGCGGTCGTTCGCGTGCAGGGCGGTCGCGAACTCCGCGGCGATGTCGCGCAGCGGCATCTCGTGCGCTCGGGCCGACGGATCGGACAGACGAGAGGTGCGGTCGGCGGCGATCTGGCGGGCGGTCGCGAGCAGGTTCAGCTCGAGTGCTTCGAGCGCGGCGATGGATGCGCGGGTCTTCTCGAGACCGGCGAGCAGGCCCTCGAGCATCGCCGCTTCGGCGTCCTCGGGGCTCATCGCCGCTGCATCCTTCATGCCTGAAGTCTGGCACCGACCTCCGACATCGCCGGGGCGTGATCAGTCGTCGGCGGAACGCCCCCGCAGCCGGTCGATATCGCGCCGTTCGCGCTTGGTCGGACGCCCCGCGCCGCGGTCTCGGACCGGGACGAACGCGGTCAGCTCGCGCGGCGGAGGCGGGGGAGTCTTGTCTTCCGCGGCGAGGGCGGCGAGGGGTGCGCTGACGCGCTTCACGATGGTCTGACGCACGACGAGAATGCGGTCGAAACCGGCGATCCGCACGCGCACCTCGTCGCCGGGGCGCACGAGCTGCGCGGCCTTGGCGCGGTCGCCGCCGATGCGGACGTGGCCGGCGCGGCAGGCGGTCGTGGCGGCGGATCGCGTCTTGTAGACGCGGACGGCCCAGAGCCACGAGTCGACCCGAACGGGGGATGCCGCATCCGTCATCCCTCCATCCTGGCGGATGCGGGCTCAGCCGAGGTCGAGCGCGACGATCGGCCGGTCGGCGCGGGGTCGCGCGGTCTCGACGAATCCCGCCTCGAGGAATGTCGTCAGCGCACCGTGGAAGAGTTCATTCGACGAGGTCTTGGTCTCGGCGGTGTCGACCGGGTAGGCCTCGACGAGGCGCGCGCCGTTCTCGCGCGCGAAGGCGACGGCCGCGTCGAGGAGGCGACGGGTGAGGCCCTGCCCGCGGAACTCTTTTCGCACGGAGAAACAGCTGATGGCCCAGGTGCTGGCGTCGGTCCAGGGTTCGGGGGAGGTCTTGCCGTAGAGCTTCGTGCGCGCGAGCCGTTCGTGGTCGGGCCGGAGCCCCACGCGCACCCAGCCCGCGCCGACGCCGTCGACCGTGGCGACGAGCCCCGGCGGGGTGGATGCGGCCGTCTCCTCACGCAGGAGGTCGGTCTTCTCCTCGACGCTCAGCGCGCTGAAGCGGCTGCCCGGCATCATCCACCACTGGCATTGACACGCCCGGCCGTCGCCGCCGCCGGTGAGGGCGTTCTCGACCTCGTCGAAGCGTGCGCTCGTCGCGGGAAGCACCTGGATCTCGCTCATGCCGCGACCGTACTCCCGGCCGTGGACACACATCCAGCGCTTGCGCCGCCCGCCGCGTTCGCGGCACGCTCTCGGACCGGCTAAGATGGTTGAGTTGCCCGCGCGCGGGCGGCTCCGGGATGTGGCGCAGCTTGGTAGCGCACTTGACTGGGGGTCAAGTGCGGTAACGGCTGTTTCCGGCCGAAAAGTGAACAACGGGATGTGGCGCAGCTTGGTAGCGCACCTGACTGGGGGTCAGGGGGTCGCAGGTTCAAATCCTGTCATCCCGACGGAAAAGCCCTGATGAGAAGCCAATTCTCGTCGGGGCTTAGTCGTTCGTCTTGGAGGGTGTACGCGGACCGTGAGTGGCTGAGGCGCCCGCCGTCGTGATGCTCTCGAAGCGCCCTGTTACGAAGCGCCGGGACACCGCCGGGACACGGATGCCGTGTGGGTGCTTCGTGAAGTGGATCATCGGCCCAGTGCCGGACGCCCGACGCCTCGTGTCCGGGCAGGGCTTGGGTGCCGTTCTTGAGCGTCGAGGAAGGCGTTGGCTTGCGCGGCGGCGGAGGTGAGGTGCCGGGTGTCTGGGTGCAGGTAGCCGCGGGTGGTCTCGATGGATTTGTGCCCGACGATGCGTTGCGGCACGTGCAGGGGGATGCCTGCGTCGGCCCATCCAGGTCGCGCCGGCGCGCCGGAGCCCGCATCGAGTCAGTGAGGGCAGGCCGCGCTTGGCGGCGAGGTCGTCCCGCCTGGTTGCGTCCCGCACGCCCGCTGTGGTGAGGACGCCGACTCAGGGGCCGCGCAGCAGTCTTTCGTCGGGCCCGCGGTCCGTTGTCAGACGCTCCAGCACTGGCGAGTGAGCGCGTGAGCGCGTTCACTCGCTTCGAGCAGGATCGTGCGCGCCGTGAACGATGGTCTACGGACACCCTCAGTAGTGCGACACGATCTCCGTCGTGCTCGACACGAGGTGACCGGCGGGGAAGACCTGCTTGCGCAACCCATCCTCTTCGAAGACATGTGCGGCTCCTGGGAACGCCTCGAAGGGAAGGGGATTGAGTGCATTCGGATTGTGGAAGACGGTGAAGCCGTCGATCCAGTCTTCCTCGTAGCCGGGAGTCACCATCTGCGAGAAGGCTTCCTCAACACCCGTGTTGTCTTTCGAGAAGCGTCGCCCCTCGTGCTTCACCGCCACACTCGGATCGCCCATGCCCGCCGCGATGCCCATGCGGTTGAACTTGGTCAGTGTTCCAGCCGCATTGAATGCGACAGCGCTGACGTGCTCCGAGTCGGGCAACTTGAAGAAGCCCGAAGGGAACTCCTTCGTACCCCACTTAATCTGAACAACCGGCACTTCAACCCTTCGCATCTTGCCCTCGCTCTCCACGTCTTCGATGCGCACACCGTACAGGTACTCATAGAGGGCCGATTGGCTCCAAGTCATAGAGAGAGGATGGTGGAAATCTTGGATCGCGATGACGAACGGGAGGGTCAGATCCAAGCCCTCGCGGGTCCAGTACCCTTTGTCGTTCAGCTTCTCCCACAGCCGACCCGAGAACCGAGTCGGCAGGTAGTTGTGCACGTACTCGAAGATGTCCTCCTCGGTCACGGGGAGCGGGACTACCTGATTGGTAGGGGGCGGGTTCGAGGTGGTTGCCTCCACGTAGAAGTCGCCGATGATGCCTCGTGCCAAGAAGTCAGGCGCAGGCTTAGGCTGCTCTACCCGGTGGCCCGCCTCCCTCAGCACGGCCCACAAGTAGAGTTCCCAGACCCGCGCATCGAAGCCGGTCGTCTGAAACTGCTCGATGTAGGAGCCGTCCTGGTTCTCGTACCAGCGCATCGCGACCTCGATCAGCCGCTTCGCCGCAATGGCATTCCGGCTGTCACGAAGGTACTTGAAACGTTCGTGCAGCTTGCTCTCCTTCGCCACCTTCGCAAAGAAGTCCACCGAAGGCTTCTCATCGCCCTGTGCTCGCTCGTCGTCGTAGTCGTTGTGAACACGAGCCATGCTCGCCGCAGTCCGCTCTACGGCCTCACGGATGTCCGCGTGATCCTGAAGGATCTCCACGCCGCGGTACCTGCCAGCGAGGTCCGGAGCGATGACGGCGCTGTGTAGATCCTTGTCGGTGAGGTCCAGAAAGATCGTCCCGAAGACTCGCGCGGGTTCAATCTCCAGCCACTCAACCTCTTTGATCGGCGGCAACCCTCCAGGTCCGCGCGCCCAGACCACGTGAGCGTTGAACCGCTGCTCGGACACGGCTCGAATCTCGACGGGCTCTACTTCTTCGTTCCCCACCGGGCACCCCCTTGTTGGTCACCTTAGGCTGCGGCGGGTTGGGCCACCTGTCGGTGCCCGCACTTCGACCTGTGCCTGTTCCAAAACGATCGTTGTCGGCGGGCTTGATGAGAGCAACGCCCAGGTGCGCGACACGCCGAAGAGTAGTCCGCCGAAACCGCCTGCCGAAACCGAATCGCGCCGGAACACTGGCAATACCGTTTTTCGGCATGGCACATGGAGTCGGCTACGCGCGGGGCGAAGGTTCACATCTTGTCATCCCGACGGAGATGCCCCGAGGAGACGTTATTTCTGGTCGGGGCTGCGTCGTTCGTACCGGATGGTTGACGCGGACCTCAATGAACTGAGCTCCGTCGCCTCGCGACGTCGAGGCTGAGGCGCGTTGCCAAGCGCCGGACACCGCCGCCGGGACACCAGAGCGGAACTCGCGACCCGTGGAGTTGGTCAACGCTGCGGTGAGCGCCGTGTCTCGGGAGCGCGCTGCGCGGATACTGGCTGCTGTTCTTGAGCGTCGAGGAATGCATTGGCCTGCTTGGCGGCGGAGGCGAGGTGCCGGGTGTCGGGGTGGAGGTAGCCGCGGGTGGTTTCGATGGATTTGTGCCCGAGGATGCGTTGCAGCACGTGCAGCGGGATGCCCGCGTCGGCCATCCAGGTCGCTCCGGTGTGGCGGAGCCCGTGCCGGGTGAGTGAGGGCAGGCCCAAGCCGGTGACGAGGTCGTCCCATTTGGTCGCGTCGCGCACGCTCGCTGTGGTCAGGACCCCGCCGCGGGGGCCGCGCAACAGGCGTTCATCTGGCTCGCGATTCTCCGTGAGGCGTTCCAGGACCGGCTTGAGTGCGTTAAGGATGGGCACCGGGCGCCCGGCTCGTCCTTTCGTCTGCTTGGTGACCAGTCCGCCGGAGCCGGGGTAGGTTTGCCGCTCGATGGTGACGATGTTCGTGTCCCAGTTGACGTCGCCGACGCGGAGGCCGGCGATCTCCGACCCGCGGGAGGCGAGCAGCGCGCTGAGCATGACGAAGTCCGAGTAGCTCTGGTGCACGAGGCCGCACGCCTGGGCGAGCCGGTTGAGTGTTGCGAGATCCGGGAGCGCGTGCGCGCGGGGCGAGGTTTGTTCGGCGGGGACGATCAGCGCCGATTTGCCGAGGCTTCGTCGGGAGCGGTTGCGGGCGGGGTTGCTGGCGAGCACGTCGTCGCGCACGGCTTCGTCGAGGACTCGCACGAGCGGGGCGATGGTGTTCTTGATCGTGGAGGGGGAGTGCGTCTTCTCCCAGTCGTCGATGGTGCGGTCGATCATGCCCGCGGTGATCTGGGAGAGCGGCAGGTGCCCGAGCGCGGGGAGGACGCGCAGCCGCAGCCCGACCTTGTATCCGTCGGCCGTCGAGGTCGGGTCCAGACCGCGTGTCCATCGGTCGCCGATCGTGGCGAGGTAGTCGGTGAAGGTGATGCGCCGGTCGATGCCGATCTCCGAGGAGCGCCGCAGGTCGTTGAAGAATGCTTCGGCGGCGTCTTCGTCCGGCACGACGAGCGCGCGGACGACACGTCGCCTCGTCTGCGGGTCGATCCACCGTGCGCGGGCACGGATGCCGGAGGCCCGGTACTCAAGATCGGTGGTGACCTTCACCCCGAACGGCGGGACCGGCGGCGGTGCACTCTCAGCGCTGCTCATCGGCGAGCAGCGCTGAGAGCCACGCGTCGACGGCGTCGAGCCGGTACCGGATGACCCCACCGCCCAGGCGCAGGAACGGCGGGCCTTTCTGGTCGGTGCGCCATCGGGACAGGGTCGACTCCGAGACCTTCAGGTAGGCGGCGACCTCTCGGCTGTCGAGCAGAGGCGACACGAGCGCCGGCCCGGGGTCCGTGTCGTTCATGGTCGATCGCTCCAGTCCGTGTTCACGATCTCCTGGACCGTTGCGGCCTGCTCCTGCTGGCGGGCTTTCACCTGCTCCTCGACGAACGCGAGGAAGTCGTTGGTCCGCGCGGTGACGGGCGTCTCGGCCGTGACTTGCTCGGCCCAGTTTTCGGCTTCTCCGCCGGGCCAGGGGGTGATGCGGGTGGGACGGTCGCGGTCGAGTCTCGTCCCGGAGATGGTCACCCAGTCCCGCAGCCGCTCCCGGGTGGTGGCGAAGTCGTGGTGCCACGCGAGCGCCTGGTTGCCCTTGGCTTGCGGGTCGTAGCAGAAAAGCCAGTGCTGCCGGAGTGCGGAGAGCTCCCAGAGCAGCTCGGGGTGGCGGTGCCACATGGGCGGGATGATCTGGGCGGGCAGTCCGTACTCGTGGCGGAGCCAGTCGACCCAGGCGTTGATCTCGAGCAGTTCATGCTCGAGATCGTCGGGCGGCAGGGTGCGCCAGTTGATCGGTCGGGGCACTTCACCGAGGACGTCGTTGATGTGCTGGGCGTACTGCTGCTCGACGATCCGGCGCACCTGGTCGCCGGGATCGTCCGCAAGCGGCATCTCGGGGTCATTCTCGTCGGGCATGTCGATCCTTCACGTCGAGAGGGAAGCGGGAAGGGTGCCGCCGGCGGGTGGCTGCGGGGCCGCCGGCGGCACCCGGCTCATCGGGCGACCGCTGCGCGATCGACCTGGGCGGCACCACCGTTTCCGGCGGCGGCCTCGGTCTGGAGGGCCTGCTCGCGCTGTGCGAGCGCGACGGCAGCCGGGTCCCTTTCCCCGGCCGTCCGCTCCGGCGCCTCACGGTCCGCGCCGGTGCGCTCCTGGCGGGACCGGTCGACGGTGTAGGTGGTGCGGTTGTTGTCGTGGCCGATGCGGGAGGCGATGAACTGTTCGCGCTGCTCGCCCTGGTACTCGCGGGTGTTGCTGCGGCCCTCGGCGATGAAGTTGTCGCCCTTCTGGAACTTCTCCGCCGCACGCTGGGCGGCCCTGTCGAACATCACGAGGTCGGTGAACTGCGAGTCGAGTTGCGTGAACGAGCCGTCCTCGTTGCGCTGGAACTGCTCGATGCCGACGCGGGCGTAGAAGCGGTGCCCGCCGCCGGTGGTCTCGGTCAGCTGCGGATCGGTGGCGATGAACCCCGACAGGGCCTCGCGCGTGGGAATGGCCATGAACCCTCCTTCAAGGTCTTGATCGGTCGCCCGCTGATGCGGGGTCACCAGTCAGGTACGCCTCGCGACCGGCAGGTCACGCTCCTGCCCGAAGGAGCCGTTCCACCGCTGTGCGGTCCTGGTTCAGCTGCGCGGCGTCGGGTCGCCGCGGCCAGGGACGCAGGGTGGTGATGATCGGGCGGGCGGTGCGCAGCATGACCACGCCGGTACCGAACGGCAGGGTGCGCAACACGTCGGGCGGGAGGATCGGCACACGTCGCACCGACCGCTGCATGGAGTGCGCCCCGTACGCGTCGGTGGTCACGCTGTCGGTGGTCTCGTCCCGATCTCCGATGAGGGTGGACAGGTCTTGCAGATCGCGGGAGTTGGACGCGCCGCCGAGGATGACTTTGACGATGGACGCGTCCCAGATCGCGTTGGCGGCGTTCTCGCCCCATCCCTCCCGCGCCTGGGCGAGGGACTGGAGCACGGGGAGGGTCGTGATCCCGGTGCCGCCGCCTTCGGCCATCAGCGTGGGAAGGCACGGCAAGGGCGACAGGTTGCCGATCTCGTCCAGAGCGAGCAGCAGCGGCGGGTCCATCCGGGCGCCAGGCGAGCGTGCGGCGATCTTGCGGGCCGCCTCAACGAGGTCCTCGATGAACGCGGCCACCAGCGCCGCCGATGCTCCCGCACCGGCGCCGGTGGCGAGCAGGTAGAGGGTGCCGCCGGCGCGCAGGAAGGATTCCGGGTGGAACTCCTCGCCGACGGCTGGGGACACGGCGTCCAGCACGCGGGGGTCGGCGAGGGCGGCGAGGGCGAGAGAGACGCCTTGCCAGATCGAGTCGCGGGTGCGGGGATCGGCTTGCACCATCGCGTCGAGGGAGTCCGCCCACCCGTCGGCGGCGCCGGGATGCGTGGACAGGATGCGGACGGCATCTCCTGCCAACGTGGGGTTCAGTGCCCACTGGTAGAGCGTGCGGGCGTCACGGCCGTCGAGCGCGGCGGCGTGGAGCAGCGCCTGGATGGCGGAGGTGGTCTTGCCTTCCCAGAAGCCGGCGTCCTGGACCCCGCCGAACCCGGTCGAGGTCGCCAGTCCCTTGGCGCGGATCATCGCGGTGAGCGGGTCCTGGCAGCCGCGCACCGGCGACCATCGCATCCCCGCCGACAGGCCGGGCGCCAGTTGCTGCGGGTCGAACACCGCGACCGGACCGGTGCGCTCTCGTGCGCGCAGGGTCGCGGTGAGGTTGTCGGGGCGCGTGGAGGTCGTGATCACCGCGCCGGGCGCGTCGAGGATGCTGTTGATGACCACATGCAGGCCCTTCCCGGATCGGGGCGGGCCGATGAGCAGGATGCTGTCTTCCACGGTCGCCCACACCTGCCCGCCCTTGCTCGTCCCGAGCAGGTAGCCGACATCGCCCGGCTCTGGCTTGCCGGTCAGAGACGGGCGGAGCGTGTTGGCGCGCTCGACGAGGGCTCTCCCGGAGGCGACGCGGGCGACCTCGGCGCCGGTGGCGGTGCCGGCGAGGTGGTGCGGGTTGGTCGCGGCGCGGGCGCGGCTGATCGCGCGCCACGCGAACACGCCTGCCGCCGTCAGGATGCCCAGCAGCAGGAGCACGACGGCCCAGTACGCGAACGGGTTCAGGCCCGGCGTCCCGAGCGCGGTGCCAGGGTCCGCCGGGGTTGCGAGAACGCCGAGCCCGTCGGTGATCCCGGCGGTGGGTTGTGGCTGCCCGGTGAGGAATGCGGCGATGCTGCCGGAGAGGCCGAGCACACCGCCGAACGCGACGACGGCGAGCAGGCCGCCCAATGCGATGTTCACGAACGCGTCGTTGGCGGGACGAGGCTGGGCAGGAGGCATGGCTGGGTGTCCTTCCTGACCTCGCCGCGTGTCGGCGAGGTCAGGAGCCAGGTGCGGACGTTCAGTCGATGGGCCGCACCGCGGTGGTGCCGGAGATCCGTCCGAGCAGGACCAGCTCGCCGGTCACCGTGGCGTGTTCGGCGCGGTCCAGCAGCGCCCGGGCGGTGCCGTTGCCGGCCGCTGAGGTGTGGCGCAGCACGAGCGCGATGGCGACGTCCTCCCCGGGCACGAAGCCCTCCGCAGTGAACTCGACGAGCTCCGGGCGCGCCCGGTCGAGTGTCTCGTCGGGTATAGCCGGATCGTTCGGTTCGGGGGTGAGGATGTCGGCGTAGACGCTGCCGTCGAGCTCACGCACCTCCACTCGGGTCGGGCTGGCGAACCGGGCGACGAGCTCGGCGATCACCGCTCCCAGCCCGTCTCGGCGCGTAGGCGTCGCCGGGAGCCGCTTGCCGTTCACTGTCAGGAGGACATGCTCGGCGGAGACGACCTCGGCGATGATCTGCGGCAGCACCGGCGGGACCGGTCCCGCCGGCTTGGGCTGGCGTCGGCGCCCGATCACTGGTCCCTCCCTGCACCGCCATGGAGCGGTGCCCGGACCGGCCGGTCGTCGGTGGGATCGAGCATCCGGGACCGAGTGTCGAAGGCTTGCAGCTCAGCGGGATGCAGTTGATGCTGGACGACGAAGGAGGATTCCTTGATGCGCCACAGCCCCTGCCCGGTGCCCAGCGAGGGCAGCAGTTTCCGTTCTGTTCCGGTGAGCCCGAGTGCCTGCGCGGTCGCGCCGAGCTGGTCGGATTCCTGGCGGTAGATGATCCTGGTCTCGGCGTTCGCGAGCAGCGAGGACGCCAATGCGCGCATCGCCGAGCCTTGGTCGCCGACGTTTTCGAGGTCGCTGAGCTTGTGGAAGATGAGCAGGTTGGCCAGGCCGTAGTGCCTCGCGAGCCTCCAGTGGGCGTCCATGCGGCGCAGCAGCGACGGGTGGGACATGAGTCGCCACGCCTCGTCGTAGACGACCCACCGTTGCCCGCCGTTCGGGTCCAGCAGCGCGGACTCCATCCATGCGGACGAGCACGTCATCAGCACGCTGATCAGCGTGCTGTTCTCCACGACGCGGGACAGGTCCAGCGAGAGCATCGGCAGCGACGGGTCGAACCGGACGGTGGAGGGTCCGTCGAACAGGCCGGCGAGGTCACCGGCGACCAGGCGTCGCAGTGCGTGTCCGACCAGCCGTCCGTCCTCACCGAGGCGCCCGTCATCGTCGTCGGTCCGGTCGGGGGCGAGGATGCGGTCGACCACCATGGGCAGGATCGGTACCGAGCTCTGCGAGACGGTGGCGCGTAGGGCGACGTCGATCGCGGTGTGCTCCAGCGGCGTCAGCGACCGCTCCAGGACCGTCTCCGCGAGCGCGCCGATCAGATCCCTCCGGCGGGCGGCGACTGTCGTGGCCCACTCGTGGTCGGCGATCCCGGCTGGCCGGTAGCCCTCGTCGAGGGGGTTGAGGCGGGCGCCGAGTCCGTGGCCGAGGATGATCGCCTTCCCGCCGGCCGCTTGCGCCACGGGGGTGTGTTCGCCTTTCGGGTCGCCGGGGACGTACACGCGCCTGCCGAACGCGATCGACCGTGTATAGAGCGACTTCGCGAGGCTGGATTTGCCGCTGCCGACGATCCCGGCCAGCACGAGGTTGGGGGCGGTGATGATGCCGCGCTGGTAGAGCACCCACGGGTCGTAGACGAACGACCCGGAGCTGTAGAGATCCTGACCGACGAACACCCCGCTGGAGCCGAGACCGCCCTCGGCGAGGAACGGGTACGCGCCCTGCAGCGTGGCGGAGGTGTCCTGGTGCGCCGGGACACGGAACCGGCGCGGTGAGCGCAGCGCTGCCGGCCCTGACTCGCCGCTGCGCGGCAGGTAGGTGGTGGCGCGAGCTTCGGCCCGCTCGGTCTCGTACCGTGCTTTCGCTTCGGCGCGGGTGGTGGCCTGGTCCTGGGCGAGGACCTGACGGGCGGCGCGCTGCCGCTGCCGCCGCGCCTTCCGGTCGCCCTTGCCGGTCTCGACCAGCACGGTCGAGTACAGCTTCCTGCGGGTGTCGTCCGTGCCCATGCGTCCACCGTTCCTTTCGCTCCCTGTGATTGCGGGGGTCAGGTGCGGCTCACAGACCGCGGCCGAGCGGCAGCGCTGCGGCGACGAACGCCTGTGCTTGCTGGCCGACCAGCAGGCGGGTCTCGCAGGAGGCCTGGATCGCGGCCTGTTCGATCGCGGCGACCGCGGCGTCGAGCTCGTCCACGCTCGGTGCGGAGATCGCGATCAGCCCGGTGTAGCGCAGCACCCCGTGTCCGGCGGTGAGGTCCGCCTCCTGCTGCAGCACGTCGGCGTACTCCGCGGACTGCGAGGCGTCCTCGATCTGCCCGATCCGTTGCCGCTGGGCGGCATCGGAGACGTACTCGGTCTTCTTCTTGCGGATGTCCCGTGCGGCCTGGTCGGAGCGGACCGGGTCGTACAGCAGCGTCACCGCGCGGCGGATGCCGCTGGAGAGCAGGATCGGGGCAAGGAACCCCGGGTAGACCTGGGATCGGGGCCACTGCGACACCCACAGCACCGCGTGGTGGGCGGAGTCCGATCGCAGCCTGCTCCAGGTCTCCTCGACCGCGACAGGGCCGGCGGTGGCGAGGTCACGGCCGATCTCGGCGGCGCGGTCAAGGGTGGCGGCGACCTGCGGGTCGTAGGCGGTGCGAAGCATCACCGCGAGATCACCGGGCGTGTACCGGTCCGACGGTTTGAGGTCGGCGGCGCGCAGCGCGGTGGTCAGGGTGTGCATCTCCTGCCGCAGCACTTCGGCGGCGCCCTTGATGCCGCCCCCAGCGGCGCGGATCTGCCGTCCGGCGGCGCGCATGTCCAGGGCGAGCGAGAGGGTGGTGATGTGGCGTTCTCCGGCGGGACCGGCGCGTTCGATCAGCTCGGCGTAGGTCTGCGCGACCCAGGAACCGTCGTCGCGGCCGTGCTCGCTCCACCACTGCGACAGTCCGGAGCCGGAGTCGGGGACGGTGCGCTCGAGGACCTGCACGCGGGCGATCCGACCGGACCGGCACACCGTGGACAGCACCCGGCCCCAGCCGTGCACGCGCCGCTCCTGCTCGCGGGGGTCCATCAGGACGAACGCGGAGTGGGTGACCTCGAGGATCGCGGTGAGGGTCTGCGCGTGCGGGTCGTGCACCATCACGGCCCCGGACTCGGGATCCTCGTACTGCCGCAGGGGCGCCGCATCGCCGGGCAGAGCCAGGGTCCCCGCGGGGCGCGGTTTCACGATCCGGCGCCGGTATGCGGTCTGGCGTGCGGCTTTGCGCCAGACCCAGTGTGCGGTGATCGGCACCCACTCGATCAGCTTCCGCCCGCCCACGCCCACGACGGCCAGCACGGCTGCGGACAGCCAGACCGGTGCCGTGTACAGGGCAGCGGGGCCGCCGGTGTAGAGCGCGGCGATGAACACGACCGCGCCGGTGGCCAGGGCGATCACCTGCGGCAGGGATAGTCCCAGGATGATCCCGCGGGTGGTGAGACGGGAGAACTTCACCGGGCTCAGCTCGTAGTCGGTGGCGGCCATGACGCTCCTTCGGGCGACGGTGTGGTCGTCTGGCAGGTACGGACCACCTACGATCTCCGCGACATGTCTTCGTTCTTCGTCGCGGTTGGGCGGTCATGCGGTCCGAGGCAGCCTGCCGCAACGGAGGAGGAGAGGCAGGGGCTCCTCTCGCTACAGTGAGAGCGACGGTCCGCGTGCAGGCCTAACCCAGTGGGCGCTTTCGGAATCAGTACATCCGACGTTGTAGTCGGGACTCGTGGAGAGAAAATTGCTTGTCGTTGTCGACGCCAACGTGATCATCAAGGACCCGCTCTTGCGTGACCGCAAGTGGCAGGTAGCGCGTGATGCCATTAGCGCGGACCGTCTGCGGCTGGTGATGCCAGATGTTGCTCGACTGGAGGCAGTCGGAGGATACCGCCGTGACCGTCAGGAGAAGGTCCGACAGGTGAAAAGCATCATCCGGCAATCGACTGATCGAGCGAAAGCTGCGGCGGAAGGGCTCATCCAGGTCTATCTGGAAGAGAGCAACAACTACGAGTCGATCCTGGATGACCGCCTCCGCGAGGTCGGGTTCGAGATTCCAGGGCCCTCTGAACGCACCCACCTCGAGATCGCCGAACGCGCAGTGAACCGTCTGCCTCCGTTTGATGAGAGTGGGGGCGGATACCGCGACACGTTGCTCTGGCTCACTGCTCTTGAGCAGATCGCCGAGCCACCGTTTGACAATCTGATCCTCGTGTCCGATGACGGTGTATTCACGAAGCGAATGAGCGCCCTTGCCGAGGAGCTACAACGCGAGACCGCGGCCGAACTGACTGTGGTGCGCTCTATCGGTAACGTCGAGTTCCCTGGGGAGTATGAGACCGGCGACTTTGACCTGTCTAGCATCGACGTCGATACCTCAGAGATTGTCAAGATGATCAAGGATGGTCTCCCGGGTATGGACATCACGCGATGGAGCCCGCCGGGCCCCGACCACGCGGAAGTCCAGCAAGTTGATCGCGTAGATCTTCTGGCCGGAACCATCGACGTCAGGAAGCGCTACGGCTCCAGTGTTTACGAAGTCAGCGCCGATGCGATCGCAGACATCGACGCTCGAGTACTCGTCATCCATGACAGCTACGGCCAGGATGTGGATTTCTCAGAGATGTCGGCGCGATGGGATCTGCATGTGCGTTGGCGAGGTGAGACTGAGGGCGAACGGACGCGGCTTAGTGAGGAGAGCACCGTTGAGGTGATCGGACTGGACGAGCGCAGGAGCCCAGGGCGCTGATCGCACCGTGCTCCATGGATTTGTCATGTCGAAGCTCTGAACCTTTGGTGGCCGGCAATCGGATCTTCCGCTGCGGTCGCGATGCTCTCTGACCAATAACAACGGAGGCGGCGGCGCCCGGGCCGGGTCAGGTCGCTACAGCTGACCGGCAGGGTGCCGCCGCTTCCGGGCGGGCGAGCTCACCTCCTCTCAACGCGGCAGGTGGGGCGGTTACCGCTTACCCGGATCCGACGGGGGCGGCGCCGCTGGTGGTGGTGAGGTGCGTGACTCCGGCGGCGCCGGCGGCGGCGCGGCCGGCGGCTGCTGTGGCGGCGATGCGGGCGGGGACGTGCGCTGCGAAGCGCCCGGCCGCTGCGCCGGGGGCTGCGACTGCGCGGTCGCCGGAGGCTGGGCTCCGCGCGCGGCGTCCGCCGGTGGCGTCGCCTGCTGACCCGCAGCCGCTTGCTGGGGCGGAGCCGCCGCACGCGACGGGTCGGGCCGTTGCTGCTGGCCCGCCGGCGGCGGAGTCTGACCTTCCTGGGCCGCCGACGCGTGACCTTCCGCGCTGCGGCCGATCGCACCACCGAGCTTCGGTCCCGTTTCCGCGGCGCCCTTGGCGACCTTCGCGCCCGCGACAGCCGCGATGCCGATCGGTCCGGCAGCCGCACCAGCACCGGCACCAGTGCCTGCGGCCGCGCCGCCTCCCGCGGCGCCACTTCCTGCGCCTGCCGCTGCTCCGCCGGTGGATGCCGCTCCCGTAGACCCGGCACCTGCGGCTCCTGCCCGGGCGGATGCCGGTGAACCCGGTGCACCTCCGCCGCCTGGCGGCGGGGGCGGAGGTCCGCCAGGCCCGCCACCACTGTTGCCGCCGGGGCCCTGATCGCCGGCGCCGTCGAGGACCTGCTTCGGTGCCGGACCGTCGGGCTTTCCCGGCATGGGCAGCGGCCGGTTCATCGACTGCTTGGCCTCTTGCTCTGCGGACATGACGTGGTACGTGTCGAAGCCGACGAAGGAGATGAACTTGTAGACCATGTAGGGCGCGAAGGCCGCGACGAACATGAGCACGATGCCGGCGACGGGGTCGGCGATCGAGGCGAGGTCGAAGTCGATCGGGGCGTTGGTCTGGTTGATCGCCACCAGGAACACCACGGCGATGACGAGCTTGGAGAAGATCAGCGCGAGCACGAAGCTCGCCCACTTCCCGAACCACCCCCGGGTGGCATCCCATGCCCCGCCGGACAGAGCGATCGGGGCCAGGACGACGCCGACGAGGATCAGCGCCTTGCGGATCAGCAGGCTGAACCAGACGATCGCCGCCGCGGTGAGAGCGAGGAACGACAGGAAGATCGTGATGATCGCCCCCGCGCCCGGTGCGGTGAGGTTGATGGCGGTCAGCCCGGCGACCAGGAGCCCGATCTTGACCCCCATCTCCTCCAGCGTCGTGCCGGTGGCCTGGATGACCCCGATGGTGAGCTGGTCGACGACCTCCAGCAGCGTGGTGGTCAGGGTGAGCACTAGGAAGGATCCGAGGACGCTGCGGGCAAGCCCGAGGGCGGCGCGCGACAGGGCGGACGGGTCGCGGCGGATGAGCCCGGTGATCAGTTGCAGGCAGAAGAAGATCAGCATGATGAAGATCGCGATCCCGAACATCACGTTGTAGACGGTGATGTAGCCGGGTGCGGTCAGGTCGACCAGGGTGGTGGTGTCGAACAGCCACCACACGCCCTGGAACATCCAGGACGCGGCCTGCCCGATGGCCTGGGCGAGCCAGTCGAATGGGGCGCTGATCAGCGTCGCGGCGGTCTCGCCGGCGACGTCGCAGACGTTGCTGATGATGGGGACGTCACAGATTCCGTCCATACTGTTCCCCTCCTCTCATGAGTCGAAGGGGGTAGGTCAGGACACGGTCTGGCCGACGTTCCAGAAGAAGTTGATGAGCGTGACCGCAGCGCCGGTGATGATCGCGGCACCGCAGGAGATCAGCACGCCGAGCTTGCCCCGGCTGGCCAGGTGCGGGTTGGAGCTGTTGGCGCCGAAACCCCAGACCACGGCGCTGATGATCAGGGCGAGGACGGACAGGATCAGGCCGACCGTCATCACGGCCCCGACGATGGTGCGAAGCGCGGCGATGCCCGGCAGGCCGGAGTCGTTCGGGTTGATGTCGATCTGCGCCGGCAGCACCGCGGGTGCGAGGGCGAGCGTGTCGAGGATGAGGGTCATGCGGGGCTCCTTCACGATGTGCGAGCCCTGCCCGGTGCGGGGCTCATCGCGTCAGGTGCGGACCCGCCTTCGGTTACAGGCCCAGCCGCCGCGCTGCGGACGCCGTCCGCGACACGCCTGCCTCGTCGCTGCGCGCGGCGGTAGGGTCCGGGTCGAGCTGCGTCGCGCGTGCGGCGAGATGCTCGGTGAGCCGGGTCGCCCGGTGTGAGGCGTGCACGGCATCGCGAGCCAGCGCCCCGACCGCCGGTCCGCTGCGGGTAGTCGCGTGGTCGTCGGCGAGGTCGCGTTCGTTCTCGTCGTGGAACGCACCGATCACGGCACGCAGCTCGGTGATCGAGAGGACCTCGCTGAACGGTTCGACCTCGACCCAGGCCCGTTGCCGGGTCGACCAGACCTCCAGTTGCCAGGTGTACCCGTCGATGGAGCCCATGAAGTTCGCTTCGTCCCAGAAGGTCAGCCGCAGCCTGCCGGGGTACTCAAGCACGTTGCCGTACACGTCGTTGAGGTAGGAGCGCCAGTGGGCGTCCGGGTAGCCGGCGGTGATGCGTTCGGCCAGCTCTTCGGCCAGCGGATACGTGGTCAGCGGGAGGGGTTCGCCGGTGTTCTCTTCGTCGATGAACGTCGCGGCGACGCCGATCATCTCCTCTGGGGTGGCCGCCGACCCCGTGCCCCGGGGACGGGCCGGTAGGTCTCATCCCGCCCGTCCCACTCCTCGACGCCCCACACGTAGCCGGCGTCGCCTGCCGCGGTGGTGATGCGCAGCAGGATCCGTTCGGGGAACACGATGGCCGGGCTGGGCGACCAGTCCGGGTCGGCGTGATAGATCCACGCCCCGCCGGGACGGTGCTCTTCTTCGAGGACCTGGACGAGCTGGCGGCTCGTGGGCTGCGGCTGCGTGTCGTCGACCATGTCGCCTCAGAGGGTGGTTCCCACGCGCAGCAGGAAGTTCAGCCACGCGACCCCGGCTCCGGAGAGAGCCGCGGCGCCGACAGCCACGAAGACCCCGACGCGGCCGCGCGCGGCGGCCGCGGCGTTTCCGGTGGAGGACGAGACGGCCCACACGATGGCGCAGATGACCAGCATCAGCACCGCGACGATCAGTGTGATCGTCAGCAGGGCGCCGACGATGGCGATTAGGGTCGAGCGGCCACCGACGGCGTCGAAGTCCGGGTACACGTCCACAGCGGGTTCCTCTCCGTCACAGCAGGCTGGTCACCGCACAGGTGCGCACCCGGCCCGGGCGGTGCGGTCCTAGAAGGCGCAGCCCGGTCCGCCGCCGGTGGGTACGTCGAGGCCTTCCACGCCGTGCTCGGCCAGCCACGGGATTGCGTCCACCGGGGAGGCGCCGGCGCCGCCGGGGTGCAGCTGGAAGTGCAAGTGGGGGCCGGTGGAGCGGCCGCTGGATCCGACGTCGCCGATGTGCTGCCCGGCGATGACCCGGTCGCCGGCTTGGACGTGGATGCCGTGCGCCCACATGTGGATGTACACGCTGGCGATGCGTTCGCCGTCGATGGTGTGCTCGATCGTGATCTGCCCGGAGGTGCCCCCGACCATCCCGGCATAGGTGACCACTCCGTCGGCGAGCGCGAAGATCGGGGTGCCGTCGGCTGCTGCCCAGTCGGTGCCGGCGTGGAAGCTCCGCTCGCCGGTGAACGGGTCGCTGCGCCATCCGAAGTCGGAGGTGTGGGTGTAGGTGCCGTTGGGTAGCGGGAACACCAGTGCGGTGGTCTCCGGGATGTCCGCGTCGCCGGGCACTCCCGACCCCGTCCCGCCTCCGGCGGTCAGGGCCTGCAGGATCGTCCGGGCGGTGGGCTCGTAGTTGCGGTAGCGATCCGGATACGCGGACACCTCGACCGCCTGCGCGGCCTCGCCCTTGTCCATCTGCTGCCAGCCTGGGATGTCGAGCAGGCCGCGCGGCGAAGGGTGGTTCGGGCCGTCCGGCCCGCCGTAGAACGCCCGGGCCTGGTAGCTGGTGTCCATCAGCTCGGCGACGGTGCCCCACCCGGTGGCCGGGCGCATCTGGAATAGCCCGAGAGAGTCGTGATCGGAGCCGTTGCCGTCGTTGGGGAAGTCCCCGGATTCGGGGTACGCGCCGGTGTTGGCGAGCTGGCGCAGCGTGGACTCGGTCAGTGCGGCCATCAGCGCGATGGTGATCCCGTCGCGCCCGATCCCGGGTGTGCGGGCGCCGGTCTCGATGATCGTGGCGGCGTGGGTGAGCTGCTGCCGGTTCAGCGTGAACGTGGTCCCGTCCGCGGTCGTGACCTCCAGCTCGTCTGGGACGGGTCCGAGGATCACGCCGCTGGCGATGCACATCGCCTGGTTGGTCACCGCGGGGTTGATCAGCACCCCGACACCGATCACAGCGAGCATCGGGGCCAGCAGCATCCCGAGCAGCAGCGTGACAAGGGCCTTCTTCATCGCCTCGGCCCCCGTTCAGCGCAGCGGGTTGTCCAGCTGCGATAGGCGCAGCAGGACGCACCGGTCGGTGGCCGGCGGGCAGGACAGGAACATGGTGAAGGCGACCGGATGCTCCGAGGCGACCTGCTCGTCGAACCAGACCCCGGCGCGGTGCCGGGTGCCCTCGACCGTGTAGGCGACGAGCCCGTCGGCGAGCTGCCCGTCCGCGGCGGCGACGGCCTCGTACCACTGGTCCGGGACGTAGAGCCGGTCGATGTCGATCCACTGGGCGGTGCGGTACTCCTGCAGGTCCCGCCAGGTGGCGTCCGAGGGCAGATAGTTGGACAGGTCGCCGATCAGCCCGGGCGTCTCGGCGCCGGAGGGGTCCGCGGCCTCCAGCAGCATCGTCCGGTGATCGTCCGGGCTGAAGGCGGTGAACGTGTCCCAGACGAACAGGGCGTCCGCGACGGCCTCGGCGAACCGTTCCGGGCTCCTCGTCTTCGGCAGCGGCTCGAGCTGTGTCGTCCCGGGCGTCGGAGAGGTCGGTGAGGGGGTGGCCGGCGTCGACGGTCCCGTGGGTTCGCTGGGTTCCGGGCGCGGGCCGGTGACGAGCCCGTAGATGCCGATGCCGGTCAGCACGGCGAGGATGAGGCCGGCGGCGGCGAGGGAGATGATCAGCCGGAGCCGGCGGGTGCGGTCCGGGCCGGTTGTGGCGGGGTCGGTCATGACGGGGTGCCTCCTGTCCGAGTCGTCTGGCTCTTCTCAGGTGCGCACCCCGCACGGGTCACTCCAGCCGGCGTCCCCTGTCCTCGCGCGCCTGACCGGGCGCCGGAGCCCCGGCGTCCAGAGCCTCGGAGCGCTCCGCGAGTGCCTGATCGAGAGGGTTGGGGACGGGTTGCCAGGCGATCCGACCGTTCTCGCTCTGTGCGGTCATGACGAGCTGGACGACCTGGTCCAGCGATGCGGCGGCGATCGTCAGCCAGCCCGACGCCTTGGCCGCCTCCTCCTGCCCGGCCGCGTAGTCGCCGTCGTCGGTCGCCGCGAACGGGCTGTGCTGCTGGTGCCAGTGCGCCAGCTGCCGAAGCGACTGCTGCACGCTCGTGAGCGCGGAGTGCATCGAGCCCAGCACCCGGTAGGTGTCCTCGGGCACGGGGATGCGGCGCGTGGCGTATGCCAGGCCGCGGGCGGCCTCGCCGAGCTCGTCGGCGTCCTTGGCCGGATCGTCAAACGTCGGCATCCGTCGTCTCCTCTCGTGCGGTGCGGGCCTTCTGAAGGAACGCGTCGGACTGGGCGATGTAGGTCTCCACGAGCTCCCACTGGTCCGCCTCGGCGTGGCGTCCGAAGTCGGCCGGGTCGAACCGGTCCCACCATCCGTGCTCGCGGCGCAGCCGGTCGACGAGCTTGCGGATCTGGTGGCGCTCGCGCAGCAGCGGGTCGGTGTCCTTCCATCCGATTCGCTCGGTGGTTCCGGCGCTGTCACGCAGCTGCGTGAGGCGGGCCAACGCGAGCCCGGACTCCTTGACGATCTCGGCGGGCCGTTCCAGCCGCTCCAAGGTCTGCAGCTCCTGCGTCGCTGAAGCGCGCACCGGCTCCGGGGCGTCGGGGTCCTCGGCGGCGCGGCGGATCCCGGCGAGGTTTTGGACGGCCTTGACGTGCAGGTAGCGGCCGTTGACCTTTCCGTCGGCGTTCAGCTCGATCAGCGCCTCGGCTGCCTCCTGCCGCACGTAGGGGTCCTCGTCGTCGGCGGCGGCGATGCGGCGCAGTTCGTTGATCTGCTCAAGCATGGTCCGCGAGTCCCGGCCGGTGACGGCGCGGGCCGCCTGCGTCCGTGCTTTGACGAAGCCTGACGGGGGTGCCGATTCGGCACCCCCGTGCCGCAGGTCGGCTACCCGGGCGTCACGGTCAGGAGATCCGAACCTGGTGGCGGCGTCGCGGCGTTGCGCGTCCTCGGCGTAGAGGGTCTTCAGCTCCTCGTACAGTTCCGCCTGCTCCAACGGTTTGAGGGCCTTCTGTAGGGTTTGCTCGTCGCGGATCGCGAGGACGTAGGAGAGCGTGTCGGACACGTTTGGGACCACCCACACCGGGGTGACCCGCCAGCCGAGGCGTTCCATCGCCGCCAGGCGACGGTTCCCGGTGATCAGCACCCCGTCCTCGGTGATCGCCGGCGGGTTGAGGATCCCGACCCGCTCCAGCGATCCGCACAGCTCGTCGAGGTCCTCGTCCGGGTCGCGGCGGTACTGCGCGCCGCGGCGGATCTGGTCGATCGCCTGCTCGAGCACCAGATGCCCGCGCGCCATCGCTGCTCACCGCCGTTCCCGAACGTCAGGCGCGGGTGCCATCCGACGCACCACGTCAACCAGTGCCGTGTCGGAGAGCAGGTCGGCGACGTCGTCGCCGAGTAGCACCCGCGCGAGCAGCCCGTACCGGCCGGCGCGGCGTCGGCCGGCGGGGATCCCGACGAGCAGGCGCACGAGCTCGGCCCACTCCTCGCGCCGGTACCCGAACCGGACCGCGATGCTGAGGTCCTTGGAGACGATCTCCATCGCGGAGCCGCCCGAGGACAGGGACGCGACGCGGTGGGCGATGTAGTCCACGGCCTGCTCGACCTGTCGGGCAGGCCACCCGGCGACGACGAGGAACACGCACACCGTGCGGATCACCGGGTCGGCCGAGCCATCATCATCGCGCCCCGCGCCGCCGGCGAGCTCGGTGGCGTGCGGATGGACGTCGTAAAAGAACTCCTCGTAGTGTCCGGCGCGCACCGGCTCCTCGCGGGGACGTTTAGAGGGGCGGCGGGCCTTGTCCTGGCTGGTCATGTCGCGGTCGGCGTGCGCCTCGGCGGCGATGCCGAGCGCGACTGCGCGGGTCACGACAGCCCACGGGTCGTCGGCCTTGACGGTGGTGGACTGCCGCATGGCGATGAACGCCTCGTATGCGGCGTCGGCCGGGTCGCGGTGCCACGCGCGGGCCACGGGGGTGTACTTCTCGGTGGCGTAGACCATGAGCTCGGCGGCTACCGAGCTGCTCGCCCACGCGTTGTGGGTGTTCAGGTCGAGGAGGACCTGGCGCAGGCCCTCCGGTGTGGTGAAGTCCGGACTCGTCTGGTCCGGGACGGATTGATCGTGCATAGCGACTCCCTGGGCGGATCTGGGTGTAAGCGAGGTATGAACCCGCATCCGCGAAAGACCCGCCGCGCCCTGCCCGAGGGCTGTTCCTCTGGGCGGGCGCTGGTTTCAGGCGTCACTGAGCCGCGCCGCGACGCACAACGTGTGGTCGCGGTCAGCGGTGCCGTGCCGATCAGGCGGCGGCGAGGTGGTCGGTCAGGAGATGGATGCGGGGCCGGGCGTCGGGTTGCTGCCCGGGCAGGTAGAAGTCACCGGCTCACCCCCTGCCTGCCCAGTACGGGCTGGGCGGGGCTCGTGGACACGTCTGGGACGAGGTCCGCCTCACGGTGCGAGAGGGCACGGCGGATACGGGCGGCCCCGCCTCGTGAGGCCTGGCGGACGAGCTCGTGAACGTCCTGGTTTACGTCCGCGGTCTTCTCCAGGACCCGCGCGCCTGCGCGCGCGGCCACGTCCGTGGGACGCACCCAGTCGACATGGGTCTGGGCATGTCCTGCCGGCGGGCCCGGGCGGCTGACGCTGGGGTCGCCGTGGCGAGCGATGACATGCGCGCCGTCGGGGCGGGCCGGGCCGGGCGGGGCCGCGTCGCCGGCGGGCTCGGAGGATGTGGGGTCGGTCATGACGGGTCGCCTTCCTTGTCCTCGTCAGGTGTGGCAAGCCACCGGCCGATCGTGGTCGGGTGCTTGCCCAGCTGGGCTGCGATCTGCCGTTGCGAGACGCCGTCGGCCGCGAGTCGTGCCGCCTGCTCCTTGCTCGCTGGGTCGCCCCGAGGCCGCTTCCGCTGCGTGGTCGACGAGCGGGGATGGGACGGGAGCGTCACCGGCGGCTCGGCTAGTCGTGGAGGAAGGACCTCGTGGTGGGTGGGTGCCGCGTTGCGGGTGAGCTCGACCGTCAGGTGGGTCATCGCTAGCAGCACCAGCGGTGGCACCGAGGCGACCAGGGCGGCGACCACGGCAGGGACGCGGGCATCCGCGGCGACGATGGCGTGGGTGATGTTCGCCGCGACAGAGACCCCCGCGCCGGAGGCCAGCAGCAGCCAGGCGTAGCGGCGTGCTGCCGGGGCTTGGTTGCGTAAGGCGACGACGGAGATCGTGGCCTCGAGGATCACGCCGTCCACGATCAGCGGCCATACCCACGCCTGCCCGTCGGGGATCCCGGCCATGATCGCCAGGTCCTGCAGGGTCGTGAGTGACAGCCAGAACGCCCCAAGGGCGAGCACGAGGGTGCCGGTGACGCTGCTGGCGATCACCAGCCGCGGCACTCCGGTGCCGGCGCCGGCCACCCGCGCGTCCGCCAGTTCGGCGGTGCGGGGCGCGGCGGGCGTGCTCATCGCCTCACGCCTCCTCGCACCGGATTCGCCCCTCCGCTGCTGGTCCCCGCGGTGGGGGTGAGTTGCACGGTGCGCCAGGCGGATCGGATCGTCGCTTCGACCTCCGGGTCGCCCAGGCCGATCGCGGACGCGGGCCGGTCCAGCAGGTCGTGGATCGCCCGCTCGTCGATGCCGTGCTCGACCAACCGGCAGGCCGCCCAGAACAGGCTCGCGTTGCGGTTGCCCTCCACTGCACCGCCGAGCCAGCGGGCAAGCCCCCCGGCGTCCAGGCGCGCAGCGTCGCTTCGGGGTGTGGTGATGCGGGGACGGATCGGAGTGAGCAGCTCGCGGATACGGTCGCCGTCGACCGGGCGCGGGTCGGCGTTGAGCGTGAGGATCGTGTAGCCCGCGCTCCGGCTCGGACCGGTCACGGTCGATGGCGGGGCGAGGACGTACCCGCCGGTGCCGCGGAAGTCGACGTGCATCGTGCCGCGCGACCAGGTTCGCTGCGGACGATCCGGGTCGGACGGGAAGTACAGATGCGTGCCACCCGACGGGGTGCGCACTGCGGCGAGCGCACCGGGCACCAGGTCCGAACGGTGGAGACGTTCCAGGATGCGGTAGCCGTCTCCGGCGGCGTGGACATCGATATCGAGTACGTCCAGGCCGTGTCCGGTGGCGATGCCGATGTTCGCTTGGGGTTGCCATGCCCACCACCCGCGGATGCGTCGGGCGCCGGTGGTCGCGTCGCGGTAGCCCCGCTCGGTCAGCGGCTGCTTCCCGCCGGGGACGCAGGGGAACACGGCAAGGCCCGTAGCAGCGTAGGTCAAGGCGGCATCGCGGATCGTGCCGGTGTGTGCGCGGACCGCGCTGAGCGTCTCGTACAGGTCCGTAGTCATGCTCGCCCCCTCCCGCGGTCCAGGCGATGCACGCCCGAACCACGAAAGTCAGGTGTGCGTCACCAGCCGCTAACCTGAACTGAGACAGCCGTCGAGTTGCCTTCAAGACCTGGTTGCGGCGTCTACTGATCCGAACCCGAGAGTTAAATCGCTGTCTAGCGTTTCGGCTCAGGATGCGTGTTTGAGCAACGAATGCGCGCGTCCCGGTCACATCTCGTGCGGGTTCCGGCGGGTACCGTCCTCGGTCGCGACGAATGTGCCGACAGTCTCGGTCGGGCGAGCGTCCAGCACGCGCATCTCGGATAGCGGGTCGGAGGCCAGATAAATTATGCCGGATATTTCTGGCTGACGGAAGGCGCTCCTGCTCGTCAGCGTAGGAGGGTGTCCTCCTCCTCCGTCCCATCGTCGTGGGAGGAATACGCCAAAGCCCTCGGCATCGAACTGCAGCGTCGTCGGATCGCGTTGGATGTCACGCAGGAGAACCTCGCCCATCGAGCTGGACTCACGCGTACGCACTACCAGCAGCTCGAGCGAGGGTTCTGGAAGCCGGGGTCTCCCGCGAACCCCTCATTGAAGATCCTTGTGCGCTTGGCTCAGGCGTTGCAGCTCGAGGTCGGTGAGCTGCTGCCGTCCGGTCGCAGCGTCGAGTGGCCGGGGGAGTAGCCCAACGTTCCGCGCGGCGTCTCCGCTCTTCATCCGTCACCGCGGCGCATCGCGACGCGGTCGATGCGGGACGCGATCAGCGGGACGAAGCTCGCATCCTTCTCGATCGCGACCACCCGCATTCCCTCGTCCAACGCAGCCTCGACGGTGGCGCCTGAACCGGCAAACGGCTCCAACACGAGGCCACCGCGCGGAGTGAGCAGCCGTATGAGCCACCGCATCAGTGACAGCGGTTTTACCGTCGAGTGCGAGACGCCGAACGCACGAGGCCGCTCGGGTTCCGGAGCTTTGTTCTCGTACCGGAAGATCGGGAACCGTGCCGAGGTCGGAGCGCTGCGCCGTGACCCGGTCAGCAGGTCCAAGGTCTCAGCCTGAGCGGCGTCCAATGCGACGTTGGTGGGCCACCGCTCATCGCCGAAGCGTGCGGCATCGATGTTCAGCGCACCGGTGCCGTGGGTTAAGACGTTGTCGACCACAGTCCCCGGGATCGGCTTGCGGGCGATGATGATCGGCTCGAACGACGGGCGCAGACCAGTGCCCCATCCCGCCCACTCCTTGGCGTTATCGCTGACCGGTGCGCCGTGCTGCACTACCCGTCGCGTCGCGCCCAGCACTCCCTCGCGTTCGGACTCCTGCACCACCCGGTCCGGGCGCAGCACTCCGTTGCGCTTGTCCAGTGCGTGGGAGAGGTCCATGCTCTTGGGCATCCCCGACGAGTACAGCCACGCAATCTGATCGCGTACCTCGAAACCGGCGCTCTCGATCCCGCGCACCATCCGGTGCCAGGTGCGTGTGCCGCCGAACGCGGCGAGGTGCGCACCGGGCTTCAGCGCGTGCATGGCTCCGCGCGCCCATGCTGCGCACCATGTTTCGAATACCTCCGGTGGGGTCATCGTCGACACATCCAGGCACGGCAGGGACTCCGCGAACCCGGTGGTGCCGTCCCAGGCGTGCCCGTTGAACTCCAGACCGTATGGCGGGTCGGTGACCAGCGAGTCGGCGGTCCCGGCGGCGAGTCGGGGGAGGACCGCGACTGAGTCACCTCCCAGCACCAGGGCCCCGTCCCGGTCGAGTTCAACAGGGAGCTGACCGGAGCCGTAGGCGTGCGGGACATCGTGCGGCATGGGTACCTGCTCTCTGAGCATGTTCGCCGCCGTTGCCCGACGAAGCCCGATGCCAGCCAGGTACGGGCTCCCGGGCGCCGACCGAGAAGCAGAGCGACCGGCATCCGCTTGCGCGACTTCGGTCCTGCCCTCGCCGGCAGCCGGGCCCCGTTCGAAGTGCTCCACACGATCGGCAATCGACGGCGCGGCGCGCATTCCGACTGGCTCACCGTCCCGAGCTGCCGGGTGCTCGCGCGATCGAACACCCCCGGAGAGCGTCTATGTTCTGAGGGGGAGCTGCCGCGCGTGTCGCGCATAGGTAGCCGGACATACGGCGTAACGGCGCTTGAATGCCCGCGCGGCTGCTGTCCGACTCGACCACCCGGTTTGCTCGGCAGCTTCGCTGACAGTCATAGAATGGGCCGTCAGCAGATACGCCATCCTGTCTAGACGCGTCCTCCAGATTAGAGCTGAGGGTGTGATGCCAAGCGTCTTCTTCAGGATGCGGGTAAGTTGCGAAGTCGATAGCGAGGCGCTTCTAGCGAGCTGATGCACTGTCCAGGGGTGCTGGGGAGATGTCTCCAACTTATCTAATGCCTCGGCAACTTCCTGGGGGACGCTGGATCGCAATAGAGCGAGTGGTGGAGACCCGCGTACTCTTCGGCGAAGCTGGGGTGTCGACAGGTGATGCAACACGTGTGCCGCCAGCGATAGCATTTGGAGCTCATCCCCGTCGCCCCAGCTGCGACTGGAGAGCAGATATAATGGCGCGGCAAGGCGCTGCATAACGTGCCTTCCAACGTCGAACGCGTACGCAGGTGCGCTCGAAAGAAGCGCGCGCGCGAACGGAGTGGACATGGCGCTGAGGGCAAGCCAGCGAGCTTGTTCGTGAAGGAAAGTGGCGTCAAATCTAACGTTCGCCTTACGGACTTCGACGGCGGGCACTGTCTCGTACCAGGAATGTCCGGGAATGGCTACCGCGGTTCCTGTGGTCAGATTGAAAAGTTCAGAAGGCGTCCTCAATACGCCGACCCCGGACATCACCAATAGAAGGGTGGGATGGGTCACGTCGACCCGTATGGGCTCGCCCGTACGGCAGACGATTCGCGACGCGACAGGCGCGGCTGCTATCGACGCGGGTAGTCGGTTGTGGGGCGTCCAACGATCGGTCTCGCACCGAGGCGGCTGAGAGGCGCATCCACCCCGACTCGCGGTCCCGAGGCGTCCTCCAGCTCCACCGGCCGTCGAACGCGATGTCATGACGTGCCGCTGAAACGGTCGTCTCGCGCGGGCGGCTTAGCGACACACCATTCGCTCGGGCTAGTCACACGGAGGCAGCTTTTGAATCTCATCAACGAATGGTCCACGATCGAAGTTCTTCGATACAAGCTTTGGATTTGCCGATCTCTGGAGATGTGGTGGGCCGACCCAATACGAGCGATACAGCTAGGCGCCGGGGGCTTCACTTGAGCGGGACGGTTGTATCGAACTGTTTCGAGTTTGCAAGCTCGGACCATGACGAAAATTGTTCTGTATTACGTGGCGGCGGTGGCGTTCTTCATCGCTGCAGGAGCTAGCGCGCTCGGGGCCCAGTGGGTTCTTACGGGTTCCTTCGCAGCGATCGGGGCCGCCTTCTTGGTCATCGCGATCCGTTCGGGTCGAATGACGCCACCGACACAGTAAGCGGGCCCGCGCGCCGGTCGACTTCTCTGGTGAAGCCCGGGGCATTGCGTCGAAAAACTTCGACTCTCACACTGATCCTCGGCGGTTCCGCCTCAACGATGAGGAGTCGATCGAATGACCACAAGTGCCCGTTCTTCCCGCAAGGTTGCGCGGCGGCTCATAGCCGCCACAACTGCGTTGTCCGCATTCGTGACCGTGATTGTCTCATCGCCCGCCGCGGCACATGACGTGGTGTCCTCAAGGGCGGCAGAAACCGACGAGGGCTCGTCCGTCGGTTGGGATGCAAGCCTCTATATCCCCGGCGTCACGGCGGACGGGAACAGCTGCGTTCTCGCGGCCACATTGTCCGCGCCGGATGGCGTGGACGCTGCACATCCGGCGCCGACGGTGATTCTCGGCCACGGCTACGCGCAGGATCGCTCGTCGATGACACCAATGGCAGACCTCCTGCAGCAGCACGGGTACGTGACGCTGACATTCGACGCCCCCGGATTCGGGCAGTCCACATGCGGTGTGGGTCTCGCGGATCCGGCTGTCGATGGAATGCTGATGCGCTCTCTGGTCGATGTCCTGGGTGGAAAGCCTGGAACGGCATTTACCGATCCGGCTGCGCACACGCCGGCAGGAGCCGTCGACTTCGTCGTGCGAGATGATGACCTGGCCTCAGCCACGTACGACCCTCGTGTGGCGGTCCTGGGGGCCAGTTACGGCGGCGGCCTGGCATTCGCGGTGGCGTCGGTCGACCCACGGGTTGACACCATTATCCCCGCTGCGACGTTCAATGACCTTGAGTACTCGCTCTTTCCTCAAGCCGCCGGTCTCACCGAGGGGGTGCGAGCCCGTTCCGTGGGCGTCGCCAAGACAACCTGGGGGCTGGGGTTGGTGGCCGGCGGCCAGGTGATGTCCACGTTGCAGGGTCTCGGGATAGATCCAGGACGCGCGGTTCGATGCCATTTCGCCCGTGCAGAGACCTGCGGAGACATGATCGCGGCCGCTCTTCGCGGATTCCCGGATGAGGCGTTCCGCGCCTATCTCGATCAGATATCCCCACACGCGAGCATCCCGCGCATCACCGCCCCCGTGCTGCTGATCCAAGGCGAGTTCGACACCCTGTTCACCTTCAACGAGGCCTTGGCTAGCTACCGACAACTGCAGGCGCAGGGAAACACCGTTCGCCTCGTGTGGGGGTCGCTGGGGCACAACGGTGGGTCCTCGCTGGACTACGACGGTGCCTCGCCCTCGACGTCTCAGCCCATCGTCGCCCGGATCATCGGCTGGCTCGGCCACTGGCTAAAGGACGACGGATCGGACTTGGGTGAGCCGTTCACGTTCACCAAGACCTGGGAAGCGGCACCAGAGTCGGGCACCGCAGCGGACCCTGACGCTCTCGCGCGCATCACGATGCACCTGGGCGCAGCCGGGACCCTTGCCGACGCTCCTGCGACACCGACTGCGCCGAACAGAAAGCAGACGCTGCTGGCGAATGTTCTGGCGCTTCCGACGGGTGTCGGCCACGTCGATGCCGCGAGCATCGACCACGAGAACGGCGTATACGCCGACTACTCTCTTCCGGGTACCCAGGCGTATTGGCAGGGACAGGTGCTGGGTACTCCGGTCGACGTGGTGGGAGTGCCGAGGGCCACGCTCTCGGTGTCGACGCCGTCGGGGGCGTGGCGGGCGCAGCCGGGGAACATAGCTTCTCAGGTGACGCTGTATCTCAAAATCTATGACGTCGCTCCCGACGGCAGTCGCAGCGTGGTCGGTGCGGTGTCGACCCCGGTTCGGGTGGACGATACGCGGAAACGGGTCGACGTTGAGCTGCAGGGCATCGTGCATCGCTTCGCCGCAGGTCACAGGATCGGGTTCGCCGTCGCGGGGGGTGACCTCAACTTCCGTGGCGGCATCACCCCGGCGCTGGTGACGATCGATGCCGGCGTCGACGGGCAAACTCTCATCCTGCCCGTCGCGGAGTGACCTCACCGATGTCGCGGGCCGCTGTCGTGCTCCGGTTGACGATGAGACGAGGGGCGAGAGTCAGGACCGACAGGGATGAGTGTTCGCCTTCGAGGACCTGCATCAGCAGGCCGAAAGCGGCACGACCCGATTCTTCGAACGGCTGCCATACGGTGGTGAGGCCCAATGCCGCCGCCAGGGCGCTCCCGTCGTAGCCGGTGAGGGGGAGGGGGGCATCCTGTTGGGCCGGGGTTGCGGCGATGGCTGCGGCGAGGGCATCGTGGTTGGCTGCTATCGCCGTGATCGATGAATCTCTGTGAATGTCCGCGACGACGGATGGGAGGTCGTCGGCGGGCTTCACAGGAATGCTGACACATTCCAGGTGCGTCGCGATTCCGCGGGCGCGCAGCATGCCTGCGGAAAGGTAGTCGGGGGATCGTTGTTCTTCGTGGAGGAACGCGACGCGGGTATGACCCAGACTGGCGAGGTGTTCGCCGAGCAGCGCCCCGCCGCGGTGGTCGTCGATGAGGACTGTCGGGATGTCGGGATGACGTTGCGTGTTGTCGGGGACGTCCACCAAGACCACGGGGGGGCCGGGGAGAGCGGGCGATTCGGTGGCGTGCGGGGACAGGGGTGCTCCCATGACGATGATCCCGTCGAGATCGGCTTTCACCGGCAACGTGTCCAGAACCGGGGCATCCTCGGCCGCCGTGGAGGGCAGGTCGTGGACGATGATGTGCGCGCCGACGGACGCGTTCGCCGCGAGGATGCCGGTGAGCCGGGTGTAGTAGGACGGGTAGCTGGAAAAGGGCGCGGCGACCGCGATTCTTTGCCCGGTTGCGACCTGTGCGCCCCGGTAGCCCATTTCGACCGCGACGGCGATGATCGCCCGGCGGGTGACCTCGTTCACGCGGTGAGGGTGGTTGATGGCCAGGGACACCGTGGACACGCTCACCCCGGCCTGCTTTGCAACCTGGGTGATCGTCGCCCGCCCGCCCATTGCCGCTCCCATCGGTGATGAATCAAATCTTGTATCGAAATATTTCGATTGCGCACACTGTAGTCGAGAGGACGGTGAAACTGTGTGGGAGAGAACGAAGACCGATCCGTTCGTCGTGGAACTCGATCGTCGCCTCGGGGCCGGCGGGGGAAGGATGCCGACGGATCCGGTTGCTCGCCGCGAGCACGTTCGCGAAGCGGATGCTCGTGCGACAGCGCTCATGCAGATCGACGCGCCGGACGTGGCGAGCGAGGACCACGCCGTTCCGGTAGAGGGTCATCCCGCGGTGCGGGTGCGTGTGTTCTGGCCGTGGCCTGCGGTGAACCGGGACGAGGCGGTGGAGCCGCTCCCCGTCTTGGTGTACTTCTTTGGCGGATCGTTCACGATGGGCGGCATCGATTGGGCCGGATGGGACGCGGTCTACCGTGCTCGTGCCGCGGACGCACGTGTGATCGTGGTGGCGGGGGAGTACGCGCTCGCTCCGGAGCATCGGTTTCCGACGCAGCCCGAGCAGTGCTGGGCGGTCTTCGAATGGGTCCACGCCCACGCCGCAGGGCTTGGCGGTGACGCCGACAAGATCGCTATTGGGGGTGCGTCCGCGGGAGCGAATCTCGCCGCCGCGGTCGCCCTGATGAACAGGAACCGCAACAACCGCCCGGTCCGGCTTCAAATGCTGGAGGTGCCGGTGCTCGATCTGACGCTGCGCCACGTAGATCCTCGGGCGATCTCCCCGTTCCTTCCGCAAGTGGCCGTCCGCCACAGTGCCCGACAGATCATCCGCGACTATCTCGGACCAGACCCGGCCACTCGTTATGATCCGTACGCGTCGCCCCTGCTGGCCCCCGAACTCGAGGGTCTTCCGCAGACCGTCATCTACACCGCCGAGAAGGACCCGCTTCGCGGCGATGGGGAAGCCTACGCGCGCGCACTGCTCGCCGCCGGAGTGCCCACGACATGCGTGCGTTATCTGGGGCAGACCCATGGCTCCGGGGGATACCGACGGAACACGGCCGCCGCCGACCATCTGCATCGAGACATCGTGGCTTCACTGCGCGCGATGAGAGAACCCGCCCCGACCTACCCGCGCGCACCATCCATCACATGGGCCGTTCGCTCATGACGACGCCCACAAGGCTCGACGTGGCGATCGTACGGTGGGCGGGACGCATCGAAGAGCTCGCCGCCGACCTCCCGGACCTGGCCAGCACAGACTTCTCCGCTCGCCGCGTGGCTGAGAAGACTCTCTCCGATGAAGTGGCCCGAGAGTTCACCGCTCCGGCAGCGCCCGAGGTGACAGTGTCGGCCGTCGAAATCCCCGTCGCGAGAACTGCCCCGATTCGGGCCCGACTCTATCGACCCGAGCACCTCCTCGGCAGCGCGCCGACGCAGGTGTTCCTTCACGGTGGAGGCTTCGTATCCGGGACCGTCGATGAGCTGATCAATGACCGACTCCTCACCTTCCGTGCCCGAGCCGCCGACATCCAGATCCTTTCCATCGAGTACCGCCTTGCTCCCGAGCATCCGTACCCGGCGGCGGTCGACGACGTCCTCGCCGTGCTCACCGCCCTTCGCGACAACCCGGGGTTCCTGTCCGTTGATGCGACCCGCGTGGGTGTCGGCGGTGCATCGGCGGGTGCGAGCATCGCCGCCAGCGTCGCGCTGCGCGTGCGTGCGGACGGCGGGTTCGCGCTCCTCCATCAAGCCCTGGAGGTGCCCGCCCTCGCCCTGCGCCCGATGGGGGAGTCAGCGGCCCTGTACGCGCGCGGATACGGGCTGGACGGGTACGAGCAACTGGGGGCGCTCTATCTCCCCGATCCGAGCCCGCCGGACGCCTATGCAGAGCCCGCTCTGCTGACGGATCCGATGGATCTGCGGGGACTGCCCGAGACCTGGATCCAGGTAGCCGAACACGATCCGCTGCGAGACGCGGCACTGACCTTCGCGGAGAGTCTGCGACGCGCCAATGTACCCGTCACCGTCGAGGTCGGCGAGGGTCATGTTCACGGATCGCCGGGGTTGACCGCCGTGTTCGAACCCGCCCGCAGGTGGCAGCGCCACCTCGCCGCTACCCTCCGCCGCGCCTATCACCCCACTACCTGACCAAACCAGCCACAACTCTTGGAGACGATGATGTTTTCCGCCACACCCGCACCGACGCCCGCGCCTCGAGCAGCCACCGACACCTCCTCTCCGTTGCCGGAGGACGCGCCTGGCGTCCGGCAACCACGTCTGTTCCTGCCGCTGTTCATCTTGGCGTGGTTCGGCGTCACCTTCGCCCTGGGCACGATCAGCGGAGCGTCGATACCCAAAGCCCTTGCCTACCTCGACGACGCCGGCAAGGCCACGAACCTGTCCGTGATCGCCGCGATCGGTGGGGTCGTAATCATCGTGACGACGCCGCTGTTCGGACGGCTCTCCGACCGGACGATCTCGCGAGCCGGAATGCGTAAGCCCTGGTTGGTCGGCGGCACCCTCGTGGCGGTCGTCGGGGTCGTCATCCTCTCCACCACACAGGGGGTGGCGTGGACGATCATCGGGTGGGTGACGGTGCAGACCGGATTCAGCGCCACCAACATGGTTATCCACGCCCTCCTCGCCGATCAGATTTCGGCCCGCATCCGTGCGCGCGTCGCCGCTGCCGCGGGGGTGGCCACCGGGCTCGGGCTGATCATCGGCGCGCAGGTCATGGCGATGCTGCCGAACGACGCCCAATGGACGTGGTTCGCGATCCCCGGGCTTGTCGGCGCGTTGCTCAGTCTGATGATGATCTTCAGCTTCCGCGATATCGTCCGCACCGAGCGCGCTCCCCGCATGCGGTGGGCGGACGTGGTCTCCACGTACTGGCTGAACCCGCTGCGGTATCGCGACTTCTTCTGGGCGTGGGCATGCCGGTTCCTGGTAACAATGTCCATCACCGCCATCTCCACCTACCTGCTCTTCCTCATCCTCGACCGCCTGGACATCCCCATTGAGGACGCCTCCGGTGTGCAGGCGATGGCACTTCTCATTTTCAGCGTTGGCAACATCGTCACCGCGATCCTGTTCGGCTGGATCTCCGACCGCACCGGCCGACGCAAGATGATCGTCCTCGCCTCGAGTCTGTTGAGTGCAGCGGGGCTGGCGATCGCAATGATCGCCCCTGACGTCGGCGTTTTTCTCCTTGGCATCGGGATCGTCGGAGCCGCTCAGGGTGCCTACGTCTCGGTCGATGTCGCCCTGATGACCGAGGTGCTGCCCAGTTTCGCCGAGGCAGGCAAAGACCTCGGAATCGTCGCCCTGTCCTACCAGATCCCGCAACTCCTGATCCCCATTCTGGCTCTACCTCTCCTCGCTGCAGCGGGGGGCAGTTACGACCTGTTCTTCATCGCCGCGATCGTCCTGGCGATCGCCGGCGGGCTCGCTGTCATCCCTATCCGATCCGTCCGCTGAGTCGGGTGTGCAGATAGCGCCTCAACTCAGGTAGCACTGCCGTCGATGAAAGGAAGAACACCATGACCATTCCTGCGACCGGTCGATTCCCAAGCGACTTTCTCTTCGGTGTAGCCACCGCCGCTTACCAGATCGAAGGTGCCGCCCACGAGGACGGCAGAATGGACTCCATTTGGGACACCTTCGCACGACTCCCCGGAGCTGTTCTCGAAGGAGCCACCGGAGACGTCGCCTGCGACCACTATCACCGCTACCGAGAGGACGTCGCGCTCATGGCCGACCTCGGAGTGAACGCGTACCGGTTCTCCACCTCCTGGGCCCGAGTGTGCCCCGACGGCACCACCCCCAACCCGCGAGGGATCGACTTCTACAAACGCCTCGTCGACGAACTCTCTGCCTCGAGGCATCACGCCGTGGGTCACCCTCTACCATTGGGATCTCCCGCAGACACTCCAAGACCGGGGCGGGTGGACCAGCCGCGACACCGTCGACGCGTTCACCGCCTATGCCTTGACGCTGCAAGACGCGCTCGGCGACAGAGTGGAGCACTGGACCACACTGAACGAACCCCAGTGTTCCGCCTTCGTCGGCCATGTCGCCGGCCAGCATGCTCCGGGCCATACCTCCGTCAGCGAGGGCCTCCTCGCCGCTCACCACCTTCTCCTCGCCCACGGGCGCACCGTCCGAGCGCTTCGAGACCGGGACGACACCCTGCGGCTGGGCATCACCCTCAATCTGACGGTGGCCGACCCGGTCGACCCCGACAGCACGGCCGACCTCGCCGCCACCAGACGATTCGAAGGCCAGTTCAACCGCTGGTTCCTCGATCCGCTCTTCCGGCGCCGTTATCCGAGTGACATCTGGAACGACATCGCCGCCGCGGCTCCCACCGCCATCGACGAGCTCACCGCGGCGATCCACAACACCGATCTGGAAGAGATCGCCGCGCCTCTCGACGTGCTGGGCGTCAATTACTACCAGGGAGCTTTCGTCAGCGGTCACCCCGCGTCCTCGCCGCCGCCTAGCGGAGACGCTCCCACGACGCGGCCCACAGCCTCCGCCTGGCCGGCAGGCGACGGAATCTACCTCCACGATCGCGGACTCCCGCGCACCGGAATGAACTGGGAGGTGAACCCCTCGCTGCTCACCCGCCTACTGAGCGACCTCCACACCAACTACACCGCTGCGCCCGGCACCCGGCTCGTCGTCACAGAGAACGGGGCGGCTTACCCCGACACTCTTACCCGCGACCATGGTGACGTCCGCGTCCTCGATCACGACCGGGCTCGCTTCCTCCGCGGGCACGTCGATGCCACGGCCGCCGCGATCGCGGCCGGCGTCGACGTCGCCGGTTACTTCGCATGGACCCTGCTGGACAACTTCGAATGGGCCTGGGGGTACACCCAACGATTCGGACTCATCCACGTCGACCACGACACCCAGCAACGAACCCTCAAAGACAGCGCCCGTGTCTACCGCGGCATTGTCGCCGACGAACGCCGGCGGGCGACGCGGAACACCGGGGGAGCCGTCGGACAGCATCGATAGGTCTGGTCCAGACGGCCCAGCCCCACCAGAGAGCAGTAGATGGAGGGGGTGAGGTCCCGCCGGATGCACGCCGGGAGCGGGGCGGACAGGCCCGCAACGAGGACCCGGCCCACCTCGCCGCGGATGCGTCGCAGATCGATCCAACGTATGTGAGGTGTGGCTCGGGATGCCATGGACCCCGACACGTCGGGCGCGTCGGGGGCCATGGGTGGGGGCCGCCTTGGTAGCTTCCGCTCTAGGCAGGCCGCGTCGTCCTCACGCGATGGCGGTGAGCAGGACCTTACCGCGGACGCCGCTCGCCGACATCCGCTCCATAGCCGTCTGAGCGTCGGTGAGCGGCCAGCGGCTGTCGATGTCGAGCTGAAGCGTGCCCTGCTCGACCAGCCGAAGCAGGACGCCGAGATCGTCGGCATCCTGCAAGGGGTCCTGCACGTAGGAGAAGTAGGTCGAGATCGAAACTCCTTCGTGGCCGACGAAGTCGTAGATGGACAGGGCAGTCGGCTCTGCGCTGCCCGATCCGAACCACACCACTTTGCCCCCGGGGCGGAGGGACCCGACGACGGCACGGAGCGTGTCGCCCCCGATGGCATCCAGCGCCGCATCGAATGCGCCACCGTCGCCGAGGTCGCTGACGAAGCCGCTTTCAGACTCTCCCGAACCCGGCGCGCGAACGAGCCCGGTGACATCGGCGCCGCCGAGGCGGGCGAGCTGCACCTGCAGAGATCCGACCCCGCCGCGAGGCCCCGTGACGAGAACCTTCGCGCCCAGAATGCTTCCCAGGCTTCGGACGGTTCGCAACGCCGTCAGACCGGCCATCGGCAATGCCGCGGCTGTCTCCAACTCCACGTTCACGGGGACTTCGGCCAAGCGAGATGCACGCACGGCGACGCGCTCGGACCACGCCCCCTGTTCGGCGAGCCCGACGACTCGGGTGCCTCTCGCCGGCCCCGATCCGTCCTGCGCGGCCGCGGCGACGACACCCGCCACGTCCTGCCCGGGGCGCCACCCCTCTCCGCGCATCGCGATGAGGGCGAGCTCGCCCCTGTTGACGCTGCTCGCCAGCACCTCGACCACCGCCTCATCGGGCGCGGGTACGGGCTCGGGCACCTCGCGTGCGGTGAGACGACGATCGGCTGCGACCTGAACACTGAGCATGTTTCCTCCTTCTGTGGGAACGGGACTCATGCCAGCGTGCGCCTTGCGCATTCATCTCGAAAGTAGGTACCAAAAAGTGCGTTAGATGCCAAAATGGCAGCATGACGACCCGTACCGCCGCCCAACGCCGCGACGAAGCTCGTGCGGAGTTCGAGAGCTTCCTCGCGGAATGCCCCTCGCGCGAGATCCTGCAGACGATCGCCAGCAAGTGGACCTGTCTCGTGCTGGCCTCGCTCGCGGACGGGAGCATGAGGTACAACGCGCTCGCGCGCCGCATCGCGGGCATCAGCCCGAGGATGCTGACTCAAACCCTTCGTACCCTCGAGCGAGACGGCCTCATCTCCCGTGACGTCACGCTGGCGGTGCCCATCGAGGTGAGGTACTCGCTCACCGAACTCGGCACCGGACTGCTCGGAGTCGTGCTGCAACTCAAGACATGGGCGGAAACGCACGTCGCGGCCGTGCGCGCCGCTCGAGTCAGCTATCGGGAGTGAGCACTCCCGAGGCGTGATCCGCCGGCCGCTCGTGGGTTCGCACGCCCGCGGATGCGTGGCGTGATCCGTGACGCGGACGATCGGCGGTCACGGTGCGTCCAGCACGGCCTGCAGAGCGAGGGCGAGTCGATGCTCCACTGCGTCGTCGTCGGCATCGACGAGAGGCGGCAGCTGAACGACGTAGCGGCTGAACGCGAAGCCGATGATCAGCGAGCTGACCATGCCCGCCCGCAGCGCGGCATCCTGTCCGCCGGGGGGAAGGAAGGGACGCACCTGGCTCTCGAAGATCGAGCGCACGCGGGCCGCGGCCTGAGGATCGTGTGCGGACGCGCGCAGCAGGATGCGCAGTGCCCGGCCCGGGTTCTCGCTGCCCCACAGCTCGATGGCGTGACGAGCGAGGGCTGCCCCGAGATCGCGCGCCTCGACGGCTTCGGCGTGGGGGATGTCGATCGTCGGCGTGGTCGCTTCGACGAACAGGCGTTCCTTGCTGGCGAAGTAGCGCACCACCATCGCGGGATCGATCCCGGCGTCGGTGGCGATCGCGCGGATGGTGGTGCGTTCGAAGCCATCGGCTTCGAAGCGGCCGGCGGCTGCGCGGAGGATCGCGTCGCGTGAGCGTCGGCCTTTGGCGGTGAGCGCGGGTCTGTCGTCGGTGGGCACGACCCCAATTTAGCAACAAGCGTTGACTTTCGCGGGGGCGTCTGGGATTGTCAACGCATGGTGACTTCTACTCCTCCCCAGGTCGACGTTCTGATCGTCGGCGCAGGTGCCGTCGGTTTGACCGCGGCCGTCGCTCTCCGTCGACGCGGTGTCCGCGTCCGAATCGTCGACGCCGCACTCGCGGGGGCCACGACGTCGCGGGCTGCGGTGATCCATGCCCGGACCCTGGAGGTCCTCGACGAGATCGGGGTCGCCGCGCGGATCCTCGACGAGGGCGTGGTCGTGCCGGACTTCACCGTCCGCGAGCGCGCGCGGACGCTGGCGCACATCGATTTCCGCGGCCTCCGCACGCCGTACCCGTTCACCCTGATGCTGTCCCAGGCACGTACCGAGGAGATCCTCGACGCCGCGCTCATCGGCCACGGCTGCCGAGTGGAGAGAGATGTCGAGTTCGTCTCGTTCGCCGCCCCGGGGCCGGGGGAGCGCGCGCTGCTTCGTCATCGCGACGGAACCCTCGAGACGGTCGCCGCTCGATTCGTGATCGGTGCGGACGGGCTGAGAAGCCGCGTCCGCCAGGAGCGGGCCATCGCCTTCGACGGGGACGAGTACGAGGCATCCTTCGTCTTGGCGGATGTCTCGCTGAGCTGGCCGCTTCCGGCTGCGGAGGTTCAACTGTTCTTCGGGGAGCGCGGCCTCGTCGTCATCGCCCCCCTCCCGGGTGGGCGGCACCGCATCGTCGCCACGATGGACGACGCCCCGGCGCAGCCGACCGTCGCCGACGTGCAGCGCATCCTCGACGACCGCGGACCGGGTGAAGCCGTCGTCCACTCGGTCGTCTGGAGCTCACGTTTCCGTGTGGCGCACCGGCTCGCGGCGAGGTTTCGGGACGGGAACGTCTTCCTCGCCGGTGATGCCGCCCATGTGCACAGCCCGGCGGGCGGTCAGGGGATGAATCTCGGGATTCAGGATGCCGTGGCTCTTGCCGCGTTGCTCGCCGATGTTCTGGTGGGCAGCCGCGCCGACGAAGACCTCGCCGAGTACGAGCGCACGCGACGAGCCGCGGCGCGGCGCGTGATCGCACTGACCGACCGGATGACGAGGCTCGCAACTCTCCGCAGCCCGATCCTCCGATCGGTTCGCAACGCCGTGATCGGCGTACTTCTGCGCTCGCCCCGCCGTCAGACCGCCCTCGCGCGACGGATCGCCCAGCTCGATGGGCCCGTCGAGGCCGCCCCACCTCGACGGGGGTGAACGTCCCGGGCCGTCGCGTTCACGAGAGCGCACTCGAGAGCGCCGGGAGGCCGAGGCCGATCACATCGAATGCCCAGTGCCCGAGGATGAGCGCACCGAGCGTGACGCCGCGGGTTCGCATGATGCCCAGGGCGAGGCCCGCCACTCCCGTGGCGATCACCCGGACGACGGCCTCGCCCGGGCTGGTCGCCGACAGTGGCGCGTGCTGGAGGCCGAACGCCACGGCGCAGACCACGACGGCCACCCCGGGATGCCATGCGGCGGTCAACCGCTCGGGTGCCCAGCCGCGGTAGAGCAACTCCTCGGCGAGGGCGACCGTCACCGGCATTACCAGCAGAGACCACAACCCGAGCCACAACGGCACATCAACACCGGAAGGTGACGCGGGCGGAGGGCCGGCGAAGACGAGCGCATTCCCGACCAGCGTCCCGAGGCCGAGGCTCACGAAGAGCACGAACATCGTCACCCCGGCGAGAGGGATGTCTCGCCGCGCGACGAAGCGTCCGACGAAGCGGCGCACACTCCCGTGACTCTTGCGGATCAACCGCCCTGTCACGACGATAGTCGCGATGTCGACACCGACGATGACGACGTTCAGGAAGATACCGGCCCCCGCGGGAATCAGCAGCACCGCCGCCACGGACAGGACGGCACCCCGGGCGAGAAGGAGAAGGAGAACACCGGCGATCGCGCGGTTGCTCATCGTGGCTTCCTTTCCATCGAGGACGAAGACGAGGGGGGGAGCCCGGTGAGTAGAAACCGCGTCGCGGTGGCTCCCCTCCTTCCACTGTGCGCAATCGAAATCTTTCGATACAACGGTCGCGGCGAGGACGCGTCGAACGCGCGTCGGTCACCTCGGCTCTCGAGCTCCGAGCCCGCGAAGCGCGACGGAGCCCCGCGACGTCTGACGCGCGATCAGTAGATCATCCCCATCGCGGTTCGCACCTGCACGAGCGTCGCGGCGGCGATGTCTCGTGCCCGTTCGGCACCTTCACGCAGGACCTCCTTCGCATCCTCCGTCGTCAGCGTCGTCAGACGCCCACGATGCTCGGCGAGGAACTCGTTGACGGCCTCCGTGGTGAGGTGCTTCAGCGCGCCGGCGCCGGACGCTCCCAGGTCGTCGGCGATGCTCTGCGGGGTTCGTCCGAGAACGGCCGCGGCCGTTGCCAGCAGGCCGGACACGCCCGGCCGATTCTCCGGGTCGTAGGTGATGGCGCGCTCGGAGTCGGTGCGGGCGCGCTTGATGATCGCGGCGGTCTCATCGGCCGTCATGCTCAAAGCGATGGAGTTGCCGTAGCTCTTCGACATCTTCCGCCCGTCGAGACCCAGGAGCTCGGGGGCGTCCGTGAGGAGCGCGGCCGGCTCGGGAAACACGTGTCCGTATCGTTCGTTGAATCGACGCGCAATGACGCGGGCGACTTCGACGTGCGGCAGATTGTCCTTTCCTACCGGAACGAGGTTGCCCTTGCAGAACAGGATGTCGGCGGCTTGGTGCACGGGGTAGGTGAGAAGGAGCCCGCTCAGTGCGCGACCGGAAGCGGCCAGCTCCGCTTTGACGGTGGGATTCCGATGCAGTTCGGCCTCGGTCACCATGCTGAGGAACGGCAGCAAGAGCTGATGGAGGGCCGGTACCGCGGAGTGCGCGAAGATCGTCGTAGTTCTCGGGTCCAGGCCTGCAGCGAGATAGTCGAGGACGGCCCCGTAGACGTTCTCCCGGACGTTGCCTGCCGCGTCTCGGTCGGTGATCACCTGGTAGTCGGCCAGGACCACGAAGGTCTCGACCCCCGACCGCCTGCAGCCGGACGCGCTCCTGGACGGTTCCGAAGTAGTGGCCGAGGTGGAGCCGTCCCGTGGGTCGCTCCCCGGTCAGAACGCGAAAACGCTCGGGGTGCTCGGCGATCTTGATCCGAAGCTCCGGCATACGGGCTGCGGTCGTGGTGAATGAGTCCATCTCTGCTCCTCAATCGGGGGAGCTGCACCGACCGTCGAGGCGCGGGGACTCGCGGGCTGTCGTGCAGCCCGCGCGTGAATACGTTACGGCTGCTCGTGCAGCCACCACCAGGACGAAACGGCGAAACGCATACGACAGAGCTTACAGAGGCACCGGACACGCGCGGACCTCGCGATTGATCCTTCGGATCTGCCATCGGCGCGTGCAAATCATGGGGAGTCACGTACCTGATCTGTGTGACGGTCTCCATCCGTGTGATGACAGCGGGTCAGGGCTACCGCTACTTACTGAGGTCTGTTGTCACAGGGGATCATCACAGTGATGCCGCGGCGGCGATCTCGCGCTACTACGCAGAACCCGGGACGCCGCCAGGCATATGGATCGGAAGGGGCCTGATCGGACTGAACACGTTGAGGCAAGGTGACGAGGTGTCCGAGCAGCAACTGCGACGGATGATCGGTCACGGTCAGCATCCGGACACGGGAGAGGTGCTCGGGCGCCCATACCGACGGTTCGCGACCCCCGCGCAACGAATTGAACGACGCGTGGAGCTGCTGCCGAAGCACATCGCTGAGGCTGAGCGTGCCGCACAGGTCGCAGCGATTACCGCGGAAGAAGCCCGCAAGCCCACCGTTTCCCCCGTAGCGGGCTTCGATCTCACCTTCTCCGCGCCCAAGTCCGTCTCCACGCTTTGGGCCCTCAGCGACGCGGGCACCCAGGCACTCATCGCTGAGGCTCACCATCAGGCGATGACCGACGTTCTCGACATTGTCGAACGCGACGTGGCGATGACGAGGATCGGGACGGAGGGCCTACGCGGCGCGGTCGCGCAGGTCGAGGTCCGTGGCGTGGTTGCCGCGGCCTACGACCACTACGACTCGCGAGCGTCGGATCCGCAGCTGCACACCCATGTCGTCATCGCCAACCGGGTCCAGGGCGTCCATGACGGCAAATGGCGCACCCTCGACTCCCGGGCGCTGCACGCCGCGGTCACGGGGTTGTCAGAGCACTACAACGCCGTGCTCTCCGACCATCTGACCCGCCTTCTCGCCGTGTCCTGGGAGGAGCGCGAGCGCGAGACCGGACGGATGGCCCGGTGGGAAGTCGCGGGCGTGCCGCAGACGCTGATGGATGTGTTCTCCTCGCGCACGAAGGACATCGAACAGGTCAAGCAGCGACTGGTGGACGAGTACGCGGCAAAGCACGGGCGTCAACCGTCCCGGACGCAGCTGTGGCAGATCCGCCAGCAGGCGACATTGGAGACACGGCCGCCGAAAGAGCTGCGTTCACTCCACGACCTGACCCGGCAGTGGCGGGACCAGGCCACCCAAGTGCTGGGCACGGACGCGGTGGCATGGGCGCGAGACCTTGTGGAGACCGGGGCGAGCGAGCCGCTGCTGCGCGCGGACGACATCTCGCTTGACTGTGTCGACGAGCTAGCTGCTGAGGTCGTCGCGCAAGTCGCGCAGCGTCGGGCGACGTGGCGTCGGTGGAACCTCCACGCTGAGGCCGTGCGCCAGACGATGCCGTATCGGCTCGCGTCCCCGGCGGACCGCGATGCGCTCGTCTCGCTGATCGTCGATGCTGCGGAGGCGGCGTCGCTGCGCTTGACACCGCCCGAGCTGGCCACCAGCCCGCGCGAGTTCCAGCGCGCCGACGGGTCGAGCGTGTTCCGCCCGAAGGCGTCTACTGTGTACTCGTCCGAGACCGTTCTCGCCGCCGAAGACCGCCTCCGAGAGGCCGCGGCGCGACGAGAGGCGCCCACCGTCGACCTGGACCTGATAGCCCGGGCCGCACGTCCGCGCATGCCCGGTCAGCGCGCACTCGGTGCCGATCAGCAGGACGCGATCGGGAAGGTCGCGGTGTCGGGGCGTGTCCTCGACGTGCTGGTGGGCCCGGCCGGCACGGGCAAGACCACAACGCTGCGAGCGCTGCGCCGAGCATGGGAGTCCCGGCATGGCGACGGGTCTGTTGTTGGGCTTGCTCCGTCCGCTGCCGCCGCCGCGGTGCTTGGTGAAGAGCTCGACGTGCAGACCGAGAACACCGCCAAATGGCTGCACGAGCACACCCGGGGGCGGTGGGATCTGCGGGCCGGGCAGCTGGTCATGATCGACGAGGCATCCCTGGTCGGCACGTTCGCGCTGGACCGCATCACCGCGCACGCCAGCCAGATCGGAGCGAAGGTGCTGCTCGTCGGCGACCACGCCCAGCTGCAGGGCGTAGACGCCGGCGGCGCATTCGGCATGCTGGTGCGCGACCGGGACGACGCCCCGGAACTGTCCGACGTGCGCCGCTTCCGCAACGACTGGGAGAAGCACGCCTCCCTGCAGCTCCGGCTAGGGAACGCCGACGCCATCGACGCGTACTTTGACCACGACCGGGTCGCCGGCGGTGAACACGACGAGATGCTCGACACCGCCTACCAGGCGTGGTCGAGAGACTTGCGCGCGGGAAGAACGTCGGTGCTGATCGCGGAGACGACCGAGACAGTCACAGATCTCAACGAGCGAGCGCACTCGGACCGCATCCTCGCCGGGCACGTCGCGGACGGCGGAGTGCGACTGCACGACGGGACCCGCGCGGCGACCGGTGACGTCGTCGTCACAAGGCGGAACGATCGTCGCCTCGCACTCGGGCGCGGATGGGTCAAGAACAACGACCGGTGGATCGTCACCGACACCCACGATGACGGTTCACTCACGGTCCGCCGGGAAAGGTCGAGGTGGCGCAGCACGATCACCCTTCCCGCCGGCTACGCCGCCGAGCACGTCGACCTCGGATACGCGATCACCGCTCACCGCGCCCAAGGCGCCACCGTCGACACCGCACACGCGCTGGTCGCCAGCCCTCAGATGACACGCGAGGCTCTCTACGTCGCCCTCACCCGCGGGCGAGATGCGAACAGCGCCTACGTCGTCACCGACCAGCACCACCTCGAGCAGCACCAGCACCGCGACGACCTGCAGAAAACGGCCCGGTCCATCCTCTACGGCATCCTCCAGCACACCGGCGCCGAGCTCTCCGCCTATGAGACCATCACCGCCGAGCAGGACGAGTGGGCATCGATCCGCCAACTCGCCGCCGAATACGAGACCATCGCGCAATCCGCCCAGCACGACCGGTGGCTCGGCCTCCTGCGCACAGGCGGCCTCGACGACACCGCGATCGATGAGCTCGTCAGCTCCGAGGCATACGGTGTCCTCAGCACCGAACTGCGCCGCCTCAACGCCGAAGGACACGACGTCGACACCCTGCTGCCACAGGTCGTCCAGGCGGGCAACCTCGACGACGTCGACGATCTCGGCTCGCTCCTGCGATACCGGATGCAGAAAGTCACGAGCCGGTTCACACCATCCACTCGGCGGCGGCAGCTCATCGCCGGCATTATCCCCAAAGCCAGCGGGCACATGGATCCCGAGATGGCACGAGCGCTCACCGAACGCGAGAAACTCATCACCGAACGTGCCGTCGCACTCGCCCATCAAGCCGCGGGGGAGGGGAACTCATGGGCGACCCGCGCGCTCCCGCCCGGAGCCGACGCGATCTCCGGAGACTTCCTCGAGCGGTTAACGGTGGTTGCGGCCTACCGCGACCGGTACGGGGTCACCGGCCCGGACCCTCTCGGCGCCGTCCCGGATGCCGACGCTCAACGCGTGGACTACGAACGCGCCCGCGCCGCGCTCATTGCGCTCCGTGACGCGCACGACGCGCCACCCGACTCCGCAGCCCCATCCCGCCGGGGTCCCGTGCGGGACGCGCGCTGACAGCCCGCGCCCTTCCGGTCGTCAGCAGACCGGCGTAGCCTGGGGGCAGCGGCAGGACAATCGTTGGCCGACCCCGTTCCGGCGGGCGACTCAGACCCCTTGGGGACCTCAAAGCTCAGGACCACGCCGCACCAACCGTGTTGGCCTGAAAGCGAGGACCCCTGATGCTCATCCGCACCCTCTGGACACTTAGCGTCCGTACGCGCACCTTCCTGCGCCGATGGATGCCCACCAACATCCTGCTAGACCGACTCCGTACTAGACGTGGTCTCAAGTGGGGCGTTCCCGCTATGGGGCTCGGCATCGTCTACTTCTTCGGCGCCGCGGTGAGCATCGCGCTCATCAACGGAGGCTGGTCGCCGTGGCTCTACGTCGTCTTCGCCATGTGTTTGTGGAATGCGCTGAAGTTCGTTCTCTTCGGCCCGATCAGCCTGCTGCTCCTGGCGAGGGCGCGTGTCCATGAACACCAAGCGAGACGTAACCTCCGACGACCGTCCTCGGAGACAGCGGAAGCGTAGCTCGCGCCCGGCGATCGAGCGCGTGGGCCGCGATCGACGATGATCGGCAGACTGGAGGGATGCCTTCTCCACACCGCATCCGCCGTCACCGCGTCGTAGCTTCGCCGAACCGGACTCACGTTCACGCGAAGACGGGGGAGCGCTCGCTTCGTGGCTAGACCTCGCACCCCGATCGGCACCTACGGCACCATCTCCATCCGACGTCAGCCCAGCGGGCGATACGCGGCGCGCACCCGCTACCGCGACTGGGACGGCAAGAGCCGAGAGGTCCAATCCACCGCCACTACGAGGCCCGCCGCGGAACGCGCGCTGAAGAAGAAGCTCGCCGATCGCTCGCTATTCCACCCCGGTTTCACCGGGATGAGCGCCGACAGCGCGTTCACCGCGCTGGTCGGATACTGGCTGGAGGACATGGAACTCGAAGACCGCCTCTCCCGCACGACACGGCAACTCTACGAGCGGAACATGCGTACCCTCGTGCTGCCGTTCTTCCGGGACGTCACCCTCCGCGAGATCGGCGTGGCCCGCTGCGACTACTTCCTCAAGCAACTCGCGAAGCAGAGCTACAACCGCGCACGCCAAGCCCGCGTCGTTCTCCGTCTCGCCCTCGGACTTGCCGTCCGCCACGAGATCCTCCCGCGCAATCCCATGGACCACGTCTCGCGTCTGCGGAGACCCACGCGCAGTCCCGACGTGTTCACCTGGGACGAGATCACCGCCATCCGCGCCGCGATCCGCGACTGGGAGAACCGGCCCATCCTCGCCGGTCCCCGCCCCGACGGACAGCTCGGTCAGATCGTCGAGGTCATGCTCGGTACGTCCGCCCGTATCGGCGAGGTCCTCGCGATCCGCGTCGCTGACCTCGACCTCGACGCACCCGTTCCGATGGTCCGCCTAGCCGGGACGATCGTCAGCCGCAAAGGTGAGCCCACACATCGGCAGGATCATCCGAAGACCGCACGTTCGGTCCGCCGCGTCGCTCTCCCCGGGTTCGCACTTCGCGCGGTCCGCGCTCGGGTCCGCGGCCTGCGCTTCGCCCGCCCGGAGACGCTGTTGTTCGCTACACGCGTCGGAACACCGCACACGACGAACAACGTCCGCCGCCAGCTCCGCGACGTCATGGACCAAGCCGGCATCGAGGACGTCACCCCACATCGGTTTCGCCGCACCGCCGCCACCGCGATCAACGACATCGGAGGGCTCCAGCTCGCCTCAGAGCTCCTCGGCCACAGCGACCCCGCGATCACCCGCGAGCACTACATCCGCCGCAACGAGACCGTGAACCCCGCCACCGCCGATTTCCTCGAGCAAGCCTTCGGGAGAGCGGGCTGACTAGAACGCCTTCCGCGAGTCGACATGGTTTGGCCTCCCCGGCCAAGCCATGCGTCTCCGCGGCCCATGACCGTGTGATGGGGGATGCCGTCGCTACGATGACGCGTATGGCCCCAGCGACCCAACGCTCGTTCGAGATCACTGTTCTAGGTAGGACCCTCGAGCATCTCGGCACTCAGATGTACAAGCGTCGCGATGTCGCAATTGCTGAGTTGGTCGCCAACGCGTGGGACGCGGGAGCCACGGAAGTACAGATCCAAGTTCCCCAGGCGTCCGTGTACAACCTCGAGACGAGCGTCATTTCCGTCACCGACAACGGTATGGGAATGTCTGCCGACCAGGTCGATGAGGACTACCTCGTCATCGGACGCAACAGGCGGGCAGATGGCCAAGAAGCGCCCGCAGGCCGATCCATCATGGGGCGTAAGGGAGTCGGCAAGCTCGCGGGCTTCGGACTAGGTCGCACTATGAGCATTCTCACTTGGCGCGACGGTGTCGCGACTTCGGTCGACCTGGACGGCAAGAAGCTGAAAGCTGAGGGAGGTCAGAGCAAGAAACTCGAACTCTTGGGAACAGTCGGCGACGTACCATCGGACCTGCCGTATAGCAGCGGTACGCGGATTTCGATGAAGGCACTGAAGCACAAGACTCCTCCTGATGTCGCAGGCCTCCATCAAGCGCTCGCTCGTAGATTCAGCAGAACCGTTGTCGGCAAGATGCGTATCGCGATCAACGGCGAAGATCTCCGCCAGCCCACTTTGAGCCTCACCCTTCGCGAGCCCATCAGCGGCGAGCAGGAGGTCACCCTCGACGACGGCAATAAGGTCACCTGGTGGGCCGGGTTTTCGTCCACGGTTCTGGCCACTGAGCTTCAAGGCTTCACGGTTCTCGTGAACGGCAAGACCGCACAGGCTCCGCCATACTTCTTCGGGGTCGAGGGCACCGCAAGCGGACAGCACGGTACGAAGTACCTCACCGGAGTCATCGAAGCCGACTTCCTCGACGAGGGAGTGGACGACGACTCGGATCGCATCTCCACGGATCGTCAAGAAATCGACTGGGATGACGAGAGCACGCTCGCCTTCAAGGCATGGGGAGAAGCACTCACACGTCGACTCCTCCGCGAGCGAACCAAAGCCCGAGGGGAGCAAGCTGAGAAAGCGGTGCTGAGCGACGAGACACTCGCCCTCCGCCTGAACCAACTCGATAAGCCGTCGCGGGACAAGGCGAAGAAGTTCATACACTCCCTCGGAAGCTCCGATACGCCTCCGGAGAAGATCCTTCCCCTCGCCGACACGATCATCCAAGCGTTCGAGTACCGCCAGTTCCACGACTACATTTCTGAGCTCGATGACGCTTCGGAAGACCCCGAACAGTTCGCAAAAGCCGTCTCGTACATTCATGGGTGGCGCATGCTTGAAAGTCGCGCCCTCCTCGAGGTGATCAAGGGGCGAATCGAAATCGTTCAGAAGTTCTTCGGGATGATCGTGAACAACGCCGCAGAGACGGCGCATATCACCGGTCAAGACAACATGCATGACCTCGTAGCGCGATACCCATGGCTTCTCAATCCAGACTGGCAGGTCCTGTCGGAGGAGACAACGATCAGCAAGCAGCTCCGCGAGTGGGGAGCTGAGGATTCGCCCGCGCGGGATGACACAAGGTACGACTTCCTCGCTCTCTCGGGAGACGGTCAAACCGTGGTGATCGAAATCAAGCGAAGCGAACACCCCGCAACACTCGAGGACCTTCAGCAACTCGAGCGCTACGTCAACAAGCTCGGACAAGCTCGCTCCGATGTTCGGGGAGCCTTCATCACGGGCAAGCACTACGCCATGACACCGACCACGCTCGAAACCTGGCAACGGCGCACCGACATCGAGCTGCTCACTTGGGGCGATGTCCACGCTCGCACCGCGAAGCACTACGAGAACTACCAGGCCATCCTCGAGGGTGATCTTTCTGCCGACTCGTTCTCAAGACGTGCTCGCGAGGTCGCGATGACTCGGGAAGTCCTTCAGCAGGGCACCTCCTACCGTCAGCGCTCAGAACGCCGAGAAGGGATAGGACCGCAGGACAACGACTTCGGAGCTGATTATTGACTCATAAAACACAGTCAGATTCCCGCTGCAGCCGACACGGTCCTCGAGGAAGACACTCAGAGCGCGCGCGCAAGAACGTCAGCTACGGCGGCTCCCAGCGCAATGGGAACGGCGTTACCGATTTGGCGGGCGATGGCTGTGCGTGAGCCGACAAAGCGGTGATCAGCGGGGAAGCCCTGCAACAGAGCCGCCTCGTAGTGGGTGATCGCCCGGTCCTCCGTCGGATGGAGGTACCGCCCCTTCTCGGGCTTGAAGAACTCGGTCCTGATCGTCACGGAGGGTCGCTCCCAACGCAGCCGTCCCATGACGTCCGCCGATCCCGTCTTATGGTTTACCCAGCACGGTGCCAATAGGTCTTCTGGCAGGTTGAAGCGGTTCCCGCCCTCGGGGATCGCGGCGAACCGCCGGCGGGAGATATCGGCGTAGTTGCGGCTCCAATGCAACTGTCGCGGATGGAACGAGCCGGCGAAAGTCTTGCCCGAGAATGTCGTCCTGTACGTGTCGAACTCATCGTCCCGGTCCGGCACGAGGGGAACGCCTGCCAGGGCATCGGCGACGGTTCGGTACGGGAGCTTGCCGTCCGTCTCCGGTGAGGCACTGTGGCTGGGCGTGGGGAATCCGGGAAAGCCCAGGTCGCGTCTGTAGCCGATCAAGACGGCGCGTTTGCGCGCTTGTGGGGCGCCGAAGTCTGCGGAGTTGAAGATGGCGTGGCGGAAGCTGTAGTCGCGCAGTTTCCCCTGGCCGTATGTTGCCCGCTTGAATCGCTGGAACTGTGGTGACCGTGCGAATTCGGCGACGTTCTCAACGATGAAGTACTTGGGCTGCGTGCGAACGATCGTAGTGGCGTACTCGCGCCACAAGTGGTTGCGTTCGTCCTCGATCTCGCGTTTGCCCAGTGTGGAGAACCCTTGGCACGGAGGGCCGCCGACGATCACATCGATCTCCGGTGACTCGCCTGTCGCGAGCCAGTCCTGGATCGAGCCCGCATACACGATGCCTTCGCCGAATGTGGCCTCGTACGAGGCTGCGGCAGCGAGGTCCCACTCGACCGCTCGAACCGAACGGAACCGTTTGGACGCCTGATGGAACCCAGCCGTGAGCCCTCCCGCGCCGGCGAACAGATCGAGCACGCGGATCGCGCCTTCGCTCGGGGCGTTCTCGGGCACGGTGGTGTCGCCATTCGAAACGGCGGCATCATACGCCAGAGGGGTGCTCATTCTAGTGAGTTTAGCCGGCTCGACCCGAGCCTCAGACATCATGATCTCCATCCGGCGTGGCGCGGCGTAGACGCCGGATCAGAGACCGTTTGACGAGGACGGGTCGGCTCGGGTGGTCGAGGAGCTGCCAGGCCACAGCGAGCGGTGTTCTGCCCGTGTCCTGAGCGATCCGCGCGATCGGGGTTCCTGACCGGTACGCGGCGACTATCCGTTCCCGTTCCCCGGGCGTGTAGACCAAACCGTGCCGAGGAGACAGGGATTCGTCATCCAGCGGCTCGTCCAGACCGAGTACATGCAGACACAGGACACGGGCGACCGCGCGGCCATCCACGGCGAGCTGCTGCGCTGTCTCAGCGATCGTCGCACCCTTGCTGTAGAGCTCCGTGATGACCGAAGGGTCAGCTCTCGTGACTTCGGGAGAGCTCTCCGTTGTCTCGTCGACTTGTTCCGGCGGGACCGCCGGTACGGCGTAATCGGCTGGCTCTGCCGAGTCGGGGACGCCATCCGATGCGGCGGGGGTGAGATGCCCGACTTTGTCGAGTCCGCGAAGCGGTGACGGCGAGGCATCGTCATCCACTGATGGGGTGCTTCTGTAGCCGTCCGCACCGATCTGCTCGAGCAGAGCGTCCATCAGGACGGACTGCCAGGCTTCGATCTCCTCCTTCGTGCCTCTTCTCACATGCTTGCTGGCGAAGCGGTCCTGGAGCAGGAGGTAGGTCAACGTCTTCAGCAGCGGCGCGTCACCGGTGACACCGCCGATCGCGGTCCGGTAGCCGTCGTTCAGCCAGATCGTGCGGGCGTCCGGGTCGAAGAGGAACACCCGTCCCTCTTCGAGCTGACGCCATCGCATCGCGATGGGCTGGACGTCTTCGCGCTCGCCGATGCGCTCTCGAACCTTCTCCGTCAGGCTCTCGGAGAGTCCTTCGCTCATCGGGATGAGGGGCTTGATGCCGGTCCTTCGCTTGTTCGCGCGTTGGAACGTGTCTCGCGCATCCTCGAGGAACCGTTCGAAGCCGATCCCGTTGGTCGATCGTGCTCGTTGGAGGGCGAGTCCGAATCCCTCGAGAGGCCTTACGCCGTGCTTCTCGTGGTTGATGCGGAGGTGGGTCTCGAGGGCGGGGGTGAGGTCGATTGCTACGCGCGCGAGTTGGAGTCGGCGATCGGAGTGGGCCTGCTCCAACCATCCCGCGGCGTGGAGGAGACGATCGTTCCGGTAGATGTAGAAGCCCTGCCATTCCCGCCGAGGACGCCCGAGCAACTCGGCCGAGGCCGACTTCGAGTTCGGCGGAAGTATGTTCAGGGCCGCTATGAGCTCACATCCGTCGTCCGTCACCCCGGTCACAGAGACCGGGTAGTCGGCGTGGCCCGAGGTCTGGAAGCCGAACGGATCGACCGGTTCCACATTCCGTCGCACGCCGACGAGTGCGACGGCGTCGTCGAACACCTCCACACCGATCCGCAGACGACCACAGGACAAGAGCCGGTGGAACGTGAGCCCGAGTTCGGTGCGCAGCGAACCCACGAGCCGTTCGAGCCACATCTGCCGTTCGGTCGGACTCGACGCCCGGGACACGTTCTCCACGCCGCTCCACTCGACGACCGTTCCGGTGCTGTCGAGCGATCCGGGGTCGTCCTCGAACCCGTTCCATGCCGCCTGGTCCGTCAGCACCTCGCCGTGGAAGCCTTGCCGTCCGATGCGTATCGCGCGCGGTACGTCACCTTCGCCCAATGTGAACACGGTCAGTGTTCGCGATTGACTGAGGGAAGCGGCCTTCAAACCCATCCCGAAATGACCGTGGTCGGTGGTGGCGTACTCTCTGCGTTCACCGAGACGCATCGCGAGCTGAAGCTCATCGCCGGACATCCCGTCGCCGTTGTCCCGCACTCGAACGGTGTGCAGTAGCGAGTCGGTCGTCACCATACGGATCGTGACCGTGTCCGCATGGGCGTCGATGCTGTTGTCGATGAGATCCGCGAGCGCCGTGGTGAGGGTGTGATCGCGGCCGATCGCTGTCAGCACGCCCTTCTCAGGGGGCAGCTCGACCACGCGCGACACGTCGTCTGCGCGGGTCGTGCTTCGTTCCCCCAGCATGCTTCGTCATGGTACCGCCCACCGGCGACATGCCCTGTCCGCCCCGCTCCACACGTGTGCCAGCCCTCTACTCTGGATGGTGTGGGCGACGGCGCCCGCGCCTTACCTCCCGGGTCGCCCCGACTGCAGCCCTCGGCGGGGTCAGAGTGCGATAGAGACCGCGACGAACGAGGTGGAGCAGATGATCGGTGGAGACGAGGTCGGCCACCTCACCGCCGATGACATCGAGAAGTACTTCCACCAACCCCTTCCGGCGGTTCGCAGGCTGTCCGCACAGCCACCCACCTACCTGCTGATCGACCCCGCCACTGAACGGATCCGACTCAGAGTCCCGCCGGAGTCCGGAGCTCCCGACGTAACTGCTTTCGATCGGATCACGTTCGACGTCGTCCAGGAGCTCGGTGAGGACGATGAATGGTTTGAGCTCACCATCGACGCCACGGAGAATCATCACGAGGCGTACCTGGTGATCGCCGCGATCGTCGATCTCGTCGTCAACGGGACCTCATTCACCGACGCCGTCGCTGACGGTCTCCGTTCGTTCCAGGAACTGTTGCTCCGCAAGCGACGGCTGACGGACGAACAACAGATTGGCCTCTTCGGCGAACTGCTCTTCCTCGAGCAGGCCATCACGCACGTCACCGCGCCCAATGTCGTCAACGCATGGGCCGGCGCCGACCGGGAAGAACACGACTTCCTGTTCGACGGGTTCAGCGTCGAAGTGAAGTGCACCCGAAGCGAGAGCAGAATCCACCTCATCGCATCGGCGTCACAGCTGCAGCCCTCGCCGGACCGTCCCCTGTACCTCGTTTCCGTCCAGGTCACCGCCGCAGGTGCCGCATCGCAAGGGAGAGCGCTAGGCGACGTCGTCGCCAGCATCCGAGACGATCTCTCCGAGGAGAGCAGGCAACTTTTCGACAAGAAGCTCAAGGACGTCGGCTGGCGCCATGACGACACCGAGCTGTACCAACGACGCTGGTCCCTGCGTTCGGTCCCGCGCACGTTCCTCGTCGACGACGATTTCCCCGCGCTCACCCCGAAGCGCATCGCCGACATCGTGCCTCAACCATCCCATGTCGTCGGTGTGCAATACCGTCTGGACCTCACCCAGTTTGAAGCCGCGACCGCAGTCCCCGAACTCCTCGACGAGTTCTGCAAGGAGCCACAACCATGAGCGACGAAGCACTCAGACCCGCGATCGAGGGCGCGCTCGCCGGCATGGCACCGCTCGGCCCGCGGGCACTCCTGGCGGACGTGAACCGCAACCTGGAGCCCTTCCAGACCGCGCTCGACGAAGACGCTCTGCTCGAACGGATCCTGGCGGAAGGGGCACCAGAGTCCACCACCTTCCACCTGCAGCTACTCCAATGGGACGCGGCCGAGGCCACGATCTGGACCGGCGAGACCGCCAAGGACACCGTCGAGCGCCGCTCGCTGATCTTCGATCGCCTCGGTCTGAGCCAGACCGCACGAACACATATCGATGAGACCTTCCCCGTGCGAGGACTCGGCGCCGTGCTGATCGCCAGCCCGGAATGGCAACCCTGGTACACAACCGAACGAGCCACCCGTCACCAGTTCTACTGGAACGCGTACAAGAGCACGTTGACCATCCCCGCTGAGTCGATCAAGGAACTCGATGCCGCGACAACGGCCGTCGTGGCACGACTCAACGACCCAACGTCCGCGTCCCCCTACCAGAGCAAAGGGCTCGTCGTCGGGCACGTCCAGAGCGGAAAGACCGCGAACTTCACCGGTGTGATCGCCAAAGCCATCGACGCCGGCTACCGGCTCATCATCGTCCTCACCGGCACCTACGACATCCTCCGCAACCAGACCCAGCGACGACTCGACAAGGAACTCATCGGCCGGGAGAACATCCTCGGCGGCGTCGACGAGAAGGACACCGCCGCCATCATCAAGGTCGACTACGCGAACACCGAAGACCGCGACTGGCTCGAAGACAAGTTCCTCCGACACGGCGTCCGCCCCATCGACGTGCCCGACGTGCCATCCATCCGCCGGCTGACGACCTCCTCCGGCGACTACAAGGCGCTCGCCGCGGGCCTGCCAGCCCTCGACTTCCAGCAAGGGCATGAGATCCAGCACCGCGCGAAGCCGCTATGGCATGCCGACAACCTCTTCGGCACCGACGTGCGATTGGCCGTGGTCAAGAAGAACAAGGGCGTCCTAGAGAAGCTCGTCTCGGACCTGACCAAGCTTCATATCAATCTGGGTGACATCCCCACGCTGATCATCGACGACGAGGCCGATCTCGCGTCCGTCAACACCACGATGCCCGGCAAGATCGACGCGGAGGGCCGACAGGCTCGTACCGCGATCAACAAGAAGCTCTCCGAGCTGCTCGCGCTGCTCAAGAGAGCGCAGTACGTCGGCTATACCGCGACCCCGTTCGCCAACGTGTTCGTGGACCCCACCGACGCCGAAGACATCTTCCCCCGAGACTTCATCCTCTCTCTCCAGCCGCCGCCGCAGTACATGGGTGGCGTGTCCTTCCACGACCTCCGCGCCCTACCGGAGGGCAGCGAGGACGATCCCGCCATTTCGAACCGTGCCGCGTTCGTGCGGGACCTCGACGACAGGGAGGAGGACGAAGAACTCGCGGAAGCACTGGACGCGTTCGTCGTCACGGGCGCCATCAAGCTCTGGCGCGAAGCCAACGGACAGGGCACCTTCTATCACCACACGATGCTCGTCCACGAGTCGGTGCGAACCGAGGAACATAGGGAACTCCGGGAGCGCATCGACGCACTCTGGCTCAGAAACTCATACAGCTCTCCGATGACGAAGGAGCGGCTACGTGAGCTGTACGAGAACGACTTCTACACGGTCTGGGCGAGCCGCGACACGGCCGAATGGGGCGCCACGCTCCCGGACGACTTCGACGCCATCTGGACGTACGTCGGACAGGCAGTCGACCGGATGACCGTGAAGCGCTCTCCCGTGGTCGTCGTCAACGGAGACAAGAACGCCGACTATGAGCAGCTGGACTTCCAAGGTGAGCGGGTGTGGCGCATCCTCGTGGGCGGTGCCAAGCTCAGCCGAGGGTTCACCGTCGAAGAACTCACCATCACCTACTACCGTCGGCGCGCTCTCGCCGCCGACAGCCTCATGCAGATGGGCCGATGGTTTGGTTACCGCAAGGGATACCGCGATCTGGTGCGTCTCTACATCGCCCGCAGGGCAACCGACAACCGCGGACGAGAGTACGACCTCTACGGCGCGTTCGAGAGCATACTCCGCGATGAGGAGGACTTCCGGGCTCAGCTACGGACGTTCGCCCAGATGACCAACGACGGGCACCCCGTGATCCGCCCCATCGACGTCCCGCCCCTGGTGTTTCAGGAACTCCCGTGGCTCAAGCCGACAGCACGAAACAAGATGTACAACGCGGAGCTCGACGTGCAGGGGCAGGGCGGAATCGTCCAGGATTTCCCTCGTCAACCCGACAGGGACGCGAACGCCAACCCTGCGCACTTCAACCTTGTCCGAGACTGGGTGGAACGGCTCTCGGAGCCCGTGCAGTTCACCTACAGGGAGTTGTCCAACGGGCTCGAAGCGTCCGACAACGATCACCTCGACGACGCGAACTCCACCGAGCGCTCCTTCTTCGCACGGTACGCTCTCGTCCCAGCGGCCGAAGTCCGCGAGCGTCTAGCCGGCTTCCAATGGACGCTCGGTTTCAACTTCGAGCCCCACCTCCGATTCATGGACCAGGCGATCGAAGCCGGAACCTTGACCGACTGGGCTGTACTCATCCCCGAACTGTCTGGAAATCAACACCGGAATGTTGACGGTGTCTCGGTCGCCATGGTGAACCGCACCCGGCGTGGAGATCGCGCCGGATTCTCCGGAAGCTCCTTCCGGCAACGTCACGCGCTGCAACACATCGCGGGACACCCTCGATTCCGACACGGCGGGCCCGTTGCCGACGAACTCTCCAAGCCCGGAACGCGTGGAGCCGTCCTACTCACTTTCGCCGCCGACCCGATCCAACCGGCCGGGCTCACCCCCGGGGAGAAGAGAGAACGCGCCGATCACAGGAAGTGGCCAGAGGACGTGGCGTCCGCTGATGTCGCAACGCTGTTCTCGATGGTGCTGCCATACGCGTCGGCGCCCGAAGGCAGACTCGGCTTCCGCGTTCGACAGGAAGGCAACATCCCGATCGTTGACGTCCCGAAGAAGAAGTGAGGCGGGCCGCCATGGTCGAGACCTCATGGGCCTCATCCGAAGGCGTACGGCGCTCAATGGTCGCCAACCGCGGACGAGACACCGGCCCCGAACTCGCAGTCCGACGGATCCTCCATGCGGAAGGCCTGCGCTACCGCGTCGACTTCGCGCCGCTCGGAGGGCGGAGACGAGCCGACATCGTCTTCACACGTCAGCGCATCGCCATCTTCATAGACGGATGCTTCTGGCACGGCTGCCCGGACCACTACACGGCCCCAGTTCGCAACGGCGAGTTCTGGGCGGACAAAGTGCGGTCCAACATGACGCGAGATGCTGAGACGACGGCAACCATCAGCGCAGCGGGGTGGGTGGTGCTTCGGTTCTGGGAACACGAGAGTGCACCGGACATCTGCGATCGCATCGTCGAGAGTATGGAACGTCATCCGCCAGCCCGGAGGCCCTCATGACGCTGCCGCCACATGCTATCGAGAGACTCCTGTCGCCGGTACGTAGCGTGTCGGCTCTGCCTCGCTCCGCCCGTGATCATCACACCGTACCCGTTGATGAAGCGCCCTGGCGGTGGCATGCGGATGTGCTCGCGGACGTCATCAGATCGCTGAGCCAGGACCTTGTCTCTCCTGGCGATGGTTTCAAGAAACTGCAGGGCTGGATCGATCAGCTGTTGCGACAACGCGACCGTGCTGTCAGCCTCCTCTTCTCGCTCGAACCGTTCGAGCCATACGATCCGCGCCAGGCGGATGAGCTGTTGGACCTCCTAGACGAACTCCCGGCGCATATCATCAGGGCGGTCGAAGCCGACACCTCGGTCAGCACAGATGTCGGAAGAGCGCTTGCCGACGCAGCCGACTGGTGGTCTACGCGCAGCTCCGCGAGTGACGGTCAAGGCTTGTCACGAGCGTTCGGCATGGATATCCCGCCACGCGGAACTCAGGGCTTCTTTCGAGCAGAATGGGTCCTGCAGCACTATGCGTATCGAGGCTCAGACCTGCTCGCTCTGCTGATCCCGCACCTCGTCTCGCTAGGAATACCGCATGTGACGGACGTGCTCGCCGGCGTCTACGCTGTCGGTCAAGTAATCGACTGTGACGACCCAGTCGCCGCGTATATCGCGACAAACACGCTGACCAATCGATACTTCGCGGCCGAGCCAACGATTGCTGATCAGTTCCGAGACCATCTGAGGGCGGTCGAACCCGCGCTGCGTCGCGCTCGTTCGGCCGCGACCCGCGCTTACGAGGCCGTGCTCACGCAGACGGACGACTCGGAAGCTCGAGCTCTCGCGCTTGCCGACGCGTACAAGAGGACGATTGAGGGCCCCTTTCGTCAGTACAGCTGGGCAACGCACTGCCTCCGAGCAGGGGAATAGAGCACGCCTCCAATGCTCACGAACTTGCGAGAGCGGCTAGTCCGTGAAGGTGGAGCGCTCGCAGCAGTCGTGAGTGGCGTCGTGCTCCCCGACATGCGCAATAGCGAGACCCACGAGACCCTCGTCTGGGATGGATTCACTGACCAGTTCGTCACTGAAAGCGGCCGCGTAGACGTGGTGCACGTCGCGGCGGCGTTGAGCCTAGCTACCTCGTTCGTGCAGGGTTCGGAAGCCGGGCTCGCAGCCATCCGAGCTCTCCACGTCAGAGCTGACGCCGGGATGCTGCCGTCTGCGGAAGAGGAAGGCAGGATGCCGACCTGGGATCGTGTGCGTGCGTTCTTCGGCACCAACCGAATCCTCCTCGTCGAGGCGCGGCTCAACACGCCGCATGCCCATTTCCGCGTCCAGCGGATTGAACACCGCGATGTCAATCCCTGTTTCCAGGCGCTTGTGCTCGCTCGGCGGCTCCTTCCCCAAACCGAGAGATTCGAAGTCAGCGCGGTCGAGAGCAGCGGGTCACTGATCGTGGTGGACGCAAGTGCGCTCGACGCAACGATGTCGTCCTGGGATTTCGCCGTGTCCCACCTCGATCAGATGCCGCTCTCGACTTTCCTGCCCGCGAACCTCGACGCACGTATGAGGCTGGAGCCGGAACCTCTCGCGTTGCGGTCGGTCGCATGGATCGCAGTCGACAACGCGGTCGGAGTAATCGACGGTAGCCCCGAGCGCTGGGATGACGACGCCAGACAACTGATCGACACTTGCCTTCAGGTCGTCGAGATCGCCGTCGCGTCCACACGGGAACGGATCGGTGCGTCGAACACGAGACTCGAAAGCGTTGAGAAATCGGTGGCCGAACTCCGTACCTGGATCTCGAACGAATCTCCACTCCAAGCCGCGTTAGCCGATGGTCAGCCGTCCATGTCCCGACTCCGTACACAGTGGAATCAATGGGGCCCTGTACCGCGCCACCCATTGATACTGGAGGTGCCGCCGACCGGTGAGTGCCAAGCGCCGCCCGCGCTCCGATCGGCACCGGATTCGATGCACTATCGCACGTTGTGATTGGCCCTCATAGTGAACAGAGCCCGTCAATGTACGCCACTCGTAAACCCCACGTAAACCTTCACCGAAGGTGCGAACGGCTAAGAATATCCGGGACCTGTCCGGGACCTGATGCATGCAATCCATGCAAGTCCTGACGTGAAGTGGTGTCGTCTGAGGGGCACCGATGCCCGAAAAATCAAGGAACTGGGCTGGACCGTCTACCTGGGGGTCAAGGGGTTTACCCCTTCCGGTCGGCCCGAAATAACTGGAGATCGATGCCACGGGATGTGGCGCAGCTTGGTAGCGCACCTGACTGGGGGTCAGGGGGTCGCAGGTTCAAATCCTGTCATCCCGACCGGAACGAGAAAGGGTCCGCCTTATGGCGGGCCGTTTCTCGTTGCCGCGAGCGGATTATTCAGGCGGGCCCCTGCCGCCGAGGCTCCGCGCGGCGCGCAGCGCCGGGTGGAGAAGCGGTAGGGCGCATCCCGACCGGAAGTTCCCTTATGAGAATCAAGTTCTAGTCGGGGCTTCGACGTTGGTCTCGCAGGAAGTCGGCCGAGACGCGCCCAAGAGCGTCCGCGAGGAACCGCAACATCAGCACCGCGCAGGCATCACGGCCCCACCTTCTTCACACGAAACTGAACACTGCGCGGTCCATCCTGTACGGGCCCCTTCAGCACGCCGGCGCGCTGCGAACGTTCCGCCTGCGACAAGATCGCCGGCGAGCAGACCACCATCGACGGGCTCGTGGCCGCCGACGCGTACGGCATCCTTCTCGGGCACCTTGCCTTCGGTCAGACGCTCGAGGGTCGGCGTAACCGGTTCAGGCTGCGTTTGGCACGGTTGCGACGTGAATGACAAGGAGAACGTGAGGAACGAAATCGTGACAGGTTCGCTTGGAGCGGATGGGGATATGTCTAGTAGCCGATGGCGCGCCGGATCTCTGCTTCGGTCTGCGAGAGTCGCCTGAATTCCGTGGCACTCATCGTCCAGCCGAGCGCCGCTGCGTTGCTGGTGACCTGCGATGGGCTCTTTGCGCCGGGGATGGGGATGACGAGCGGGTCGCTGGCGATCAGCCAGTTGAGGGCCACCTGGGCGATGGTTCCTTCGTGCGCACGTGCGATCGCGTCCATGACATCGAACAGGGGCTCGAGTTCTTCGCGGTGCATCTCGTAGGGCTTGGACCTCATGGCCTTGAAGAAAGACTCGCCTGGTTCGAAGAGGCTGGCGCCGCGGAACAGCGTTGCGGCTTGGCTGCCGTACTCCTGGCCGCCGGCACGGTATTTTCCGGTGAGCACTCCTTCAGCGAGCGGGAGGATTGGGAGGATCGTCACCCCGAGTTCGCGGCAAGCGTCGAGCATGCCGTTGGTCTCCGGGTGGCGGTGCAGCAAGTTGAACCCGACTTGACTCGACGCCAGCCTGACGCCGTGAACGGACCACAGGTAGCTGTAGGAATATCGCAGGTAGTCGGTGCTGAAATTGCTGACGCCAACAGCCTTCGCTTTGCCGCTCTTGACGGTATCGGCCATGGCATCGAGATACCTGTCGAGTGCACGTCGTGCAGGCGGGTAGTGGACCTGGTAGAGATCGACAGTGTCCACCTGAAGCCGCTTCAGGCTGCTTTCCAGGACGGTCTTCACCGCTCTAACAGAGAGATTGCGGTTGGGATCGTAAAGTTTGGCTTGGGTGAACTTGGTCGCGATCGTTACCGGGCGGCCGTCCTTGCGGTGGAACTCGCCGAGGAGCTCCTCGGCGAGTCCTTTGCCATAGGTGTCGGAGGTATCGAAGAAGTTCAGTCCTGCGTCCAGGCACATCTTGTAGATGGCGTAAAGGTTGTCGCGGGTGTAAGAGGTACCGTAGCCGAAGCGCTTGTCGCCCCAGGCCTGAGTGCCGTTGCCCATGGCCGGGACGAATATTCCAGACGCGCCGATCTGCTTCATGGTCCGGTCTTCCGGGGTCTTGCTCGACGTGTCGTCGCTGGTCATGGATTCAGGCCTCCGGCTGATCGAGATCGGACATGTCGAGTACGAACCGGTAGCGGACGTCGCCATCCTCCAGGCGGTTGAGCGCCTCGATCACTCTTGACGAGGGAAGCACTTCGACATCGGCGGCGATTCCGCGTTCCGCGCAGAACGCCAGCATCTCGGCCGTTCCTTTCGTCCCGCCCGTGCCGGAGGAGGTGAGCTTCTTGCGACCGGCCGCGAGCTCCAGAATCCGGGGCGCCGCCATCAGTGGATTGCCGACGACCGAGAGCGTTCCATCGAGATCGAGCATGCGCAGCAGCGAGGAGAGCTCGTGCTCTGCTGAAATCGTGTCGAGAATGAGGTCAAATCGACCACGAGCCTGCTGCATCTGTTCCGCATCAGTCGTCACAAGAAGGTCTGAAGCCCCGAGGGCGTGAGCATCGCCCGTCTTGTCGGCTGTGCGGCTCAGCACAGTCACTTCTGCCCCCAGGGCGGCCGCCAACTTCACGCCCAGGTGACCGAGACCGCCGAGACCGGCGACGGCGACGCGACTGCCGGCGCCGACGCGGGCTGCACGCAGCGGCTCCCACATGGTGATGCCCGCGCACATCAGTGGCGCGGCCGCGGCCGGGTCGAGCCCCGCGGGCAGATGGTAGGCGAACCTCTCGCGTACCACGTACTCTCGGCTGTACCCGCCTTTCGTGGACGTCCCGTCTATGCGATCCTTCCCGCCATAGGTGCTGACGGGGCCGAGGTAACAGAAGTTCTCCTGCCCCATCAGGCACATTGCGCACTCCGCACATGAGTCGACGAGCGTGCCGACGGCCACCACGTCACCCACCGCGAAGCCGGTCACGGCCGAGCCGACGGCCATCACAGTGCCCGTGAACTCATGTCCGGCAACGAGTCCGCTCCCATCGGACATATGCGGTGTCACGCCGTGTATCGCATGCAGGTCGCTGTGACAGACGCCACAGAAGCTGACCCGCACGGCGAGGTCATCCGCGCGGAGCGCCCTGCGATCGATCAACACCTTCCGCAATTCGACGCTGTTGCCCGTGCTCTGCCACGCGGCGGTGGTGCTCATCATGCCTCCAAAAAGAAAAACTAGTTGTTCTTTGACAGTAGTACCGCGTCACGCTCGAAAGCAACTAACTAGTCTTTCTGCTAGGATCGACCCATGGCCGATTCCTCCCTACCAACCACAGCGCGGGGGATCGCGACTCGTCGCAGGATCCTCGATGCCGCAGCGACCGAGTTCGCGCAGGTCGGCTTTGCCGGTGCCCGGATGGATCGCATCACCGCCGCGGCGGACGCGAACAAGGCGCAGTTGTACGCGTACTTCGGCAGTAAGGACGGTCTGTTTGACGCGGTTATCGTCGACCGCGTTGATGCCAGCACCGACGACGTCCCTTTCGACGCCGACGACCTGCCTGGCTGGGCGGTAAGGCTCTACGACCAGAACCTTCGACACCCCGAGCTCGCCCGCCTCATCGCCTGGACCAGGCTCGAGCGACGTCCCACCGGGCGATGGTTCGATGGCGCCCAGCACGAGCCAAAGCTGGCTGCCGTCGCAGACGCGCAGGCTGCAGGCCGTCTCAGATCGGGCGAGCCCGTCGATCTCCTGGTGCTCGTCATGGGTGCAGCCTCCGCGTGGTCGCCGACAAGTAACGTCTACACCGCGACGATTGACGAGCCCGATGGGGAGCACGACCGTCGCCGCGCGCTGCTTCGCGAATCCATCGCCCGAATCGTGGCCCCCTGACGCTCCCTGCCACAGACGCGAGTCGTCATTAGGAGTGGAGGAATCGATCCTGGCGCCTGGTGGACTCCACGACGGTATGTGGATGGGGTGCGTACGAGTGTGATCGCTTTCGTACCTACTGAACTCAGCGTGAACTGCGGCGTTAATGGTCAGGCGGTCTGATGGGGCAGGGGTAAGGCGCGGTTCCAGATCATCGTGACGACCTCTGCGGCGGCATCCAGATCGGAGTTCGAGCGGATGGCTTCGTAGAACACCCGCTCCGTCATGGCTACCAAAGCCGACACGACAGAAGCCCGCTCCGACGCCGAAGCCTCAATTGCGGCCGACTCGGTGATCTCCGTGAGGCTGCGGATGGTCTCAGCCCGAGCGGATGACCACAGGTGGTCGATGAAGGGAACCGATGGAGAAAGTTCGATGGCCGTGCGCATAACGGCACCGTGCCTGGACCACAGGTCGCGAGTCAGGTCGATGGCGCTGAGCAGACCTCCGTGAGCAGAAGTCGGCGACGCCGCCCGCCGCGTGGCAATGGCGCTCGTCAGCTCGACAGTGATCCGCTGGACGAGCGCGGCGATGACGTCGTTCTTAGACCGGAAGTAGAAGTACAGGGCTCCACGGGTGAGGCCTGCGGCCGTGGCGATCGACTCTACCGTCATGGCTTCGTGGCCGATGTCGATGAGCTGCTTCTCGGCCTCGTCGAGGATCTGTTTCTCGCGGAGCTCGCCTTTCGACGGCGCGACGATGCGGCGACCGTTCTCGTCGTAGGCGTAGGGCGACATGAAACAAGGGTAGCGAGTTGATCAAAATCAACGCGGTGTTGACTTTGATCAACTTAACGTTGAGTATGTGGGACATGACGAAGAACTTCTTGATTACAGGGGTCAGCTCGGGCTTCGGCAGGGCATTCGCGCAGGCGGCGCTGGTTGCCGGCCATGTCGTCGTTGGGACGGTGCGGAGCGAGCGCGACGCGGCAGCCTTCGGAGCTTTGACGGAAGACGGCCGCGCCCGCGCCGTTCTGCTCGATGTGACCGACGATGAAGCGGTTTCGACGGTCGTCGCCGCGGTCGAAAAGGCGCTGGGCCGCATCGACGTGTTGATCGCCAACGCGGGCTACGGCCACGAGGGCGTGCTCGAGGAGTCGCCCATGGCTGACCTGCGCCGCCAGTTCGACGTCAATGTGTTCGGCGCCGTCGCGATCATCAAAGCCGTGCTTCCGGGGATGCGGTCGCGTCGGGCGGGCCACATCCTCGGGGTCACGTCGATGGGTGGGCTGATGACGGTTCCCGGTCTCGCCTACTACTGCGGTAGCAAGTTCGCGCTCGAGGCGATACTCGAGACGCTGGGTAAGGAGGTCGCGTCGTTTGGCGTGCACGTCACCGCGATCGCTCCGGGATCGTTCCGCACCGATTGGGCTGGCCGATCAATGGTGCGCACAGAGCGATCCATTGCGGACTACGACGAGCTGATGGACCCGATCCGAGCAAATCGAGAGGCCGCGAACGGGAACCAGCTTGGCGACCCGGCCAAGGCCGCCGCGGCCGTCCTCACCGTGATCGAGAGTACGAACCCGCCGGCGCATCTGCTCCTTGGATCGGACGCGCTCCGTCTCGTGTCGGCCGGACGTGAAGCAGTCGCGGCAGAGATCGATGCCTGGTCGGAACTCACACGATCGACCGATCTGCCCGACGGAGCTCAAATCCGCTGACGCGGACGACGACCCGTTCCTTCCTGCGGGGCGGTGGAATACGTTGACCTTATAGGCGACGGGGCTGCAGCTCGTCGCGAGTGGACAATCCAGGCGGGTCCCTAGCTGCGATGCTCCGCGCGGCCCCAGCAGACGGCTGCGGCGTCGTGTTCGATTCCTCGGTGCGTCCCGCCCCAAACGCCCCTCGACCGCAAGGCTGCTGATGCAGCCTCGCTGTCGGGGACGAACGTCAGAACGCGCCGGTCGTGATTCCCGCCGAGCCGTACGGTGGCGTGTTCAGGACGTTGTTGCCGCCGGGTTCCCAGGCATCCGCGGTGTTCGGATTGCCGGCTTCCTGACGCTTGATGCACTTCCACTCGATCGCGCTCGACGGCGGGAGGTCGCCGATCACGCCCGTCCAGGTCGGATACGCGCTCGGGGTGAGCTTGATCGCGCTCGCGGGCGACCAGTTGCCCAGCTGCGGGATGTTGCCCACGACGTAGACCGACTGGCCGAAGGTCGTCGTCGCGAACTCGCACGCGAACGTCGCCCACACGGCCTCCTCGCCGAGCGTGAACGCGAACGTCTTGTCCGATGTGACCGAACTGCTCGCCGCCTTCGCGATCACCGTGCTGCCGCCCGCGTTGTACCAGCCGCTGCTGGCGGCGTCGAATGCGGCCTTGTTCGCGTACTCGGTGAGCGTGCTGCCGCCCAGCGTGACGGATGCGGCCTGGGTGCCGTCCGTGACGAGCTTGACGACCGTCGGGCGCGACGACGGCGCGCCCGCGTAGGTTCCCGATGCGGCGCCCACCGTGACTGTGGCGACGCCGCCGGACATCGACTGGCTGATCGGTGTCGTGCGCACGGCGCCGCTCTCGTACGCGGTGCTCGCGCCGTCGTCCTCGTACAGCGTGAAGGTCGATGCCGCGTCGCTCGCGTACACCGTGGTGATCTGCTCGTCGTGGACGACAGTGTCAGCGCGCAGACCCGTGATGTCCTTCGTCTCCGCGTCGACGAACGCCTGCGGGATGATGGCGCCCGCACGGGCGTAGGCGGGGAGCGTGAAGACCCCGTTGCGCCACAGGGGCACGTCGGCGATCCACTGGCCCGTGCTGACGATCCGCTCGTTCGTGTGGATGTCGATCCACTCGCCCGCCGGGAGGTACACGTCGCGCTCGCGCTCGTCCGAGCCCGCCACGATTGCGACCATCAGATCACGCCCGAGCATCTTCTGGTGGCCCATCTCACGGACGTTGTCGTCGTTCTGGTAGTAGTACACGAGCGGCGGGGCGACCGGTTCTCCGTAGAGGTTCGCGCGGTGCGCGAGCGAGTACGTGTACGGGGCGTTCTCGTAGCGGCGCACCAGGTTGGCCCGGTTGCTGGCGACGTCGCCGATCGCGTCGGGGGTCGTCTCCAGGCAGTTGCAGAGGTTCTCGGTGTGCGGGCGCAACGGTGTGTCGAACCAGGCGCTGTCGGCGAACCACTGCGTGTACAGCTCGTCGGCGTTCGCATCGAGCATCTCGCGGCGGAAGCCGCCCACATCCGACCCGTAGTAGTCGATGCCCGACATCGACATGTGCATCTGCGTGTTCTGCTGCGAGGCGAGCGCCTTCATCGTCGAGCCGATGTCGGCCGACCACATCGCCGTGCCGAAGCGCTGGATGCCGCCGGCCGCCGCGCGCGAGAGCAGGAACGGACGTGCCGTCTCATCGTTGCGCTCGTACCCGTCGGCGATGCTCTGCGCCCAGAGCAGGTTGTAGGCGTTGTGGTAGTCGGCGTGCGCGTGCTTGCCGGGGAGGACCCCCGCGGTCCAGTCGTTCGCGTCGTACATCTCGGGTTCGCCGAGGTCGAGCCAGTGGCCCATGACGCCTTCGTCGACGAGGTGCTGGCGCTGCTCGTCGTGCCACGCGGCGCCGGCCGCAGGCTGCGTCCAGTCGATCATGCCGCCCTTGCCCCACCACGGGTTGCCGGTGAGGTAGGCCGGGGCGCACGTGGAGCATCCGGCCCGGACGAGGTAGCCGTCCGCCGCCATGTCGGCGTGCTCGGGGAGATTCTTGCCCACATAGGACTCCTCGATCGGGATGATCCCGACGCCGTCGGCCTTGAGCGAGGCGATCTTGGCCGCGGGGTTCGGGAACTTCGAGGTGTCCCAATCCAGCGTGCCCATGCGGGTGTCATCGGAGTCGGCCGTCACACCGCCGAACCACTGCACGTCGAGCATCGCCCCGTCGACGGGGAAGTCCGCGGCGCGGAGCCCCGCGAGAGTGCTGTCCAGCTCCGACCAGTCGTCGTATCCGAACTCGGACACCCACAGGCCGAACGCCTTCTTGGGCGGCACGGGCGGGGTGCCGGTCAGCTCCATGTAGTCCTGGCGCAGGTCGGGCAGGTCGGGGCCCGACATGAGGTACCAGCGCACCTGGTCGCCCCACGTGCGCATCGTCCACGGGTCGCCGGTGAGGTTCCACTCCTGCTTGTAGAGCTGGTCGACGAACAGGCCGTAATTGGCGTTGTCGTCGCCGACCGCGAACAGCACCGGGATCTGCGTGTTGCCGACGGGCCCGTTCTCGGCGTCGTAGACCATCGCGTTGCCGTACGTGCCGCCGGGGGAGCGGACGCGCCCCACCCAGTCGCCGTCGGCGCTCGCGCCGGTGAAGAACTGCTGGCCGAGCCCGTACGCGTTCTCCATCGACGACTTGGTGATGTTCAGGCCCTTCCAGGCTTGTGTGAGATCGACCGGACACGTGGTCTGCAGCACCAGGTCGGGCGTGCGCGTGATGTCCGTCGAGGTGACGCACAGCGTCGAGGTGTCGACCTCGAGCCGCAGTCCCGCAGTCTGGATCGTCCCGCCGCTGCGCGAGTAGGTGTTCGGACCCGCGTAGTCGGTCTTCGCGACCTGTGGCGTGGTGAACAGCGGATTCGTCGTTCCGGGCGCGGTGCCGGCCCCGGCGAGCTCGAAATGCACCAGATCGTCGTCCAGCACCTCGACGACGAGATAGCTCGAGCCCGAGGTGAACTGGGCGCGTTGCACGCCCAGCGGCGCGGCGGCGGCGGGCTCGGCATCCGCCCAGCCGCTGATGGCGGTGAGCGATGCCGCGGCGACCGCCGCGATCGCGACGCTCGCGACGCGTCGTCGCAGGGTCAGGGTCTTCATGCGTGTCCTCCGTGGGATCCGGCTCAGCGTGCGAGCACGAGGTTGTCGAGGTTGATGCCGCCCGCGCCGCCGCTCGCGTACTCGATGCGCACGGTGTGCCGGCCGGGAGTCAGGGGCGCGCCGATCGACGCGGTGCCCCAGGTGTCCCACGATCCGGTCGAAGGCAGGGTGAGGGTGCCGACGGACGTGCCGTCGACGCGGATGGTGCGCACGGCCGACGTCGTCACGCCGTTGCCGTAGCGGAAGCGCAGCTGGTGCGTCCCGTTCGCCTCGGCCCACACGTCGAACTCCACGGCGTCGCCGCTGTCCGAGAAGCCGTCCACGAAGCCGACGCCGGTGTAGCCGGGGTGATCGGTGTTGGTGCTGACGGCGGTGTGCGCTGCGAACTCAGCCTCATAGGCGGCCTTGTCGACGCCGCTCAGGACGATCGCGCGGGTCGAGGTGCTCGCGCCCACCTTGACGTAGGTCAGCTGCTGCACCGAATCCCAGAACCACCCGGTGCTCGCCGACGCGAGCGCCGAAACCGAGGCGACCTCGGAGACCGCGGAGCCGGCCACGGTGACGCCGGAGGGCTTCGTCCCCGACACCTGGTACGTCGCCGCGGTGGTCAGCGGCGGCGCCGAGACCGACACGGTGCGTGCCACACGGTCGGCGGTGACCGAGATGGCGCGGTGGGCGTCAGCCGAATCCTCGAAGTAGTCGTAGGTGCTCGACTCTGCCGGGTAGATGCGGAAGGTGAGGTTGTCGTAGGTGTCGACGTCGTTGCCGATGGTCCCACCCAGCTGGTACGCGTCGTTGAGGTTGAGCGGCACGACCGCCCCCGCCTTGGCGTACACCGGGATGCTGTCCGTGCCGGCGTAGTACTGCTTCACGCCGTCGCCGATCGCGCGTCCGCCGTTCCAGAAGTCGTACCACTCGCCCGCGGGCAGGTAGACGTCCTTCGTGGTCTGGCCCTGCGTCGTGATGGGAGCCACGAGCAGCTGCGAACCGAAGAGGTACTGCTGGTCGTAGGCGGCGGCCGCGGCGTCACCGGGGAACGCGAGGCTCATCGCTCGCATCATCGGTACCCCGGTCGTGGCGCTGTCGTCCGCCTCCGTGTAGAGGTACGGCACGAGGTTCATCCGCACGTTCGCGAACTTCGCGAACGTGGACACCACGCTCGTGTCGCCCGTGCGCGCCTGCACGTTCCACGGCGTGCGCGCCTCGGACGGGCTGGGGTCGGCCTTCTCGGAGTGGTACTGCATGATCGGCGAGAACGCCGCCTGCGACGTCGAGCGGAGGTACAGCTCGGAACTCGGGAACGACCCGGTGAAGCCCGCGAGGTCCCACGCCCAGAAGGGCACGCCCGACTGTCCCGCGCTCTGGCCCGCGCGGACCGCCTCCTGGAAGGCGCCGAACGTCGAGGCCTGGTCGCCGGCCCAGAAGATGGACTGGCTCTGGCCGCCGGACGTACCCGCGCGGCTGAAGATCGTGCCGTCGCCGTTAGTCTTCGCCTGGACGTAGTCGTTGTAGGCGCGCGTGTACTCGTTGGGGTACGCGTTGTGCATCTCGTCGCCGCGACGTCCGTCGGCCACCTGCAGGTCGCGTCCGAAGAGCGCTTCGCTGCCGTCGGTCTTGAAGCCGTCGACGCCGAGGTCGTCGAGCAGGTACTGGCGTTTGCTCATCCACCAGCTCGTCGCCGCGGTGCTCGTGAAGTCCGGCACGGTGCTGTCGCCGAACCACTGACCGGTCGGGATCCGGTAGGGCTCGCCGGCACCGTCCTTCACGAGGAAGTTCTGCGCCTCGGCGTACGACTTGTCATTGAGATGCTGCTGCGGGGCGGTCGACGGGTTCGAGGAGAAGTTCTCCTTGAGCACCGGGATCTGCCACAGGATCACCTTGACGTTCTGGTCGTGCGCGTCCTGGATCATCTGCTTCGGATCACTCCACGCGCCTCCGGCGGGGAAGGTCAGATCGGCATAGTCGAGCGAGCTGCTCCCCGCCGTCGGCGTGTACTGCGCGTCCTTCCACAGGTAGAAGGTCGCCTCGTCGCTCCACTGCTCGAGGACGAGCACGCTGTGCGGGATGCCGGAGGTGTCGACCTGGTCGAGCCACGCGTCGACCTCGGCCTGCGTGTTCCATTCGTTGGCCGATGCCCAGAGGCCGAACGCCCACTTCGGGGGCAGCAGCGGACGCCCGGTCACGGCGGTGTAGTCGTCGAGGATCGCCGCCTGATCGCCCGCGAAGAACTGGTACGTGAGCGTGGAGTCCAGTGCGCCGCCGGTGTCGACGGTGAACCCGGCCATGTCGGAACGGTGGGTGGCGAGGTTGAAGATCGCGTAGCGGGTGCTCGGGATGTGCACGCCGTAGCCGGCGGAGTTCGCGAAGAAGGGCACCGAGTAGTACGTGCGCCGGGTCGCACCCTGGTCCTGGTACTGGTTGTAGACGTAGTTGTGCACGTCGGTGCCGCGGTGATCGAGCCGGTCGTAACGCTCGCCGAAGCCCTCGAACCGCTCGCCGGCGGGCGTCAGGTAATGGTCTTCGATCTTCGTCACGGTCGAGCTGCCGTCACTGGCCCAGCCGATGTTGCGGAACTGCGCCGGGTCGTACTGGCGGGTGATGAGCGTCGTGCCATCGCCCTTGTACACCGAGAGCCGGTAGGGGCTCTTGTCGATCTTGAGCACCAGTTCGCTCGTGGCGATCGTCACCTGCGAGGCGCCGTCGGTGAGCGTGTATCCGGTAGGTCCGCTGAGACTCAGCCCCGAGCCGGTCGGGGCGATCTGCACGTCGTAGCCGTCGGGACGGGGGAAGGCGAAGCGCACCTTGGGGGTGAAATCTCCCGCGCTGTCGCCCGTGACGATGTCCACCGACGTGCCGTTGTCGATCACGTCGGTCACGTCGGTCACGGTGCTCCACGAGGTGGTCGCGAACGTGAAGGGGCCGATGTCGCGCTGCCCGCCGCCGTTCACGTCGGCGTGGACGGTGTACTGCACGTCGTCGCCGCGCGAGAAGGATCCGAGATCGACCTTCCAGTAGGTGTTGTTGCCGGAGTTGTAGTCGTAGCTCGCGCCGCGCGGGGTCTGCGCGACGCCGTTGACGGTCCACGTGACCCAGACCGACTGGCCCGAGGCGATCGGCCAGGTCGTCGCCCGGACGGTGACGTTCTCACCCGCCATCGGATCGCGTGGGGAGCGCTCGGTCGGCTGCGAGGCGTACAGCTCATCGTCGCCGTACGGGTCATGCCACACACCGTTGAGCGTGTTGGCGTGCGCCGGAGCGGCCGTGAGCAGGGCGACGACGAGGGCAGCCACGAGCCCGGCGGCGAGCACGATCGCGCGGCGCGGTGCCGCATGCAGCACGGTGCGGGCAGTCGCGAGCAGCCGCATCGTGCGGGCAGCGTCAGACATAGGAACCCCTTTGTTCAGGCCTGTATTTAGTGGAAAATATGGACCACCTATGCCCCCGAGGTCAAGAGCATGTATGCATCGGCGTGGCCAACACTGTCGGCGGAAGCTGCCGCAAGGAATCGAGTTGACGGCGCATGCACATCCGCTCTAGAGTTCGTTCAGACCTGAACAAAGGGGTTCTCTTGCCGTCATCCTCTGCCCGCGCCGACGTCACCCGCTCGGCTGTGCTCGCCTTCATCGGCGGCAGCGGTCCCACCTCCCGCGCCGATCTCGCGCGAGAACTCGGGGTCTCGCCCGCGCTCATCACCCAGCACACACGTCAGCTGATCGCCGACGGATTGCTCGTCGAACTCGACCACAGTCCGTCCAGCGGCGGACGCCCCGCCCGCCTGCTCGGCCTGGTGGCGGACGCGGGACGCGCGATCGGTGTGAAGGTCGTCGCGGACCACATCACGGTCGTGGAGGTCGGGATCGACGGCACCGTGGTGCGCTCGGCCACCGAGCCGTTCGATGCGGCGTCCGGGACGGCGATCACGCGCCTGGGCGAGAAGCTCCGCGCGTTCATCGGTGGCGGCGACGGCGCGCCGCTGCTCGGCATCGGCGTCGGCGTGCCCGGCAACGTCGACGAGCAGGCCGTGGGGACGGTGGACTCCACGCAGCTCGGATGGCAGCGCGTCCCGCTCGGCGAGGCGCTGCGCCGCGAGCTCGATCTGCCGGTCCTGGTGGAGAACAACGTCAACGCGCTCGCGATCGCCGAGGCGCTGCACGGCCAGGCGCGCGGGCACGAGAACGTCCTCGTCCTCACGATCGGCACCGGCGTCGGTGCGGGACTCGTCACCGACGGTCGGGTGCTGCGCGGGCGCAGCGGGGGAGCCGGGGAGATCGGCCACGTCCCGGTCGAGGAAGACGGCCCGCTCTGCCAGTGCGGTGGACACGGATGTCTGGAAGCCCTCGTGGGCCAGGCGGCGCTCGTGCGTCGCGCGCGCGACGAGGCGCTCATCGGTCCGGATGCCGGCATCGCCGCGCTGCGCTCGCTCGCGGACGCGGGCGACTCCGGGGCTCAGAAGCTCTTCTCCCACGCCGGGCATCTGCTCGGACGCGTGCTGGCCGGCGTGGTGAACGTCGTCGACCCCGAGATCGTGATCCTGCTGGGCGAAGGCGTGGAGTCGTGGCGGCACTGGTCGTTCGGATTCGAGCCGGCGTTCCGTGCCGGCCTGATCCCGCGCAACCGTGCCGTGCCCGTGGCCGTCGAGACCTGGCAGGACGACCGCTGGGCCCAGGGGGCGGCGTCTCTCGTGCTCTCCACGCCGTTCGACGACCAGGGCCGCTCCGGTGAGCAGGGCCGGCTCGTTCGAGAGCGTCTCGCGGTCGCCCGGGCGACCGAGCCGGGCGAGAGCGGTCAGCCGACATGACCCCGACCTTCCGGCCGCTCCCCGTCGAGGAGGGGCGCGAGGCGGTCGAGACTCCGCCCGTGCGCCGCCGCCGGGGGCGCGTGCGCTACGCACTCGTCGTCCTCGCGTTCCTGCTGCCCAGCGCCGTCCCACTCGCGATGTTCACGATCTATCCGATGTTCGGGGCGTTGTGGACGAGCCTGCACGAGTGGAACCTGCTCGCCCCGATGAAGTGGGTCGGGTTCGACAACTACGTGCACCTCGCCCAGGATCCGGCCACACAGCGCGCGTTCTTCAACACGCTCTACTACCTCGTCGGCTACCTGCCGCTGGTCTACGTCGGGGGACTGGCACTCGCGCTGGCACTCAACGTGCGTCTGCGCGGTCGGAACATCCTGCGCGGCGTGTACTTCCTCCCCGTCGTGACGAGCTGGATCGTCGTCGCGCTCGTATGGCGCTGGCTGCTCAACCCCTCGGTCGGCATCGTCAACGCCGCGCTCGCGGTGTTCGGCATCGACGGCCCCGGGTGGTGGACGGATCCGGCGTGGTCGATGCCGTCGATCATCCTCGCGTCGGCGTGGAAGGACCTCGGCTTCGTGATGATCATCCTGCTCGCCGGTCTCCAGGCCATCCCGACCGAGATGTATGAGGCGGCCAAGGTGGACGGCGCAGGCCCGTGGCGGCGCCTGTTCAACGTGACGCTGCCGCTGCTGTCGCCCTCGACGTTCTTCGTCGTCGTGATCTCGCTCATCAACGGGTTCCAGGTGTTCGACCAGGTGTACGCGATGACCGGCGGCGGTCCTGCAGGATCCAGCACCGTCGTCGTGCAGCAGATCTACGACCTGACCTTCCGCTACGGGGCCGCGGGCGAAGCATCCGCGCTGTCGTGGATGCTGTTCATCCTCGTGCTCGGCGTCACCGTCGTGCAGATCGTCGGGCAGAAGAGGTGGGTGACCTATGCGTGAGAGAACCAAACGCGGTCTGCTCACCGCGGTGCTGATCCTCGGCGCCCTCGTGATGTTCTTCCCGTTCCTGTGGACGCTGTCCACGTCGCTCTCGCCGGGAGCGGGACTGGATGCGACCCCGAAGCTCATCCCCGACGAGCCGTCGTTCTCGGCGTACCAGACGCTGTTCGCCGAGCTGCCGTTCGCCCGGATCATCGCGAACTCGCTCGGACTCGCCGTCGTCACGGCCGTGCTGCAGCTGGTGACGAGCTCGCTCGCCGCCTATGCGTTCAGCCGCTTGCCGTTCCGCGGACGCGGCGTGGTGTTCGCGCTGTACCTGGCGACCATGATGATCCCTATCCAAGTGCTGATCGTGCCGCTGTTCGTTCAGATGCGCGATCTGGGGCTCGTCGACACCTACCTCGGCGTGCTGCTCCCCGGCGTCGCGAGCGCGTTCGGCGTCTTCCTCCTGCGTCAGGCGATGAACGGCGTGCCGCGCGAGCTCGACGAGGCCGCGACGCTGGACGGCGCGGGGCACTTCCGCATCTTCGGCACGGTGGTCCTGCCGCTCGTGGGGCCCACCCTCGCCACGCTTGCCGTGTTCTCGTTCATGAACAGCTGGAACAGCTTCCTGTGGCCGCTCATCATCCTGCGCTCGGCTGAGCTGAAGACCCTTCCGCTCGCGCTCGCCGGACTCCAGGGCCAATACACCACCCAATGGGACGTGATGATGGCCGGTTCGGTCGTCAGCATCCTCCCCATGCTCGCCATCTATCTGTTCGCCCAGCGCTACGTCATCCAGGGCGTCGCGTCGAGCGGCATCAAGTGACCCGCACCACTCCCACCCGCATCCATATCGAAGGAGATATCGCATGAACCGCACAGCGCCCCTCGCCGGAATCGGCGTCCTCGCCGTCGCCGGCCTCGCCCTGGCCGGATGCTCCGGCTCGACGACGCCGTCGAACGGCGGAGCCGTGACCATCACGTACACGAACTTCATCTCGTCCGGTGGCAACGAGGACAACCTGCAGAAGATCGTCGACGCCTTCGAGGCGGAGAACACCGACATCACTGTCGAGGTCACGACGCTGCCCTACGCCGACTACTTCACGGCGCTGCAGACCGACCTCGCGGGCGGTACGTCGTCGGACGTGTTCGACATCGAGTTCGCGAACTACGCCGCCTACCAGCAGAGCGGGGTCCTCGCGCCGCTCGAGGGCGTCGACACGAGCGCCTACCAGACCTCGCTCGCCGACGCGTACGCCACCGACGGCACGCAGTACGCACTGCCCAGCTCGTTCTCCAACGTCGTGCTGTTCTACAACACCGACCTCTTCGATGCGGCCGGCCTGGAATACCCGACGTCGGACTGGACGTGGGCGGATGAGAAGGCCGCGGCGGAGAAGCTCACCGACACCGCCGCCGGGGTGTGGGGCGACTACCAGCCCATCTCGTACCACGAGTTCTACAAGGCGGTCGCTCAGGCGGGCGGGGAGTTCCTGACCGCCGACGGCAAGCTCGGATTCAACGGCCCCGAGGGGATCGCCGCAGCCGAGTGGCTTGTCGGCAAGAGCGGAACGACGATGCCGACCGCCGAGCAGGGCGCAGGCACCCCCGACTTCGACAGCGGCCTGTTCGCCGGCGGCAAGCTGGCGATGTGGCACAGCGGCATCTGGATGTTCGGCACACTCGCCGACGCGTCGATCGGCTGGGACATCGCCGTCGAGCCCGGCGACACGCAGCACGCGAGCGCGCTGTTCTCCAACGCCGTCGCCGTCTCGGCCGGCACGAAGAACAAGGAAGCGGCGACGAAGTTCGCCGAGTTCCTGACGAGTTCGAAGACCACGGTCGACACGCGCCTGGAGGCCGGATGGGAGCTCCCGCCGATCGCCGACGAGACGTCCCTGTCGGCCTATCTCGACATCACGCCGCCGACCAACCGACAGGCCGTGTTCGACTCGCTCGAAGAGGTCGCCCTCGCGCCCTCGATCGGCGACGGCCAGGCGGAGATGCAGGACATCGTCACCGAGGAGCTGACCGAGGCGGCCGCAGGCCGCAAGACGGTCGAGCAGGCGCTCACCGACGCCGAGAGCCGCATCACGCCGCTGCTCGGCTGACACCCGCCCTCTGACCGGGGGCGCGACGAGCGCCCCCGGTCACCGCGACTTCCAGGGAACGGACCCATGACCACGACACCCCGCGTCGACCTCGGCGCGCTCCTCGACCGCTCTCGCGCCGTCATCACATCGCTCCAGGAGCCCAACGGCGCGTATCCCGCCTCACCGTCGTTCTCGGCGTACCGCGGGTACTGCTGGTTCCGCGACGGATCGTTCATCGCCGACGGCGCGTCGGCGGCGGGCGAGGTGGCTTCCGCATCCGCGTTCCACGACTGGTGCGCGATGGTCGTGAACCTGCACGCCGACCGCATCCGCGACATCGTGGAGGCGGCCGACGCCGGTACGCCGCTTCCGGACAAGCACATGCTGCCCGCGCGCTTCACGTTCGACGGTGAGTTCGGGGCGGACGACTGGTGGGATTTCCAGCTCGACGGCTACGGGACGTGGCTGTGGGCCGCCGCTGCGCACGCCGAGCGTCACGCGATCGACCCCGCGCGGTGGGCCGATGCGGCCGCGCTCACGGTCGAGTACCTTCTCAGCTCCTGGGAGCGCCCGTGCTACGACTGGTGGGAGGAGCACGACGAGGCTGTGCACGGCTCGACGCTCGGATGCATCGCGGCCGGTCTGCGCGCCGCCGCCGACGCGGGCCTGGTGACCGGCGAGCGCGCCGAGCGCGCCCGCGCGGGAGCCGAGGATGTGACCGCGCGCCTCGAACGAGACGCCGTGGTCGACGGGCACCTCGTCAAGTGGATCGGTTCGGATGCCGTCGACGCGAGCCTCAGCTCGCTCATCGCCCCGCTCGGGGTCGTCGATCCGTCCTCGCCGCTCGCGGCGGCCACACTGCGCGCGGTGTCGGATCAGCTCGAGGTCGACGGCGGCGTGTATCGCTTCCGCGCCGACACCTTCTTCGGCGGCGGCCGCTGGCCTCTGCTGTCGTGCTTCCTCGGCCTCGCGTACGCGGCGGTCGGAGATCGCACCGAGGCCCGGCGCCTGCTGGAGTGGGCCGCAAGCACCGCCGACGGCGCGGGAATGCTGCCCGAGCAGGTCGACGGGCACCTCCTCGCGCCCGAATACCGCCAGGAGTGGATCGACCGGTGGGGTCCGGTCGCGACGCCGCTGCTGTGGAGCCATGCGATGGTGCTGCGCCTCGCCGCAGAGCTCGGTCTGGACCGTGCGGAGCTCGCGGCATGATCCGCCACCGTCCGTCCGGCTCGGGGCATCCGTACTCCGACGACACAGAGCAGCGCAGTCCGGTGCAGCCGGTCGCGGGGGAGACCCTGCGGCTCGGTGTGCGCACGTCCGGCGACATCGAGGAGGTGGTCCTCGAGCTGCACGTCGACGGCGAGTACGCGCGCTCCCTGCCGCTCGCGCGCGTCGCGCGCTCGTCGCGAGGCCAGGCCGTGGACGGCGGACATCTCGCCTCGGCGCAGGCCCGGACGGCTCGCGCGGCCGGGGGCTGGCAGGTGGAGCTCGACGCCCCGGCTGCGCACACCAGGCTGCGCTACCGATTCACCGCCACCGGGGCGGACCGCCGCATCCAGCGCACGCGGTGGTTCGAGACGCGCGTCGCCGGATGGCGGCCCGCCCCCGTGGGTACGCTCGCGATCGAGGGGTCCGCGGTCGTGGTGCACGACGGGGTCGAGGTGCTCGACGACGGTGTACGCGTTCACCGGGTGCGCTTCGCGCTCCCGCTCGAGCCCGGCGAGCACGTCACCGGGTTCGGTGAGCGCTACGACGCGCTCGACCACCGCGGCACGCGCCTGGACTCGGTCGTGTTCGAGCAGTACAAGAGCCAGGGCGCCCATCGGCGCACGTACCTGCCGATGCCGTTCGCGCATGTCGTGGGTGGGCAGGGCTGGGGGTTCCACGTGCGCACGTCGCGTCGCGTGTGGTTCGACATCGGTGAAGCGTCACCGGAGCGGCTGACGGTCGAAGCCGAGGTGGATGCCGCCGCCACCGACCGCGACGTGCTGTCGCTCGCGCTGTATGCGGGCACACCCGCCGCGGTGCTCGATGCGTTCCTCGGCGAGACCGGGCGTCCGCGAGCTCTGCCCGACTGGGTATTTGGGCTTTGGGCGAGCGGCAACGAGTGGAACACGCAGGCCGAGGTCGAGCGGCAGATGGCGCTGCACCGCGAGCACGGCGTCCCGGTGCGCAACGTGGTGATCGAGGCGTGGAGCGACGAGAAGAGCTTCACGATCTTCCGCGACGCCGAATACCGGGTGCGCGAGGACGGCGGCCCGATGCGCCTGGCCGATTTCACCTTCCCCGCCGAGGGGGCATGGCCGGACCCCAAGGGCATGGTCGACGCGCTGCACGCGCACGACGTGCGTGTGCACCTGTGGCAGATCCCGCTGCTCAAGCTTCGCCCGCATCCGACCGGTCAGGCCGCTGCCGACGCGCGCGCCGCGCTCGCGCAGGACGTGCTGATCCGCGAGAGCGCCCCGGATGGGACGTTGCGTCCGTATCGCAATCGCGGGTGGTGGTTCCCGCTCTCCCTCATGCCCGACCTCACCGACGAGCGTGCCGCCGACTGGTGGACCGAGAAGCGCCGGTACCTGGTCGAAGAGGTGGGGATCGACGGCTTCAAGACCGACGGCGGCGAGCACGCGTGGGGTGAGGACCTCGTGTACCTCGACGGCTCGTCGGGCGACGCATCGAACAACCGCTTCCCCGTGGCGTACGCTGCGGCTTACGGCCGGCTCCTGGAATCGGCGGGCAAAGCGCCCGTGACGTTCAGCCGCGCCGGCTTCACCGGCTCTGCGGCGCACGGCGCCTTCTGGGCAGGCGACGAGAACTCCACGTGGGAGGCCTTCCGCTGGTCGATGCTCGCGGGGCTGTCGGCCGCGTCGTGCGGGATCATCTACTGGGGGTGGGACATCGCCGGGTTCTCCGGTCCGATCCCCGATGCCGAGCTCTACGTGCGGGCGATGGCGGCGAGCGTTTTCGTGCCGATCATGCAGTACCACTCGGAGTTCAACCACCACAAACTGCCGTCCAACGACCGCACGCCGTGGAACATCGCCGAGCGCACGGGTGACGTCGACGTGATCGCCGAGGTACGCGGGCTCGTGGAGCTGCGCGAGCGCCTGATCCCTTACCTGGCCGCCTCCGCAGCATCCACGATCGACACGTCGGTGCCGCTCATGCGCCCGCTGTACTTCGACCACCCCGCCGATCCGCGGGTGTGGGAGCATCCGCTGCAATGGATGCTGGGGCCCGACCTGCTCGTCGCCCCGGTGCTCGAGCCGGGCGCGTCCGCGTGGGACGTCTACCTTCCCGCGGGCGAATGGATCGAGGCCCGCACCGGCGCGTCGTCCACGGGAGGTCGAGTGGTCACGGTGGACGTGTCGTCGCGCTCCTCGGTCCCGCTCTTCGTCCGCGCCGCAGCCTGGCCCGCGCTGTCCGAGGTTCTCACGGGCCGGGACTGACCTGTGAGAGAGGGACGCCGGTGACCTCGGCCGCTCCGGCGGCGGAGTCGGGTGCTCACCTATCGGCCGCCGTCACGGCCGCAGCGATGCGACGAAGTCGAGCTTCTCCAGCACGGGGTCCGGCAGGAGGAACGGGTAGAGGTCGCCCTTGCCCATCGAGCGGTTGATCATGTTGAGCGCGGTGGACAGCGGCATCCAGACCTCCGTCACGACATCGCGGAACGTCGCGAATGCATCGACTCCCGCGAACATGGCCAGGCCGTACTGGTCGGCGGTCTCGAGCGTGTCGGTGATGTGCAGGAAGTGGGCCCACGTCTCGGCGAAGTCCTCGTAGGGGTGCATGGTCGCGTACGTCGAGATGTAGCGGGCCTGCCATCCTGCAGGCGGCCCCTCGGAGTAGTGGCGGTCGATCTCGGCCTGGTAGTCGGCTCGCTCGTCGCCGAACAGCGTGCGCGCCTCGGCGACGCGGTCCGTGTTCTCCACGAGCAGCCACTCGAAGTAGTGCCCGACCTCGTGACGGAAGTGACCGAGCATCGTGCGGTAGGGCTCGCCCAGTTGCTGCTGCACCTTGACCCGGTGCGCGTCGTCGCTCTCGGCCAGATCGATCGTGATGACACCCGCATCGTGGCCGATGACGACGTTCTCCTGCACGCTCGAGAGCAGATCGAAACACAGTCCCTTCTCGGGGTCCTCGGCCTTCCCGACCACCGCGAACCCGAGCCGGTCGAGCTCGAAGAGCAGCCATCTCTTGGCGCGCTCGGCGACGGGGTACTGCGAGAGCCCTTCGAGATCGGCATCGTTGGGGCGTACGCGGGTGAGGTCGCACGCAGAGCACTGGCCGCCCTCGGATGCGGCCAGCCACGTGCAGCCGGACAGGCCGAGGTTCCGGCACACGTGCCACATAGCACCTGACTCATCCACGTACCGGCCCGAGTCGTCGACCGGGACGATCTCGCCCTCCGCGCGGGAGAAGCCGAGCGGGGTGCCGCACGATGTGCACACGGAGTTCTCGAAGTACAGGGCGTTCCCGCACATGCGGCATCGGAATGCTCTCACCCCGCAAGCGTGACAGAACGGATCGATCGTCGGTGCGGGCTTGCGATCCATCCGGAAGCGATCCTCTTCGCACCGGTCGCCTAGACTCGTGCGCATGGGAACGTTGAACGCAGCGCCGATGACGGCGTTCGTCTACTCGATCCGCGACCGCCGCGCCTGACGGCGCGTCGCTGATCTTCGCGTGATCGCGCCGTCTTCCGGGATGTCCTCGCACCCCGGCAGCGCGTCCTTGTCGTACCCGCTCACCGGGGTGCTCCGAATCTTCCTTTGGAGCGCTCATGCGTACCCGTTCCGTTCACGGCGGCCGCCACGAACTCGGCCAGAACTTCCTCGTCCACACGCCCACCATCGACCGCATCGTCTCGCTCGTCGCAGCATCCGAGGGGACGATCCTCGAGATCGGGGCCGGCGGCGGCGCGCTCACCGCGGGTCTCGCCCGTCTCGGGCGGCCGCTCACCGCGATCGACATCGATGAGCGCCGCGTTGCCGCACTCCGCCAGTCCTATCCGTCGGTGCGCGTCGAGCACGCCGACGTCCTGCGCCATCCGCTCGACGCGCCCGTCGTCGTGGGCAACGTCCCGTTCCACCTCACGACGCCGATTCTTCGGAGAATGTTGCAGCGCCCTTCGTGGCAGCATGCTGTCCTGCTGACCCAGTGGGAAGTCGCCCGCAAGCGCGCCGGCGTCGGCGGCGGCACCCTCCTCACTGCGCAGTCGGCGCCATGGTTCACCTTCACCCTGCACGGGCGGGTGCCGGCGCGGGCGTTTCGACCCATGCCGTCCGTGGACGGCGGCATTCTGTCGATCACCCGCCGCCCTGCGCCGCTCGTCTCGGATGCGGACCGGCGTGCGTACGAGCGGTTCGTGGGCGATGTCTTCACCGCGCGGGGGCATGGCATGCCGGCGATCCTCGCGACGGTCGCGCGCATGTCGGCCCCGGCCGCGCGACGTCGACTGGATGCGGTGGGCATCGCCCACGGTGCGCTGCCCCGCGACCTGGGTGCGCAGCAGTGGGCGCGCCTGTGGCGAGAATGCGCAGGGGAATGAGGTGTCGACGAGTCCCGGTTCGACGCGCCGCGCGGGCAGGATGAGAAGGTGGAAGAGGAAAAGAGATGAGAGAACGGACCGTCGGGTTCATCGGACTCGGCATCATGGGGGTCCCCATGGCCTCGAACCTCGTCAAGGCGGGGTTCGACGTGGTCGTCTGGGCGCGTTCGGCCGCCCCTCGGGATGAGCTGGTCGCGCACGGCGCGCGGGCCGCCGGGAGCGTCGCGGGAGTCTTCGCCGCGGCCGAGACGATCGTTCTGATGCTGCGCGACGAGCCGGCCGTCGATGCCGTGCTCGCGCGCGGCGCGGACGACTTCGGCAGACTCGTGGCCGACAGGACCCTCGTGCAGATGGGGACGTTCACGACCGCGTTCTCCCGGGCCCTGGCGGACGAGGTCGCCGCCGCGGGCGGCCGGTACGTCGAGGCGCCCGTCTCGGGATCGCGGGGTCCGGCGATCGAGGGAACGCTCGTGGGCATGCTCGCGGGGGAGCCCGACGTGCTCGCCCACGTCGAGCCCGTGGTGGACGCGATGTGCGCCCAGACGTTCCGGTGCGGCGACATCCCGAAGGCGCTGACGATGAAGCTCGCGGTGAACACGTATCTCATCACGATGGTGACGGGTCTGGCGGAGACCTTCCATTTCGCCGAGCGCGCGGGCGCCGACATCGGTGTGCTCCGCGAGGTGCTGGCCGCAGGCCCCATGGCTTCGGCGGTGTCGCGCGGCAAGGCGCAGAAGCTCGCCGACGGCGACCTGTCCGCGCAGGCGGCGATCACCGACGTCCTCAAGAACGCCCGGCTTGCCGAAGATGCCGCGCGCGCGGTCGGCTCCGCGCATCCGTTGATCACCGCGAGCAGACGACTCTACGAGGAGGCTGCGGATGCGGGACTCGGCGAGCTCGACATGATCGGTGTGATCGACGCGCTTGCCGCCCGGGAGCCGGGAACCGGCGATGAGACGGGGGAGCGATCATGACGATCGTCATCCGCGCCGGCGCGGCATCCGATCATCCGCGACTCGTCGAGGTGTGGCGGGCCGCGGTCGAAGCGACGCACGACTTCCTGACCTCTGCCGAGGTCGACCTCTACGAGCGGCAGCTGCGCGTCTATCTTCCGCAGATGCCGGAGCTCTGGGTTGCGATCGAGGACGGTGCGATCATCGGCTTCCTCGGCTACAGCGACGGTGTCATCGAGATGCTCTTCGTCGACCCCGCCTGTCACGGACAGGGCGTCGGGCGGGCGCTCGTCGCCCGCGTCGCCGAAGGAGCGGCCCCGCTTCGCGTCGATGTGAACGAGGAGAACGCGGGCGCCCAGCGCTTCTATGCGGCGCTCGGGTTCATCGAGGTCGGACGCTCCGCGCTCGACGGCGAGGGTCAGCCGCATCCGATCCGCCATCTCGAGAGCCCGCTCCGCTAACCTGAATCCACACATACGACACGGGGTGCCCTGCGGGGCTGAGATCACACCCGTCGAACCTGATCTCGTCAGTACGAGCGGAGGGATGTCGCACATGACGCGCGCGCCAGAGAACCTGATCGAATCCACCATCCGGGCCTGGGAGGCGGTGCGGGAGCAAGGCCCGCTCGTGCAGTGCCTGACCAACGCGGTGGTCACGGGCTTCACCGCCAACGTCCTCCTCGCCCTCGGGGCGGCTCCGGCGATGGTCGACATCCCGGAGGAGGCGGGGCCGTTCGCGCGCATCGCCTCGGGGGTCCTGGTCAATCTCGGCACACCCGGCTCCGAGCAGCGCGAGGCGATGCGCGAGGCTGTGGCGGCCGCACAGGAGGCGGGCACTCCCTGGGTGCTCGACCCCGTGGCGATCGGCGTCCTGCCCGTGCGCACCGCGCTCGCAGCCGAGCTCGTCGCGGCGGGGCCGAGCATCGTGCGCGGCAACGCGTCCGAGATCATCGCGCTCGACGGCTCGGGCGCCGGAGGCCGCGGAGTCGACGCGACGGACGGTGTGGAGGATGCGGTCGCCGCCGCCCGACGCATCGCGCAGGCGACCGGTGCGATCGTCGCCGTCTCGGGCGCGGTGGACGTGGTCACCGACGGCGCGCGCGAGGTGCGGCTCGGTAACGGCGATGCGTTGCTGACACGCGTCACCGGTGGCGGATGCGCCCTCGGCGCCGTCATGGCGGCGTTCGCCGGCGTCGACGAGGACCGTCTCGCGGCGGTGGTCGCCGCGGTCACGGTCTACAACGTCGCCGCAGAGCTCGCCGCGGCGCGTGCCGCGGGACCGGGCAGCTTCGCCGTCGCGTTCCTCGACGCGCTCGCGCGTCTCGACGCGGACACACTGCGGAGCCGGGCGGTGATCGCGTGAACGCGGACCTTTCGCTGTATCTCGTGACGGATGCGGGCATCGCCGCAGCAGCGGGCCACGACATCGTCGACGTGGTGCGCCAGGCGACGGCGAGCGGTGTCACGGCAGTGCAGCTGCGCGAGAAGGACGCCTCCGCGCGCCAGTTCCTCGACACGGTGACGAGGGTGTCGGCCGTGCTACCTGACGGTGTCGCCCTACTCGTCAACGACCGCGTGGACGTCTTCCTCGCCGCCCGTCAGGCGGGCGCGCGCGTGTCGGGAGTTCACGTGGGGCAGAGCGATCTGCCGCCGGACACGGTGCGCGCTCTCATCGGCGACGACGCGATCATCGGCCTCAGCGCCGCCACGCCGGAGCAGCTGGCTGCTGCATCCGGCAGCGGTGTCGTCGACTACGTCGGTATCGGTGCGCTTCACGCGACAGCCACGAAGCGCGATGCGCCCCCGCCGCTGGGGCACGAGTCGCTCGCCCGGCTGGTCGCGGCGAGCGCGCTTCCCGCGGTGGCGATCGGCGGTGTCACCGCTGCCGACCTCGGTCCGCTGCGGCGCGCGGGTGCTGCGGGGGCGGCGGTCGTCTCGGCCGTCTGCGGTGCGGGCGATCCCGCAGTCGCCGTCCGTATGCTGCGCGCGGCATGGGACGCGGCATGAGTGCCGGGCGCGCGATCCCGCGGGTGCTGAGCATCGCCGGAACCGACCCGACGGGAGGCGCCGGCATCCAGGCGGATCTCAAGAGCATCGCCGCGAACGGCGGTTACGGCATGGCCGTCGTCACCGCCCTCGTCGCGCAGAACACGCACGGCGTGCGTTCGGTGCACGTGCCGCCCGTCGCGTTCCTCGCCGAGCAGCTCGACGCCGTCTCCGACGATGTGCGGATCGATGCGGTGAAGATCGGCATGCTCGCCACCGTCGAGGTGATCGAGACCGTCGCGGCCTGGCTCGGCCGCATCCGCCCTCCGGTCGTGGTGCTGGACCCGGTGATGGTCGCGACGAGCGGCGATCGCCTGCTGGACGCAGATGCGGAGGACGCCCTCCGGCGCCTGCTGCCGCACGTCGACCTCGTGACCCCCAACATCCCCGAGCTCGCGATCCTCGCGGGCGCGCCCGCGGCCACCGCCTGGACCGAGGTGCTCGCGCAGGCCAGCGTCGTGGCTCGTGAACACGGCGTGCGCGTGCTCGCCAAGGGCGGACATCTGTCGGGGGAGCGGCTGCCCGACGCACTCGTCGAGCTCGCCGACGACCAGGTCAGCGTCACCGAGTTCGAGGGCACCCGCATCCGCACCCGGAACACGCACGGCACGGGCTGCTCGCTCTCATCGGCGGTGGCGACCCGCGCGGCCGCCACAGGAGAGTGGGCGCAGGCGACGGCCGAGTCGAAGAGGTGGCTCACCGAGAGCATTCGCCACGGCGCCGAACTCGAGGTCGGTTCGGGCAACGGGCCGATCAGTCACTTCGCGGGGCTCTGGGAACGCGGCGGCCTCGACACCCGACCGACCGCGCGCGAGGTCGAGACCGGGTGGTGGGAGGACATCGCCGGCATCCGTGCGGAGATCGACGACCTGCCGTTCGTGCGGGGGCTGGGCGACGGCACGCTCGAGAGGAGCGCGTTCCTCGGCTACCTCGCCCAGGATGCGCTGTACCTCGGCGAGTACGCCCGCGTCCTCGCCGACGCCGCCCGCCTCGCGCCGGACTCCGCGGAGCGTGCGTTCTGGGCCGGAAGTGCCCAGAACGCGATCCTCGGCGAGCTGCAACTGCACGAGCACTGGCTCGCGGGCGAGTCCGGGCTCGGTCCGCACCCCGATGCGGTCACGACGGCCTACCTCGATCACCTGCTGGCGGCCGCAGCCCGCGGCGACTACCGCGTGCTCATCGCGGCGCTCCTGCCCTGTTACTGGATCTATCAGGACGTGGGGGAGCGACTGCAGGCGCACTCGCATCAAGAGCACGCGTATCGCTCCTGGCTGGAGACCTATGCCGACCCGGTCTTCGCTCAGTCCACCCGCCGCGCGATCGACATCGTCGCCGGAGCCGCGGCGACGGCGGATGCGGCGACCCGAGCCGCGATGCACGACGCGTTCCTGGCATCTGCTCGTCACGAGCTCGCCTTCTTCGCTGCGGAGCGATGACACCACGCGACCCGGTCAGAGCGAGAGTCGCGCGGGTCGACGGGGATCGACGGTGATGACGGCGGCCACCCACAGATCGGAGTCGGGTGGAAGCCGGGTGGAGATCATGCGCCCTCAGACGTCGCGCACGCGAAGTGTCGTCACGGCCGCCACCGTCATCCAGACGGTGAAGACCGCCATCACCGCCAGACCGAGAAGCGGCGGTACGCCGGAACCGACCACCGTGTAGGAGCCTTGGCCCGCGGTCGTCGGCCAGAAGGTCCCGGCGAACTGACCCACGATCCCCGGAAGGCCAGGGGCGAGGGCGGGTACCAGGAGGGGAGACGGTCACGACGATCGCCAGCGCGCCCGAGGAACTGCGCGTGAGGATGCCGAACGCGAGGCCGAGCACGGCCGACAGCACGAGGTACGCGACGGCGCAGATGAGGGCGCGCACGGTCTCGCCGTCGCTCATCATCGCCGTCGGCAGACCGGCGACGGCAAGCGCCGCCTGACCCGCGGCGAAGCTCGCCGCTGCCGTGGCGACCGCCACGACAGCGGCGACGGAGATGGTCACGAACGCCTTCGCGGCGAAGAGTCGAGCGCGCCGTGGCGCGAGGGCGAGAGTGCTGATGATCTGCCCCGAGGCGTACTCGCTGGTCACGGCTTGCGCCCCGAGCATCGCCATGAGCAACTGCCCGACGAGGATTCCCTTGAAACTGACGCCGACGGGGTCGAAGTCGCCCGGCAGCTCTGCCTGCCACTGCGCGCTCAGGCCGCTGATGCCCAGCAGACTCACGAGTGCGGTGACGACGATCGTCGCCGCGGCGAGGAGCCAGGTGCTTCGCACGCTCCGCGTCTTGATCCACTCCGACGCGAACAGGTTCATCTCAGGCCGCCTTCCGGTCGAGGGCGGTCATGCGCAGGAAGGCGTCTTCGAGGGAGTCGCGCACGAGCGTGAGCTCCGACACCTCGACGCCGGCCGTGGCGGCGAGGTGGTCGACCTGATCGGGGGACGTGTCCCGCACTCGGAGTGCCTCGGGCTGCCCGGGAGTCGGGGTCGTGGACAGGCCTGCTCTCGCGAGGACCCCGGAAAGACCTGCGACGTCGGGTGTGCGGACGCGGACCCAGGATGTGGTCCGGGAGGCGATGAACGCCGGCAGCGACTCGTCGGCGAGCAGTGTCCCGCGATGGATGACGATCAGGTGGTCTGCGGTCAGCTCCATCTCGCCCATGAGGTGGCTCGAGAAGAGCACGGTGCGTCCCTCGGCCGCGAGCTCGCGCATGAGCGCGCGTGCCCAGCGGATGCCCTCTGGATCGAGGCCGTTGAGCGGTTCGTCGAAGATCACGATCCCCGGGTCGCCGATCAAGGCGGTCGCGATCCCCAAGCGCTGCTTCATGCCCAGGGAGAACGCTCCGGCGGGCCGGCTGCCGACGTCGGCCAGTCCGACGGTCTCCAGCATCTCGTCGACGCGTGAGCGGCGGATGCCGGCGGCGCGCGCCGTCGCCCAGAGGTGGTCGCCCGCGGAGCGTCGCGGATGGACGGACCGTGCGTCGAGCATCGCTCCCACCACGCGGGCCGGGTTGGGCAGCTCGGCCGCGCGGAGACCGCCGATCGTCGCCGCTCCGGATGACGGTCGATCGAGTCCGAGGAACATGCGCAGGGTGGTGGACTTGCCGGCGCCGTTCGGGCCGAGGAAGCCGGTCACGACGCCCGGCCTGACCTCGAACGACAGGCCGTCGACGGCGGTGATCGCGCCGTGGCGCTTGGTGAGGGCGTGTGCCTGGAGCGAGAGCGGAGAACTGAGGACCATGCGTGGCACACTACACCGTGTGGTGTAGTCACTACACTCGTCGGTGTAGAGTTGACGGCGCAGTCACAGAAAAGGGGACGCCGATGCCCGACACGCAGGTCAAGCAGCTCCGGGAGGGCCAGGCCCACAAGCGCTCCGCGATCCTCACCGCCGCCCGCGAACTGTTCGTGCGCGACGGCGTCGAGCGCACCAGCATGGACGCGGTAGCGGCGCGCGCGGGCGTGTCCAAGCGCACCGTGTACGACTACTACGGAGACAAGCGCCGGCTCCTCCTGGGTGTCGTGGAGCAGGCGGGGGAGGCGGCCCTGATCACCCTCCGACAGCTGATCGAGCGTCACCTTCCGCCGGTCCTCGCCGATGCCGACCCCGCCGCGACAGAGCGCGCGCTCGTCGCCTTCGCCCTCGATCTCGGCCGCTCCCAGCTCGCCGCCTCCGACTACGCCGCCGCCGTGCGGCTGATCACCGAGAACGAGACGCTGCTTCCGGAGCTCGACGACCATCCGCTCGAGGCGGCGCACAACCGCGCGCTCGCCGAACGCCTCGACCTGCTGGCGCGAGCCGGCCTCCTCGACGCCCCCGATTCCGAGCTCGCCGCCGATCACTTCCATGCCCTGACGACCCTGCGCGTCCTGAACGAGCCCGGACGGCGACGCGCCCAGCTCGACCGTGTGGATCGGATCATGACGGACGGTGCGCGCGTCTTCCTGCGCGCGTACGCATCCGACGGGAGTCGGGCATGACCGAAGCGCGCGACGATGACGCTCAGACGCGGATCCGGCGCGCCGCGTCCCTCAAGGAACGGATCTATGTGGCCTTCACCGCCCTCGCGGTGATCATCGCACTGCGCGCTCACGATGAGCATCCGGATGCGGGACTCGCACTCGGAACGCTCGCGATCACCGTTGCTGCGACGGTCTGCGCGGTCTATGTCGCCGACCTCCTCAGCCACATGGTGGTGCACTCGCGCGTGCCGGGGCGTGTTGAGCACCGGCACATGGTGGCCAGCACCCTGGGCGCGGCGACCGTCGCGCTTCCGCCTCTCGCGTGCATCGGGCTCGCGGCGCTCGGGCTCTACGACGCTTCGACGGGTCTGCTGGCCGCGATGCTCATCACGACGGCGACCCTCGTCGCGATCGGTCTGCTCGCCGTGCGCCGGCTCGCCGTCCCCCGGCTGCAGCGCATCGTGATCCTCGTCGGGGAGGCCGTGCTCGCGATCGGGGTCATCGCGCTGGAGCTGCTCTCACACGGCTGAGCGCGACGCGCGCCAGGCGGCGTCGACCTGTCTCTTAGGATGGATCGGATGACCGGGTGGACGTGGCAGGCATGGTTCGGCCTCATCGGAGGCTCGTTCATCTTCTTCGCCGTCCTCGGCCCGATGCTGCTGATTCAGATCCGTCGCTACGGCCGGCTCTCGTTCCCCAGGCTCCTGGGTGCCGCGGCGACCAGCGTCTACGCGGTGGCACTCGTCGCCTACACGCTTCTGCCGCTGCCCGACGTCGCGGCGAACTGCGGGGTGAGCGGCGCCGGCATCGAGCTCATCCCCGGGCACTCCGTGGGCGACATCCTGCGAGAGACGCGGGGCCTCTCGTTCGTCTCGGCCTTGACGAGTCGCGCCACGCTTCAGGTCGCGTTGAACGTCGCCCTCTTCATTCCCTTCGGCATCATCGCGCGTCGCTACTGGAACCGCGGACCCGTGGTGTCGATCGTGCTCGGCGCCGCGCTGTCGCTGCTGATCGAGACCACGCAGTTGACCGGCATCTGGGGACTCTACGACTGCGCGTATCGCGTCGCCGACGTCGACGATCTGATAACGAACACCGCCGGCGCAGCGATCGGCGTGTTCCTCGCCCCACTCCTGCTGTCTTGGATGCCGAGTTCCGGCGCCCTGCGTCGGGACCGTTCTCTGCCGCGGCCCGTCACCGGCTGGCGACGGTGGTTCGGGATGGTCCTCGACGCTGTCGCGGTCAACGTCGTGAGCGGGTTGCTCTCGCTGACCCTCATCGCGCCGCAGTTGGCGCTCACCGGCGGACGGGAGCCGGCGGATGCGGTCGCGATCGCGAGTGTGGTCTTCGTCGGCGTCGGCACCGTCGCGCTCGTCGTGGTCCTGCCCGCGGTCATCGGCGCGGGAGCCTCCATCGGACAGCGGCTCGTGTGGTTGACGCCGACGTGGCCGCCGGATCGCTCCGGATGGTGGCGGCGACTTCATCGCGCATCGGTCGTGGCTCTGCCGTACACGATCGCCACCGTACTCGACCAGCTTCCGGGCGCCGACGCCGGAGTGCTGCAGACCGTGGTGGGCCTCGTGGGCATCAGCAGCGGGGTCATCGTGCTGGTCGCGGTGGCGTCGGTGCCGTTCAGTCGGGGACGTCGCGGTCTCTCGTTGATCGTCTCCGGAGGCGAGCTGCGCGACGCGAGAGCCTGACTCCGGGGCTCTCGGGCGCTGTCGTGAGAGTGGTCCCGCCGGATACGTTTGAGGAGTCCCTGAGATTTCGGGCATCCCGGAGGGGCGCCTCTCCCGTCGTGACAGGGCATCTCGTCATCGGCCCACCCGAAAAGCGGAGAACCGCATGACCGACTTCATCGTCGATCTCGTGGCCAGGTCGTTGCTGTGGCTGCAGGGCCTCGTGCTGGTCGGACTCATCGCCTGTCTCATCGTGTACGATGTCCAGTTCGGGCGAACACTACCTGTTGTGTTCTGGATCGTGATCGCGCTCCTGCTCGCGGCGGGCTGGCTCACGGCCGCGCTGGCGCGCCGGAAGCCGCGCACCTCGGTGGTCGCCGCGACGCGGATTTCCAACGTCGTCGTGTTCGTGGCGCTGCGGCAGGAACTCCTGCCGCAGACCTCGCTCACCGTCTTCGTGCTGGCCGTGCCGTTGTTGGGTATGGCGTTGCTACCTCGTCCCTGGCCGACGGTATCGGTCTTGTCGATGGTGCTTTTCGTCGTCGTCCCCTGCGCCATCACGGGGATGTGGCCGGCGACGCTCGCGGATGTGTTCTTCGACTACGGAACTTTCGTCGCACTGGTCCTCGTCATCGTCGTGGCCGCCTTCGGCGCCCGCGCCCTGCGCCGTCACGCCGCCCGGCTCTCGGCCGCGCACCGGGCACGCGAGCAGGCGCTGGCCCGTGTCACCGACGGCAAGGCGCTCGTCGACGCCGTCATCGGCGCAGTACCCACGGCGATCGCGGTCTACGATCCGGAGGGCACGCTGCTGCTCGCCAATCCGCGTGCCCACGAGGTCGCGCGGCACGAGGGGTACGAGCTGGAGAGTCCCACCGAGCCTGTCGCCTCCGGCGTGGTGTTCGCTGCTGATCGAACGACGCGCGTGCGTCGCGGGGACAGGCTGCTCCAGGCTGTGGTCGATGGTACGGAACTGCCTCCCACTCTCGCCTGGGTCGGTCCGCCGGGACACCAGCGCGCCTACATCCGTTCGTCGTCGAGGGTCGCCCGTCCCGACGGCTCTGCCCTCGGGACTCTCGTCGTCGCGGAGGACGTCACCGAGGTGCTGCATTCCGAGCAGATGCGGGACGACTTCCTGCACACCGTGTCGCACGAGCTGCGCACGCCCATGACGCCGCTCATCGGTCATCTGGACCTGCTGAGCGAGCGGGTCCAGACGACCGACCCCGGGGCCCAGGAGCGGATCGACATCATCATGCGCAGCGTCGATCGGATCATGACGCGCGTGTCGGAGCTGCTGACCGCCGCCGACATCCGCGTGGAGCTGCAGCTCAAGCCGACGGATGTCGCCGGTCTTATCGGCGAGTGCGTGCGCGCCGCACGTCCCGCTGCGGCGAAGCGCGAGCTCACGATCCGCGCCGACGTTGCCGACGCCGCGGTCGCTATGGCGGATGCGGCCCGCATCCGGCAAGCCGTTTCGGAACTGCTCGCGAACGCCGTGAAGTTCGCCGTCGAAGGCACCGAGGTGCTCGCGCAGTGGGATCGCGTCGACGACGAGATCCGGATCCGCGTCAGCGACGAGGGTCCCGGCATGAGCGATGTGGAACAGCACCGGGCGTTCGACCGCTTCTATCGCGCACCGATGGCGCATCGAGACGCCGTGCAGGGATTCGGTCTGGGGCTGTCCGTCGTGCACAACATCGTGACCGCGCACGCGGGGGCGGCCTCGCTCGCACGAAGCGCGGCCGGCGGAACAGAAGTCACGATCCGCATCCCGGCGCTCTGAGCGGCATCGCGCCCTCACGGACGCTAGCGTGAGAGGGCCCGTGCGTCTCGCGGATGCCGGTTGCTCCTCGCGAAAGGTCCGACGCCCGTGACATCGATGTCGCTCACCCCCGCCCAGCTCGCCGCCGTTCTCGCCCCCCTCGGCGAGGTGGCGCACAGTACGCCGCTGACCGGCGGGATGTTCGCCAGCACGACGGCGGTGACGCTGGCCGACGGTGTCCGCGTCATCGTGAAGGCATCACCGACGGATGCGCGCAAGCTGTGCCGCTACGAGTACGGGATCGCTGCATCCGAGGCGCTCGTCTACCGGATGCTCGCGGCGCACGCTCCCGTGCCGGAGGTGCTGCTGACCGACTTCAGCCGGGCGCTCGTCGACGCGGACATCGTCGTCACCCGACACCTGCCGGGGCGCGTGTGGAACGATCTCGAACTCGACCCCGCCGCCACCGCCCGCGCGCGACACGCCCTGGGGGCCCTGATGGCCGAGCTGCACCGCGTGCCCGCACCGGCGTTCGGCTACCCGGCGCCGGAGACGGGCATGCGGCGCGACGACTGGCGCTCGGCGGTCACCGCCATGTTCGACGGCATCATCCAGGATGCGGCCGAGTCCGGTACGACGCTTCCGTCGCAACGGGTGCGGGCCGTGCTCGCGCGCCACGGTCACGCGCTCGACGCGGTCACCGCTCCGGTCGTCGTGCACAACGACCTGTGGCCGGCGAACATCTTCCTCGACGACGACCTGCGTATCGTCGGTCTGATCGATACCGAACGCACCGTGTGGGGCGATCCGCTCTTCGATCTGGTCGGTGCGAATCAGATGGCCGAGGAGCACGCCGAGGAGCAGATCATCGAGGGCAACACGGATGCCGGGGGAGTCCTTGCCGCGGAGCTCGCCTCGCCGAACGGACGGATCCGCCTGGCCCTTTACCAGCTCTACTACCGGCTCATCCTCGCGACCGAGATGGATATCCGCGGGTTCGAGGGCGACTGGTTGCCGGAGTATCGGGCCCAGGTGGGCCGACTGCTCGAGGAGGCCCTGGAGCAGTTGGAGGCGGCGGAGCCCGTGCGCGGGTTATGAATCAGCGGCGCGGCGGTTCAATCGGGAATCTGCGGGGCGGTTCGTGAGTTCCCAGCTGACGACGATGGCGCGCTCGAACTTCTCGCGCCGCGCGGAAGCGTCGGCGGAGGCCGACCCTGATGAAACGGAAGATCAATGGCACGAATCACGGTTATCGGTGGGAGCGGCTACGCTGGCGCGGCGGTCGTCGCCGAAGCGCAGCGCCGCGGACACACGGTCACGTCGCTCAGTCGGACGTTGCCCACGGATCCCGTGAACGGCGTCGAATACGTGCGGGGCTCCGTCCTCGACGACGATGTGCGGGAGGGTGTGGTCGCCGACCGCGACGTCGTGGTCGTGGCGCTGTCTCCTCGCGGCGATATGGCAGGCAAGGTCGAGGGCGTGGTCGAGTCCCTCATCCAGCGCCTCGCAGACACCCCCACCCGCCTGGGCTACATCGGCGGCGCATCCTCGCTGCTCATCGAGGAAGGCGGTCCGCGCCTGTGGGACCTGACGCACGACCACATGCCGGCCGAGGTGAAGCCGGAGGTGCAGACCGGTCTCGACGCTCTCGAGCTGCTGACCTCGAGTCCTGAGGGACTCGATTGGTTCTACGTGAGCCCGCCGGAGGAGTTCGGGTCCTGGCTCGGTACGCCGTCGACGGGGCGCTACACGCTCGGTGGCGACGTGCTCCTGCGAGATGCAGATGGCACCTCGACGATCTCGGCCGCGGATCTCGCGCTGGCCATCCTCGACGAGATCGAGGTTCCCGCCCACCACCGGATGCGTTTCACGGCGATCGGCTGAACGAGCCGACCTGGCTCATCTGGCGTGCGGGAGACCGGTCTGATCGAGGGTCCGGAGGATCTCGGAGGCGATCAGATCGGGTTGGTCGAAGGGGACGTTGTGCCCCGAGCGGTGCGCCGGCACCAGACGGCCGCCGAGCAGCTGCGCCGTCGCCGAGTGCGCCCGGTTGATCTCCCGCCGCTGGGCTCGGTCCCGCAGACCGGTACGCGTGCCCGTGATCACGATCGTGCGTATCCCGGCGAGCGCATCGGCGTGAGCGGTGTCGTCGCGCAGGGCGCGCAGGGACGGCAGGAACTCGGCGAGTTCCGGGGGCATCGTCCGATCGAGAGCCGCGAGATCGCGACGCAGCTCCGCCCTCACTTCCGCCGGCTGCGCACGAACGGCCTGGCGTCGCAGGAGTGCGATGCCCGCGCGTGCGCTCAGAGAGGAGAACCGAGGCGGACGCGATGTCATCCGTTCGGCCAGCTCGGGGGCGAAGCAGGAGGCGATGTGCTCGTCGGTCTGATCGACGAGCACCAGAGCGTGCACGTCGAGGACGCGCCGCGCGGCGAGCGTGCGCACGATCGGGCCTCCCCAGCTGTGCCCGACCAGGATGAGCGGTGTCGGTACGCTCGTCAGCAGCGCCCCGAGGTCGTCGGCCAGCCGCTCGAGGGTGCGCGGAGCCGCATCGGCGCCGCTTGCTCCGATCCCGGCACGGTCGTAACAGATGGTCCTCGCGACGCGGGAGACGGCGGGAATCACGCGGCCCCACGCGGCGCTCGAGAATCCCATCCCGGATTCGAAGACCACGGTCGACGGGCCCGATCCCGCCCGACGGAGGCGGAGCGATCGGCCGTCGGGGAGGCGGCACGTGTCCTGCTGCCCGAGCGGATGCGCGTCGCTCATGCGTCTGACTCGGGGCGGCGGATGCGGGGGGCCGGGGGCGGCGGCACCGGCTTCGCGGCGACGATGTCGACACGGCGGATCCGCTCGACGCCGCGTTTGCCGTCGACCACGACCGTCTCCTCGTCGGCGCTGAGCAGCTCGCCGAGCGCGTCGGTCGCCTGCCCCGTCGGGAGCAGATAGCGCACGACGACGCGCGAACCGGGCTCGGGGAGTCTCACCATGCGCCGGGGGCGTAGTCCTTGAGGAACACGCCGAAGAGGTCTTCGCCGGCCTCGCCGCGCACGATCGGGTCGTACACGCGAGCCGCGCCGTCGACGAGATCCAGCGGGGCGTGGAACCCTTCCTCGGCCAGGCGCACCTTCGTGGGATGCGGTCGCTCGTCCGTGATCCACCCGGTGTCGACACTCGTCATGAGGATGCGGTCGCTCTCGAACATCTCCCGCGCGCTCGTGCGGGTCAGCATGTTGACGGCGGCTTTGGCCATGTTCGTATGCGGATGCCCGGGGCCCTTGTACCCGCGGTTGAACACGCCTTCCATGGCGCTCACGTTCACGATGTACGTGCGACGAGCGGTGCTGGCTGCCAGCGAGGGCCGCAGCTTCGAGATGAGCAGGAACGGCGCTGTCGTGTTCGCCAGCTGCACCTCGAGCATCTCGAGCGGATCGACGTCCTCCACCCGCTGCGTCCAGGAGTTGACGTGATCGAGGTCGGGGATGAGCCCGCCCGCGTCGATCGCCGTGCCCGCCGCCAGGCGCTCGAGGGAGCTGGAGCCGGCAGCCATGGCCTGTTCCGTCAGCTCCTCGGCACGGGCGGCGGCGGCCGCGAGGATCGGGTGCGCGCTGACCGAGCGTTCGAGAGCCTGCGGGTGCTGGTCGTTCGTGTGCCCGAAGGTGACGAGCTCGGGAAGCGGTCCATCGGGCAGCGGCGCCAGCTCCGCATCGACGAGCGGCTGGTAGGCGCCCGGCGAGCGCCGCACGGTCTGGGTCGCGTTGTTGATGAGGATGTCCAGCGTCCCCGCCGCCGCCACGTCCTCGGCGAGCCCGATCACCTGGGCGGGGTCTCGCAGGTCGATGCCCACGATCTTGAGCCGATCGATCCAGTCCGCCGCATCCGGCAGGCTGCTGAAGCGGCGCACCGCGTCGCGGGGGAAGCGCGTGGTGATCGTGGTGTGCGCGCCGTCGCGCAGCAGTCGCAGCGCGATGTACATCCCGATCTTCGCCCTGCCGCCGGTGAGCAGAGCCCGCTTGCCGGTGAGGTCGGTGCGCGCGTCGCGCTTCGCGTGGCTCATCGCGGCGCATTCGGGGCAGAGCTGGTGGTAGAACGCATCCACGAGCGTGTACGGCTTCTTGCAGATGTAGCAGCCGCGGGCCTTGAGAAGCGTCCCCGCAGTGGGCGTCGTGGTCGATGTGCTGATCGGGATGCCGCGCGTCTCGTCGTCGATGCGATCGGGCGCGCCCGTCGCCGTCGCGTGCACCACCGCGCGGTCGGCGGCGGCGATCGCATCGCGGATCTCGCGGCGCCGCACCTTCTTCGTGGCCTTGAACATCGCGGCCGTCGCACGCCTCACCGTGACGTAGTCCGGGTGGGTCTGGTCCACCTGCGCAAGCTCCTCCAGCACACGCAGCGTGGTGGCGAGATCGTCGGGATCGATGCCGCTGGGTTGCTGGTCGGCGTGGGCAGGAGTCGCGTCGGGCACACGAGATTCTACGTCGAGCGCCTGTCGGGGGCTGTTAGCGTGCCAGGGTGACCCTCGCCGAACCTCGCCGCATCCATGTCTCCGCCGCGGTGATCCGCGACGCCGACGGCAGGCTCCTGCTCGTTCGCAAGCGCGGAACGACCGCGTTCATGCAGCCCGGCGGCAAGCCGGAGCGCGGTGAGGACGCGGCCATGACGCTCGTCCGCGAGATCCGGGAAGAGCTGGGACTCCGGTTGGACGCCGCGGACCTCGAGCCGCTGGGATCGTTCGCGGCGGCTGCGGCCAACGAGCCGGGATTCGAGGTCGTCGCCGAGGTGTTCGCCGCCGACATCCGAGACCAGACGCCGGTCGCGTCGGCCGAGATCACCGAACTGCGGTGGGTCGGCTCCGACGAGATCGATCAGCTGGAGGTCGCGCCGCTCGCGCGCGAGTACTTCCTGAGCTGAGCACCGTCGGCCACCCGCCGCGTGCGGGTGACCGACGGGAGGACTCTCACGCCTGCGAGCTGTCGGCCTTCTGTCCGCCGGCTTCGAGCACATCGCCGGCGGGCAGCTCCTGGTGGCCGCCGAACTGGAGTCGCATCGCGGAGAGCACCTGGTTGGCGAAGTGATCCTCGCCGCGCGAGGCGAAGCGTTCGAACAGGGATGCGGCGAGCACCGGCGCGGGCACGCCGGTGTCGACGGCCGCCTTCACCGTCCAGCGTCCCTCACCGGAGTCGGACACCCGTCCGGCCAGGCCGTCGAGCGTCGGATTCGCCTCGAGCGCCGCCGCGGTCAGATCCAGCAGCCACGACGAGATGACCGATCCGCGGCGCCAGAGTTCGGACACCTTCGCGGTGTCGATGTCGAACTGGTAGAACTCGGGCTCCTCCAGCGGGGCGACCTCGGCGGAGTGGCTGGCCTCGCGCGTTCCCGCATCCGCGTTGTGGAGGATGTTGAGTCCTTCGGCGAGCGCGGCCATGATGCCGTACTCGATGCCGTTGTGCACCATCTTCACGAAGTGGCCGGCGCCGGAGGGGCCGCAGTGGAGATATCCGCGCTCCTCGGGGGCAAGCTCACCGGAGCGTCCGGGGGTGCGCTCGACGTCGCCGACGCCGGGCGCGATCGTCTTCAGGATCGGCTCGATGTGGCTGAATGCCTCATCGGGTCCGCCGACCATGAGGCAGTAGCCGCGCTCGAGGCCGAACACGCCGCCGCTCGTGCCCACGTCGACGTAGTGGATGCCGGTGTCCTTGAGAGCAGCGGCGCGGCGGACGTCGTCGCGGTAGTTCGAGTTGCCTCCGTCGATGATGATGTCGCCGGGCTCGAGCACCTCGGCGAGCTGGTCGACGACGCCGCCCGTGAGGCCCGCGGGGATCATGAGCCACACGGTGCGCGGGGTATGCAGCTGGGAGGCGAGTTCCGCGAGCGAACCCGCTCCCGTCGCGCCCTCGGACTCGAGGCCGGCGACCGCATCCTGGTTGACGTCGTAAACGACGCAGTCGTGGCCGTCCTTCATGAGTCGGCGCACGATGTTCGCGCCCATTCGACCCAGTCCGATCATCGCGAGCTGCATGGTGTTCCTCGTTCTCTTCCGGCGAGCGCGCCGGCGACGGCCGGCCCTATCGAGAGTCTAGGGACGCGGACGAGGGCGGGCGCCGATCGCGCGTCGAATGCGCGTCAGTCGTTCGCCGAATCGAGTGCCGCGTCGATGTCGCGCAGGATCTCGGCGCAGCGCGCGACGTCCTCGGGGGTTCCGGAGAGCTCGAACTCGAACAGGACGGGGCGCCCGCTGATCGCGGCGAGCTCCCGCGCCGCCGCCTGGTAGTGGGTGCCGAAGTTCCGATTGCCCGACCCGATGATGCCGACCAGCCGGCGGCGGTTGACCGCCGAGCGCAGGAAGGCACGCACGGGTGCGGGCAGGGTGACCTCGTCGGCGTTGCCCGCCTTGTAGGAGGGAGTCAGCAGTATCCAGCGCCCCGGGGCCTCGCTGCGCCGCACCTCGGGGTCGGCCAGGTCCCTCACGTCGCGGCCATCGTGAGCGGCCAACTGCTCGGCGAAGCGCCGGGTGAGGTTGGACACCGAGGAGTAGTAGTAGACCGGGATCTGGGCCATGTCCCCAGTGTCACCCCGGACGCGGATGCGGCTTTCTCACGGCGCCGGGAATACTCCGCCGGCCACCGGGATTGAGCACCATATGGTTGAGAATTCACACATCTCCGCGGTCCCGGTTCCCGCGGCGGAGATCAGGGTTCAGGTGCAGGTGCCCCTCCGCTTCTCCGACGGGTACGCGACCGACGCCGACGTGCTGACCTTCGACGGCCTCGTCGACGGCAAGGAGCACCTGCTGCTCGGTCTCGGCGACTGGCGGGGTGCGCTCGGGCGCAGTGCGGTCGGCGGTGACGCGCCACTCGTCCGCCCGCACAGCGAGTGCCTGACCGGCGACGTCTTCGGCTCGGAACGGTGCGACTGCGGTCCGCAGTTGCGCGAAGCGGTCGAGCGGATCGCGGCCGACGGCGGTTTCCTGCTCTATCTCCGTCAGGAGGGGCGGGGCATCGGCCTGTACGCGAAGCTCGACGCCTACGCCCTGCAGGATTCGGGCCTGGACACGTACGAGGCGAACCTGGCGCTCGGGCGGGGTGAGGACGAGCGCGACTACACCGCGACCGCGCAGATGCTCCGGGCCGTCGGAGCGGAGCGCATCCGACTGCTCAGCAACAACCCCGACAAGGCGGCGCAGCTCGAGGACCTGGGGATCGAAGTCACCGACCGCGTACGCACGGCTGTGCATCTGTCGGCATCGAACGCGCGCTACCTGGCTGCCAAGCGCGACCACACCGCGCACGCCATCGACCTGCCCGCCGCGTGATGGCGACGGCGGCCCGGTCCGACGCGGCGCGGCCGGCGCGGACGCTGACGGCGGACGAGATGACGACCTGGCTTCCGCTCATCCGGCTCGTGCAGCTCCTGCCGCAGGCACTCGATCGCCGATTGCGCGACGAGGGCGGCATCAACCACGCGCACTACGCGATCCTCGTGACCCTCGCCGGGAGTTTCGCGCAGCCGGCCACGATGACCGACCTCGCCCGCATCGCCGGTCTCAGTCGGTCGCGGCTCAGCCACGCCATCGACGCCCTCGAACGCCGCGGCTGGGTCGAGCGCACCACGTGCGGCAGCGACGGGCGCACCCAGTCCGCCCGGTTGACCGACGCCGGCTGGGACATCCTGCGCCAGGCGGCACCCGCCCACGTCGAGCAGATCCGCTCGTTGGTTCTCGACCGCCTCGACGATTCGGAGCGCACGGCCCTCGCCACGATCGCCGCGAAGCTCGTACCCGGCGTCGAGGACGCGCTCTAGCCGCGCCGGGCGGCCTCGACGCCGCAGCTCCACCCGGGCGCCGAGCAGTCGGACGGCGGATGCTCCTCGATGCCCGCTCGCGTCAGGAGCCAGGCGATCAGGGAGTTCGAGTTCCACATGTCGCCGATCCCGAAGACATCCCGACCCCAGACATGGCGGGGCGCGTTCGCCGCATCCATGATGATCGAGTCGGTCACGACCTCGCTCGTCTCGTGGATGCGGGGTGGTCTCGGGGCGAACGCGAGGTCCGGAACGGTGCCGTCGCGCCAGCAGCGGATCTCGTATCGGAAGCACACGCTCAGCCCCAGCGCCGGTAGCCCGACCGGCCCCGTTCCGACGACCCCGCGTGCCGTTCGTGGACCGCTCCACGCCGGTGCCATCTCGATGACGAACCGCCCCCGAAGACCGGTGATCTCGATGGCGGCGTGGAGGAGAGGCCGCGCCGCGCGGCCCTCGCGGGCCGCCGTCAACCGCTCCCACATCCCGCTCGCGCGCGGCACCAGCCATCCGCCCGCGCCGACCGGTATCCACCAGACGGCGAGGGTGCTCACGGCGTGCTCCGACACGATCTCGCCACCGCGAGCGAGACCGGGATGTGCCCGAGCGCGAGGGCGCCGCTCGCGGCGGCGAGCCAGGGAGCACAGAGCCATACGGCTGTCACGGCGAAGGCCAGCACGGGAATGACGGCCATGGGAACCGGGATCACACCCCACGGTGCGAACAGCTCCCGCTTGTCCGCGCCGCAGGTGACGAGCACCACCCATCGTCCGATGTAGAGCGAGACCAGGAGAGCCACGAGGACTGCCCACGGCCAGCTTCGCGTGCCGGAGCCCGGAGCGAGGACCGCCGCCGCGAGGCAGCCGACCTGCCCGAGCCGCTCGAGGACGGTCGACACGCGGAGAGCGAGGCGACGCGGCGGATCCGGGAGTGCGCCGGGCAGTCGCAGCAGGACGAGCGCCGCGATGACGGTTCCGGCCACCGACACACTCATGGGCCGCACCGTACCGGCGCTCCCGCACGCGATGTCGCGCCGGCGGCCGGGAATTGCGCCTGCCCCGGCGTACTCTGGAGGGATGCGTGAGCGGATGCGGGAGGTCGGCGCCCGGTTCGTGAAGGTGTCGCCGCATCAGGGCGAGCATCGTGTCGCTGTGAGGGTCGCCGTCTCCGTGGCGGTCCCGCTGCTGGTGCTCTGGGCGATCGGCCGGCTCGATCTGAGCGTCTACGCGAGTTTCGGCGCCTTCGCATCGCTCTACGGCCGGCTCGACGGCTATCGCGACCGCATCCTGATGCAGCTCGCTGCGGGCGGCGTCCAGGTGACGGCCATGGTCCTCGGAACGACCCTCTCGGTCATCGACGCACCGGATGCGGTGCGCGTGGTGGTCGTCGCGGCGCTCGCCGCCGGCGTCACGCTGATCGCGCACGCCTACCGGTGGCATCCACCGGGCGCGCTGTTCGCGGTGTTCGCCGCGGGGGCGTGCGCGACACTCCCGGCGAGCGGGCGCACGCTCGCCGAGGGCGCGGTGGTCGGTGCCGGCGGCGCCGCGTTCGCCGTGGCGGTGACGGTACTGATCGCGCTCTTCCGCCGCGGCCTCCCGTGGGCGTCCGCGACGAAGCCGGATGCCCGGCGAAGCGTCGCCGCCGAGATGGCGGTGACGGTCGGTGTGGGTTCGCTCCTCGCCGGGATCGTCGGGCTCGCGCTGGTGGGCACCCACTGGTACTGGGCGATGGTCGCCGCCGTCGCCGCGCTCGGGGGAGCGAGCACGACCGCCCGGATCGTGCGAGGCGCCCAGCGGTTGATCGGCACCTGTGTCGGCATCCTCCTGGCGGCGGCGCTTCTCATGCTGCCCCTGCCGCCGCTGGCGGTGCTCGCGGTCGCGATCGCCCTCCAGGTGTGCGCGGAGCTTTTCGTGGGACGCAACTACGGACTCGCGATGGTGTTCATCACCCCGCTCGCCCTGTTGATGATCGAACTCGCGGTGCCCGTCGATGCGGGTCCGCTCCTGCGCGACCGACTGCTGGACACGCTGCTCGGCGTGGCCGTGGGAACGGCGGTCGCTGTCGTGTCCGCGACGGTTCGCCGACGGCGGGCCGGGGCCTAGGCTGGGGCGCATGCAGCAGCGTCCGCTTGGCAACACCGGCAGGTCCGTCTCCGCACTGGGACTGGGTACGTGGCAACTGGGAGCCGACTGGGGTGAGGTCGACGAAGCCGACGCGCTGGCGGTGCTGGGCACGGCGGCGGACGCCGGCGTCACCCTCTTCGACACCGCCGACGTCTACGGCGATGGACGTTCCGAGCAGCTCATCGGCCGGTTCCTCCGCGAGCGCAGTGAGCATGGGATCACGGTCGCGACGAAGATGGGGCGGCGGCTGCCGCAGGAGAAGGCGAACTACTCGCCGGAGAACTTCCGTGCCTGGACCGACCGCTCCCGCCGCAACCTCGGCGTCGACACGCTCGATCTGGTGCAGCTGCACTGCCCGCCCTCCAGCGTGATCGACGACGCGTCGACCTACGACGAGTTGGAACGACTGGTCGATGACGGCGCCATCGCGGCCTACGGCGTCTCCGTCGAGACGAGCGCTCAGGCGCTCAGCGCGATCTCCCGACCCGGCGTCACGAACGTCCAGATCATCCTCAACCCCTTCCGGCTGAAGCCGCTCGACGAGGTGCTGCCCGCCGCCGCGGATGCGGGGGTCGCCGTCTTCGCGCGCGTGCCGCTGGCATCCGGTCTGCTCAGCGGCCGCTACACGAGCCAGACGCGATTCGCCGCCGACGATCACCGCAGCTACAACCGTCAGGGCGAAGCCTTCGACCGCGGCGAGACGTTCTCCGGCGTCGACTACGAGACCGGCCTCGTCGCTGCTCATGAGCTCGCCGCCGCGCTGGGGGAGGGCGTCTCGCTCCCCGCTGCGGTGCTCGCGTGGATCGCGGCGCTGCCCGGCGTCACGAGCGTCATCCCCGGCGCGCGCACGAGCGCGCAGGCGCAGTCCAACGCGGACGCCGCGACGCTCCTCGACGGCGGATTCGATCTGGACGCCTTCGACGCCGTCGTCCGCGATGTGTACGACCGACGCCTGCGGGCCGAGATCCACCCGCACTGGTGACCGCCGGTCGCCGACGTCTCGTGGCGGCCGCCGCCGCCCTGGCCACGATCGTGGCCGGGCTCGGCGTGCACCGGTTCGCACCGGACGGCGCGGCGGGTGACATCGCGGGAGACGTGCTGTACGCGCTGCTGGTGTACCTGCTCGCCGTCGTGATCGTCCCGCGGCGCGCCGTCTGGCTGCCGGCGGTCCTCGCCTGGGCCTGGTGCACGGCGGTCGAACTGTTCCAGCTCACCGGTCTGCCGCTCGCGTGGGGTGACGGGTTCTGGCCGATCATGCTCGTACTCGGCACGGTGTTTGATGCCCGCGATCTCGTCGTCTACACGGTGACGGTGCTCGCCGCAGCCACGGCCGACCGGCTTTCCGGCGCGGTGCCCGCACGAGCGCGGGCGGGGCGCGGAGCATGACGGCTATGGGGATGCGGATCGCTGTGGTCATCCCGTGCCGCGACGACGCCGAGATGCTCGCCGCGTGTCTCGGTGCACTCGCCCGACAGCAGCGCCCGGCCGACCGGATCATCGTCGTCGACAATGCGAGCAGCGACGACTCGGCGGCGGTCGCGCGTGCCGCGGGCGCCGAGGTCATCGTCGAGACCGTCGTCGGTATCTGGCCCGCCGCCGCCGCGGGGTACGACGCCGCCTCGACCGATGCCGACGTGATCGCGAGGCTGGATGCGGACTCGCGCCCCCATCCGGACTGGCTGCTGCGCATCGACCGCGCTTTCGCGGCCGATGCGGACATGGGTGTGCTCACGGGCGGCGCCGAGTTCTACGGGTCCACTCGCCTGGTGCACTACCTCGGCGAGCACTGGTACATCGGCGGTGGGCGCCTCTGGATCAACCTCTGGCTCGGCATCCCGCTGGTGTTCGGTTCCAACTTCGCGATGCGCACCGGCGTCTGGGCGCGCGTGCGCGACCAGGTCCGCCGTGACGATGCGCGCGTGCACGACGACCTGGACCTGACGATCCACCTCCGCCGCTCCGACGGCGTGCGTTGGGACCGGCAGCTGCGCATGCCCGTCTCGTCGCGTCCGCTCGTGCACCCGCGCGGGCTGGCAGAGCGTCTGGGTAAGGTCCTCACCACCTTCGCCGCGAGCTGGCCGCGTGGTCGGTTCCGCGCCGCGGTCCGCCCGCCGGTGCGTTCACGGCGCCTGGGGAAAGGCGCCGACTCGCCGGAGTCCGGTTCTACGCTGGGCTGATGCACTTCACGTTCCGGGCGCCGCTGTTCCGGTGGGAGGCGCGCCGGGATGCCGAGTGGTTCTTCGTCGCGCTGCCCGCGGACGCGAGCGAGATGATCCGCGAGGTGCCTCGGCCGCCGAGCGGCTTCGGGGCGGTGCGGGTGGCGGTCGAGGTCGCCGGCGTCTCGTGGCGCACGTCCGTCTTCCCGGATGCGGCCAGCGGAACCTTCCACCTGCCGGTCAAGCGCGCCGTACGCGAGGCCGCCGCAGCGGGCGAGGGCGACGAGATCGCGGTCCGATTGACGGTCCTGGACGCGTGAGATGGACTCCGCCGGGCTCGTGCTGCTGGTCGCCTACGGCGCTCTCGCAGTCCTGAGCGTCGTGCTCGCGGTGATCGATCTGCGCACGCACCGGCTGCCGAACGCCCTCGTACTGCCCGCGTATCCGTTCCTCCTCGCGGCTCTGGCTCTCGCCTCCTTCGCACGCGCAGACCTGGTCGCCTTCCTCCAGGCGGTCGCGGGCGGCGCGATCGCCTTCGTCTTCTACTTCCTGCTGCGCCTCGTGCAGCCTCGCGGAATGGGCGGCGGCGACGTCAAGCTGGCCGGCCTGCTCGGAATCGCGCTCGGGTATCTCGGCTGGGACGCGCTGCTGCTGGGACTGTTCGCCGGGTTCCTGCTCGGAGGTCTCTTCAGCGTGGGCCTGCTGCTTTCGCGTCGCGCCGGGCGTCGAACCCGCATCCCCTTCGGACCGTGGATGCTGCTCGGCGCCTGGGTCGTCATCGGCCTCAGCGCCCTGACCTGAGGATCGACAGGTCCCCTGTCAACCGAGCCGCGCAGACGAGCGCGGACGCTAGCCTGGCGCGATGAGCAGCACATCCGCCTCCCCGCAGCCGCTCCTCGCCCGCGCGACAGCCTGGGCGCTGCGCAGAACCCTGGTCCGTGCCTTCCTGCGCTACAGCGAGCGTCGCGGCCCCCAGCTCGCCGACAGCGTCACCTATCGCGCGTTGTTCAGCATCTTCGCCGCCGTGCTGCTCGGCTTCTCGATCGCCGCGATGTGGCTGGCGGGCAACCCCGCCGCTCTGAGCTCCCTCGCGGACGCGGTGAACTCCGCGGTTCCCGGGCTCGTCGGGACCGACGGAGAGGGACTGATCGATCTGTCTGCGATCGAGGCGCCCGCCGGTCTCACGATCGCGGGCGTGATCTCGCTCGTCGGTCTGGTCGGCGCGGCGATCGGTGCGATCGGCTCGCTGCGGATGGCTGTGCGCACGATCGCTGACACGTCGGGTGAGGACGTGTTCTTCCTCTGGGTGCTGCTGCGCAACCTCGGCCTCGCCGTCGCGATCGCCGTGCTGCTCGTCCTGTCAGCGGCGGCCACCTTCGTCGGGTCGCTGTCGGTGACGACGGTGCTGTCCTGGCTCGGCGTGGCGGACGATTCCGCTGCGGCGCAGATTGCTACCCGTGCCGTCGGCGTGCTGGTCGTCTTCGTGCTCGATGCGCTCGTGGTGCTCCTGATGTTCTGGACCATGGCGGGCGTCAAGGCGCCGCGTCGCGCGCTTCTGGCGGGGGCGGCCGTGGGCGGTGTGGGCCTGACCGTCCTGCAGGAGCTGTCGGGACTGTTCGTCGGCGGAGCGAGCTCGAACCCCCTGCTGGCATCGTTCGCGTCGATCGTGGCGCTGTTGCTGTGGGTGAACCTCTCCGCTCAGGTGATGCTGATCTCCGCTTCGGTCATCGTGACGATCACGCGCGAGGCGGACGACCGGATGCGGGAGCGTTTCGGAGCGTCCACCTTTGCCGAGCGCCGGCGCCAGCGAGCCGAGGATGCGGTGCGCATCGCCGCCGACGAGCTCCAGCGCGCCCAGACCGCCGTCCAGGCCGAGCAGGACAAGGCCCTCGAGAAGGCTCAGCGCGCGTAACGCTCGACGAACGTCCTCAGCATGCGCGACGGGTGCGTGACGGGGGCGCGCCGCACGGCGGCGAGCGTGGCGTCGAGCTCGCCGTCGGCGAAGTAGCCGTAGCCGGCGTAGGCGCGGATGCGGGTGGAGATTCCCGCCACGTCGAGCTCAGGGTGGAACTGCGTCGCGTAGACGTTGGCGCCGATGCGGAAAGCCTGCACCGGACACGTCGGCGAGGCGGCGAGCAGCGTCACGTGCTCGGGCAGCCGACGAACGGCCTCCTTGTGGCCGACGAACGCGTCGAAGGTGTCGGGCATCCCCGCGAAGAGCGGATCGGCGCGGCCCTGGGCGGTGAGGGAGACGGGGACGACGGAGATCGGCTCCGAGTGCGTGCGATCGATCGTGGCACCCTGGTGCACCCCGAGGGTCCCGACGCCGTAGCAGGCGCCCAGGAACGGCACGTCGCGGGCGACGACCTCATCGAGGAGGGCCGACATCTCGCGTTCCACCCGTACCTGCACGGACGACTTCCTCTCGGGCGGATCCGAGGCGTTGAAGGGACCTCCGCCGACGATGATGCCCGAGAGCTGGTCGAGGTCGAGGTGCGGCATCGGTTCCGCTTCGAGCCGCACCCGCCGAAGCTCGGCGGGAGTCAGGCCCGAGTGCCGGAGCATGAGCGCGTACTCCTCGTCGGCGGGGCCGTCCTCGGCCCGGGTCGCGAGCAGCACGAAGGGTTTCACGTCGGGATTCTAGGCCACCGTGCGCGCCGGGCGGGCGGCGTCATCCCGAGGTCTAGGCTGGGCGGCATGGCTATCGCACGACTGACCGGAGGCCCCCTCGACGGGCAGGTCATCCCTCTGGAAGAAGGCGTCGACGACGCGCTCATCGTTCCCTACGGCGAGGGGCAGCTGGTCTACCAGCGCCAGGCGGCCGACGCCGACGCCGACGGCCCGCAGCAGGAGGTCTTCGCCTTCGTCGAGACGACCGAACCGGTCAATCCCGACGAAGAAGACCGCAACGAGTGAGCGCGCCCCAGGAGCCGACCCGCTCGGTCGAGATCGAGCGCACCTACGACGCAGAGGCCGAAACGCCGCTGCCGGACTGGTCGTCCCTGCCCGACGTGGCGAGCGTCGACGCCGCCGAGCGGCGTGACCTCGACGCCAGATACTTCGACACTCCGGCCCTGGACCTCGCTCGTGCGAAGGTGGCGATCCGCCGCCGCACCGGCGGTCACGACGCCGGTTGGCACGTGAAGTCGAGCGCCCCCGAAGGTCGTCACGAATGGGGGTGGCCGATCGTCGATGACGAGCTGACGGTGCCGGATGCGGTCGCCGCCGCCGTCGCGAACTGGGCTTCCGGCCCGTTCGTGCAGATCGCCCGCATCCGCAACAGCCGCACCGCGTACCTCCTTCGCGACGCCCACGGCGGTGTCGTCGCGGAGGTCGTGGACGATCGCGTGCGGGCGAGTGAGGCCGCGACGGGCACCGAGAGGGCATGGCGCGAGTGGGAGGTGGAGCTGGGACCCGCCGCTCCTGCCGACTCCGCTTGGCGGGCGACGTTCTTCGCCGCAGCCGACGCGCTGGTCATCGCTGCCGGCGGCACGGTGTCCGTATCCGATTCCAAGCTCGGTCGCGCCCTCGGGCGCTGACCCCGACGACGCAGAAGGCGCCCTCCTCGCGGAGGGCGCCTTCTGCGTTCGATCCGGGGATCAGAAGTTGATCATGTGGCCAGCAAGGCCGTGGAAGGCCTCCTGCAGCGCCTCGGACAGCGTGGGGTGCGTGTGCACGTTGCGCGCCAGCTCGAGTGCGGTGAGGTCCCACTTCTGGGCCAGCGTCAGCTCGGGCAAAAGCTCCGACACGTCCGGTCCGATCATGTGGCCGCCGAGCAGCTCGAGGTGCTCCGCGTCGGCGATCAGCTTGACGAAGCCGACGGGCTCACCGAGTCCGTGTGCCTTGCCGTTGGCCATGAAGGGGAAGGTCGCGACCTTGATCTCGCGACCGGTCTCCCGCGCCTGCGCCTCGGTGAGGCCGAAGGAGGCGACCTGCGGCGAGCAGAACGTCGCGCGGGGCATCATCCGGTAGTCGCCGAGCGCCATGGTCTCCGCCTTGCCGATCGTCTCGGCCGCGACGACACCCTGCGCCTCGGCGACGTGGGCGAGCTGCAGCTTGGCGGTGACGTCGCCGATGGCGTAGATGTGCGGCACGTTCGTGCGCATGTAGTCGTCGATCGCGATGGCACCGCGGTCGGTGAGGGCGACCCCGGTCTTCTCGAGGCCGAAGCCCTCGACGCGCGGGGCGAAGCCGATCGACATGAGCACCTTGTCGGACTCGATCGAGCTCTGCGCACCGCTCTTGTTGTCGGTGTAGGTCACGGTGACCTTGTCGCCGGAGTCGACGACCGACTCGACCTTGGTGGAGGTCAGGATGTCGATGCCGTAGTTGCGGTACTGCTTCTGGATCTCCTTCGACACGTCGGCGTCCTCGTTGGGAAGCGCGCGGTCGAGGAACTCGATGATCGTGACCTTCACGCCGTAGTTCGACATGACGTAGGCGAACTCCATGCCGATCGCGCCGGCGCCGACGATGACGATCGAGGACGGGAGCTCGCGGGAGAGGATCTGCTCCTCGTAGGTGACGACGTTCTCGCTGAGGGTCACGCCCGGAAGCAGACGCACGGTGGAGCCCGTGGCGATGATGACGTTGTCGAAGGTGACGCGCTCGGTGGAGCCGTCGCTCTTCGCGACGTCGATGGAGTGGTCGTCCACGAAGGTCCCGCGGCCGTCGTACTCGGTGACCTTGTTCTTCTTCATCAGGTAGTGGATGCCCTTGACGCGACCCTCCGCCACGTCACGGCTGCGGTCGAACGCCACGCCGTAGTCGAAGCTCACCTCGCCGGTGATGCCGAACAGCTTTGCCTTGTGGGCGAAGGTGTGGGCGAGCTCCGCGTTCTTGAGAAGCGCCTTGGAGGGGATGCAGCCGACGTTGAGGCAGACACCGCCCCAGTACTTCTCTTCGATGACGGCGGTGGAGAGGCCGAGCTGTGCGCTGCGCACGGCCGCGACGTACCCGCCGGGGCCCGCGCCGAGGATGACGACGTCGTAATGAGGCATGCGTCAAGCCTATCGCTCGGTGGAGTTCGAACGGCCTGCCGTCCGCTCGTTCGCAGCCTGCTTCTGCTGGCGAGCCCTGGTGCCCAGGAGCCACACCACGAGGCCGATCGCGACAAGCACGACGACGGCTCCCACGATCCAGGGCCACACAGGGGCGGACTGGTCGGGACTCGAGGCCGGTTCGGTGAGAGTCGTCATCGTCGGCTCGGGGGTCGCAGCGGCATCTGGGGTCGCTTCGGGCGTCTCGGTCGGGGTCGGAGTCGTCGCCGGGGCAGCGTTCGAGGTGAACGCGAACTCGCCGGAGATCGGGTGGCCGTCGCTGGAGACGACACGCCACGCCACCGAGACGGTGCCGCCGGCCGAACCGGTCAGGGGCTGGGTGACGACGTTGGCGCTGACGGTCGGCGCCCCGTCGGTCAGAGACGCACCGGAGGCGTCCGTGACCTGCACGACGGTGGTGGACGCGTCGGAGAGCAGGTCCCCGCTGAAGGTGAGGGTGAGCGCCGCGGGCAGCGCGTCGACCGTCGAACCCGACGCGGGGTCGGAGGAGACGAGCTCATCGTGGGCGAACGCGGGCGCTGTGCCCAAGAGCACCCCGCCGGAAGCGATCAGAAGCGTGGCGAGAGCGGCGACGAGCGCGCGCACGGGACGGCGGCGAGAGGTCTGGGAGGTCACGGCGACGAGCCTAACGCCGCGTGCTTTCGACCGGCTGTGCGTGGTGGGACGCCCGATGGCGCCGATGCATGCCGTGCGCAGAATCCGCTTCCCCCGCCGATGTCGGGCAGAGGGTCCGATCGGTTAGGCTGGGTGAGAGGAGGACGACGTGGACGAGCAGTACAGGCCCCGCCCGGACAGCATCCGTCGCGAAAGCGACCGAGCCGTTCCGGCGCACGACACCACGCAGACCTTCGGGCACGACTCGGACCTGTCGTTCGTGCCGTTCGGCAGCGAGCTGAGTGAACCCGAGCTCGAGGCGATCGAGGCGCTCCCTTCGGGGGCCGCTCTGTTCATCGTTCGTTCCGGTCCGACGGCGGGAGCCCGCTACCTGCTCGACACCGACGTGACGACCGTCGGCCGGCATCCGGACGCCGACATCTTCTTCGACGACGTCACCGTCTCGCGCCGTCACGCCGAGATCACACGCGTCGGACGGGCCTTCGAGATCGTCGACCAGCGCTCGCTCAACGGAACCTACGTCAACGGCGAACGCGTCGACCGCGACACGCTCAGCAACGGCGCCGAGGTGCGCATCGGCAAGTTCCGTCTCAACTTCTTCGTCTCGCCCGCCGACCTTCCGGCAGTCGAAGGCTGATGGCGGCGGTCTCCGCCCGCGGCCGCAGTGAGGCCACGGGCCTGCTCAGCATCGGGCAGGTGCTTGCGCGGTTGACCCCCGAGTTCCCCGCGCTGACCTCTTCGAAGCTGCGCTTCCTCGAGGTGCAGGGCATCGTCACCCCGCGACGCACCGAGACCGGCTACCGCAAGTTCACGCCGAAAGACCTCGAGCGGTTGCGTCTGGCACTCACCCTGCAGCGCGATCACTATCTGCCTCTCGTGGTCATCCGCGAGTACCTCGACGACCTGGACGCGGGGCGCGATCCCGCGTCTCCTGCGGGCGGCGTGCCGCGATCGATCGTCCCCGCCGCTCGACGCTACCGCCGTGACGAGTTGCTCCGCACCGCGGGGGCGGGGACACAGCTGCTCAACGATGCGCTGAGCACGGGGCTCATCGTCGGCGGGGAGACCTACGACGAGCAGGCGCTGGCGATGCTGCGCGCGCTCGTCGCCCTCGACCGTCACGGCATCGAACCGCGCCACCTGCGTGCAGTGAAGCAGAGCGCCGATCGTGATGTGTCGCTCGTGGAGTCGGCCCTCGCGCCACTGCGTCGCCGCACGGACGCGGCCTCGCGCGGCCGCGCCGCGGAGACCGCTCCGGAGCTCGCCAGGCGCATCGCCGACGTTCGCGAGGCACTCGTGCGCGCCTCGCTCGAGCGGCTCGACGGATGATCGCGCGACACGCCGAATCTTCGAGGCGGATGTCATTGCCGGAGGGGGAGGCCTCCTCTAGCGTGGAAGCAACCCGCGACACGAAGGAGGCGCCCGCATGACCGCTGGCGAACCGCTCGGCGAGATCCCCCTCGCTGCCGACCTCCTCTTCACCGACGGTCTGCCGCAGATGGACGACGAGGTGGGGTATCGCGGCGCGGTCGCAGCGCGCGCGGCCGGCATCACCTACCGTCAGCTCGACTACTGGGCGCGGACCGAGCTCGTCGAGCCCACGGTCCGCGGTGCCTCCGGATCGGGATCGCAGCGCCTGTACGGCTTCCGCGACATCCTCGTGCTCAAGCTCGTCAAGCGCCTCCTCGACACCGGCATCTCGCTGCAGCAGATCCGCACCGCGGTCGAGCAGCTGCGCGTCGCCGGCATCCGCGACCTCACCGGTACCACCCTCATGAGCGACGGGGCGTCGGTCTACCTCTGCACCTCCAACGACGAGGTCATCGACCTCGTCAGCCGCGGCCAGGGCGTCTTCGGCATCGCGGTCGGCAAGGTCCTTCGCGAGGTCGAGTCCACGCTCGTCTCGTTCGATCCGCAGGTCCCGGACCCCTCCGACGAGCTCGCTGCCCGCCGCACGCGCCGCACGGCCTGACCGCGTCGCGCGCCTGCGCCCCGTCGGCCAGGGCGCTTCGCGTGCTCGGACGCACCAACGGAAGAGCCGCCGACCCTCAGGCCGGCGGCTCTCGCATCGGGCTCACTGCGCTGGCACGTCCTCGGGGGTCGCGATACGCCCCGTGCGCATGATCCGGTCCAGCAGCGCGTCGAAGTCGGCCGCAAGCTCCTGAGCGGAGTCGCCGGGCCAGATGTGCAGGGGCTTCGCCGCACCCTGTGCCTGCTGCAGCGAGGTGCGCTCGGGCAGCTGGGGGGAGAGCACGAGCGGGCCGAACATGTCCCGCAATTCCTTGATCCGGAACTGGTGTTCGATCGACTGGGGACGAACGCGGTTCACGACGATGCCCAGGGGCTGAAGGCGCGGGGAGAGACCGCGGCGGATCTCCTCGATCGCGCGGAGGGCGCGGTCGGCGGCGGCGACGGAGAACAGGCCAGGCTCCGTGATCACGACGACGCGGTCGCTGGCCGCCCAGGCTGTGCGGGTGAGCGCGTTCAAGGACGGGGCGCAGTCGATGAGGACGAGGTCGTAGTCCGCCTCCACCGTGGCCAGGGCCTCTTCGAGCTTCCACACATCGCGCACGCTGGGGTGAGGTCCGTCGAAGTTGATGGCGGACGGGCTGCCGATCATGACGTCGATCGTGCCCGGGTGCACCTTCGTCCAACCGCTGGAAGTGATCGCCTGCTTGACGACCTTGTCCTTGGGGTTGGCGAGGACGTCGGCCACGTTCAGACGGCCGGCGACCTGGATGTCCATGCCGGTGGAGACATCGGATTGCGGGTCGAGGTCCACGACGAGGGTCCGCACGCCGCGCGCGAAGGCCGCCGAGGCGAGACCGAGTGTCACGGTCGTCTTGCCGACGCCGCCTTTGAGGGAACTGACGGAAAGGACGTGCACGCTTCCCTACGTTACCGTCCCCTAGGCTGTGAGCACACTCAACGATGTGTGAGGCGGCGATCCCGGCCGCCGGACGCCCCCCGCCTCACGACGGATGCGAGGTCCTCATGTTCCGGAAGATCCTGGTCGCCAACCGCGGCGAGATCGCGATCCGCGCCTTCCGCGCGGCATTCGAAGTCGGGGCCCGCACGGTCGCCATCTATCCCTACGAGGACAGGTTCTCCCTGCACCGCCTGAAGGCGGACGAGGCGTACCAGATCGGCACCAAGGGAGCTCCGGTGCGGGCGTACCTCGACGTCGAAGAGATCATCCGCGTGGCCGTCGAGTCGGGTGCGGACGCCATCTATCCCGGCTACGGCTTCCTCTCCGAGAATCCGGAACTCGCCGCGCGCGCGGCCGAGGAGGGGATCGCGTTCATCGGTCCGCCGGCCCGCGTGCTCGCGATGGCCGGCAACAAGGTCACCGCCAAACAGCACGCGCGGGATGCGGGTGTGCCGGTGCTGCGATCGAGCGAGGCTTCCGACGACGTCGATGCGCTCCTGGCTGCGGCGGAGGAGATCGGCTTCCCGCTGTTCGCGAAGGCGGTCGCCGGCGGCGGCGGGCGCGGGATGCGGCGTGTCGAGACCGCCGCCGAGCTCGGCCCGGCACTGGCCGAGGCGATGCGGGAGGCGCAGAGCGCGTTCGGCGACCCACGGATGTTCCTCGAGCAGGCCGTGCAGCGCCCGCGGCACATCGAGGTCCAGGTGCTCGCCGACGGGGCGGGTGAGACCGTGCATCTCTACGAGCGCGACTGCTCGGTGCAGCGCCGCCACCAGAAGGTCATCGAGATCGCGCCGGCGCCCAACCTCGACGACAGCGTGCGCGCCGACCTGCACCGCTACGCCGTCGCCTTCGCCCGGTCCATCGCCTACGAGAACGCCGGCACGGTGGAGTTCCTCCTGGAGACGGCCGGCCCTCGCGCCGGCGAGGTCGTCTTCATCGAGATGAACCCCCGCATCCAGGTGGAGCACACCGTCACCGAGGAGGTCACGGACGTCGACCTCGTGCAGGCCCAGATGCGGATCGCCGCGGGAGCCACGCTGGCCGAGCTGGGCCTCACGCAGCCCGAGATCCCGCTGCGCGGCGCCGCGCTGCAGTGCCGGTTGACGACCGAGGATCCGACGCAGGGATTCCGTCCCGACACCGGCAAGATCACGACGTACCGCTCCCCGGGTGGAGCCGGCATCCGCCTCGACGGCGGGACGACGGCGGCGGGCTCGCAGATCAGTCCGCACTTCGACTCGATGCTGGCCAAACTGACCTGCCGCGGCCACGACTTCCCGGCGGCCGTCGCGAGGGCCCGCCGCGCGCTGGCGGAGTTCCGCATCCGCGGCGTCTCGACCAACATCCCTTTCCTGCAGGCCGTCCTGGACGACCCGGCGTTCGCGGCGGGGGACATCAGCACCTCCTTCATCGACGAGCGCCCCGAGCTGCTGCGCGGACGGGAGTCGAAGGACCGCGGCTCGAAGATCCTCAACTGGCTCGTCGACGTCACGGTCAACCAGCCGCACGGGGCGAGGCCGGTGACGGCGACGCCGACGGCGAAGCTTCCCCACCTCGACCTGCGCTCCCCGGCGCCGGCCGGCTCGCGCCAGCGCCTGCAGGAGTTGGGGCCGGCACGCTTCGCCGCCGATCTGCGCGCCCAGACGCGGCTCGCCGTCACCGACACGACGTTCCGCGACGCTCACCAGTCGCTGCTGGCCACGCGGGTGCGCACGAAGGATCTCGCGACCGTCGCCCCCTATGTCGCCCGGCTGACCCCGCAGCTGCTGTCCGTGGAGGCCTGGGGCGGCGCGACCTACGACGTCGCGTTGCGCTTCCTCGGCGAGGACCCCTGGGAGCGCCTCGACGCGTTGCGCCAGGGCCTGCCCAATATCGCGATCCAGATGCTGCTGCGCGGGCGCAACACCGTCGGCTACACGCCGTACCCGACGGCGGTGACCGACGCCTTCGTCGCGGAGGCGGCCGCATCCGGCGTCGACATCTTCCGCATCTTCGACGCCCTCAACGACGTGACACAGATGCGTCCGGCGATCGACGCCGTCCTTGCCACGGGAACGGCCGTCGCCGAAGCGGCGCTCTGCTACACGGGCGACATGCTCGATCCGGACGAGGATCTCTACACGCTCGACTACTACCTGCGCCTGGCGGACGAAATGGTCTCCGCCGGAGCGCACATCATCGGCATCAAGGACATGGCGGGCCTCCTGCGCCCCGCCGCCGGAGCTCGCCTCGTCAGTGCGCTGCGGGAGCGCTTCGACGTCCCCGTCCACGTGCACACCCACGACACGGCGGGCGGCCAGCTGGCGACGCTCCTGGCCGTCAGTGCCGCGGGGGCGGATGCGGTGGACGCCGCGGCCGCGCCGATGTCGGGCACCACGAGTCAGCCGTCGCTCTCGGCGCTCGTCGCCGCCCTCGCCCACACCGAGCGCGACACCGGCATCCCGCTCGCGGCGGTCGCCGATCTCGAGCCCTACTGGGAGGCGGTGCGTCACCTGTACCACCCGTTCGAGTCCGGACTGCCGGGCCCCACGGGGCGTGTGTACCGCCACGAGATTCCCGGCGGTCAGCTGTCGAACCTGCGTCAGCAGGCCATCGCCCTCGGGCTTGCGGAGGATTTCGAGCTGATCGAGGACATGTATGCGGCGGCGAACGACATCCTCGGACGCGTTCCGAAGGTGACCCCGTCGTCGAAGGTGGTCGGCGACCTCGCGCTGCACCTGGCTGCCGTCCGCGCCGATCCCGCCGACTTCGCGGAGAACCCCCAGAACTACGACATCCCGGACTCGGTCGTGTCGTTCATGGCGGGTCAGCTGGGCGATCTGCCGGGCGGATGGCCCGAGCCGTTCCGCACGAAGGTGCTCGCAGGCCGTACGGTCGCCGACACCGCGGGCGCCCTCGACGAGACGGATGAGGCGGCGTTGGCCGAGCCCGGCGCGAGCCGGCGCACGACCCTCAACCGGCTGCTGTTCCCGGGCCCCACCCGCACCTTCCATGAGGCGCGCGACACCTACGGCGATCTCGCTGTGCTCGACACAGCGGACTACCTTTACGGGTTGACGCCCGGCGGCGAGCACGTCGTCGAGATCGAACGGGGCGTGCAACTGTGGGTCGGCCTGGAGGCGATCGGCGAGCCTGACGACAAGGGCATGCGCACCGTCATGACGACGCTCAACGGTCAGCTGCGACCGGTCTTCGTTCAGGACCGTTCCATCGCGGTCGAGGCTGCGCCCGCGGAGAAGGCCGACACCTCCAAGGCCGGCCAGATCGCCGCGCCGTTCTCCGGAGTCGTCACGCTCAAGGTGGCTCCGGGGGCGCGGGTACGGGCGGGAGAGGCGGTCGCGTCCATCGAGGCCATGAAGATGGAGGCGGCCATCACGAGCCCCATCGACGGCGTCGTCGAGAGGCTCGCGATCGGGCCGACTCAGCAGGTCGAAGCGGGCGACCTTTTGGTCGTGGTCAAAGGGGCGCATTAGCCTGAGGTGGGCGCCGGCTCTCCGGCGGCCCGTTGGGAGTACCTAAGCCATGCCTGATCGTGACGATCAGATGACCGGCCACGACGACGACATCCTGGACCAACCGGTCCGCGTCGACGCGGCCGGCATCGACATTCTCGGAACCCAGACCGCGCAGGTCGCGGTGACTCTGCCGGTCGCCGATGACGACGACGGACTCGACGACGACGTCGTCGCCGACGAGACGGTCCTCGCGGCCGAGCCCGTCGTCATCGCCACCTTGGAGGACACGGGCGAGTTCTCGCCGGTGCGCACCTCCGACCTCGACGTCCACGACGCGGAGATCGAGCCTCCCGCGGCCGAGGAGCCTCCGGCCGCCGTGGTGCGCGCGCCCGCGACGGCCACGCCGACCCCGCCGAGCACGCGGGTGCGTGTTCCCGTGGCCACGACCGAGCCCGTGGCGCCGGCGGCTCCTGCCGCGCCTGCGACGGCCGCGCCCACGGGCGCGACGCGATCCGAGCCGACACCCGTCGCGGCTGATGCCACCCCCGCCCCCGTCACCCTTGCTGCGCGCCGCGTCGATCAGGAGGAGTCCAAGCGCGAGAGCGCGGACCTGCTGACGGCCGACCGGTTGCTGGAGACCGACCGTCTGCCCAAGCGCGAGCCCGAGGGTGCCTGGCCGAACCTGGTCTACACGCTCAGCGGCGGGCGGGTGCGCCTGGGTGACAGTCGTCGTTCCCGCGAGCGGCGCGCGCTCGACGAACGGATCGCCGCACCCCTCGACGGCGGCGCGCGCTTCGTGGCGGTCCTCTCGCGAAAGGGCGGCGTAGGCAAGACGACGGTGACCGCTCTGCTCGGAATGGCGCTGGCGGACGCCCGCGACGACCGGGTCATCGCGCTGGACGCGAATCCCGACCGCGGAACGCTCGCCGAGCGCGTGGGCCGCCCCAGCGGCAAGACGGTGCGCGATCTCGCCACCCATGCGGCACCGATCCACGGCTTCAACGAGATCTCGGCGATCGTCGCCCGCGACGACACCCGCCTGGATGTGCTCGCCTCCGACAGCGATCCTCACGTGTCCGAGGCGTTCGACGATGCGGACTACCGCGAGGTCGCCGCTCTCGCCGCGCATTACTACTCCATCGTGTTGACCGACACCGGCACGGGCATCGTGCACTCGGTGATGGACGCGACGCTGGAAGCCGCCGACGCGCTCGTCATCGTGTCGGGGCTCAGCGTCGACGAGGCACGACTTGCCTCCGAGACGCTCACCTGGCTGGAGACGAACGGCTACACGGCTCTGGCGCGCTCGGCTGTCGTCGTGCTGAACGCGTCACGTCCCGGGGCGCCGCTGGTGCGCCTGGACGAACTGGAGGAGCACTTCCGCTCGCGCGTGCGTCAGGTCGTGCGGGTGCCCTACGACGCGCGCATCGCCACGGGCAGCGCGATCTCCTTCCGCGACCTCCAGCCTGCGACACGTGCCGCGGCGCGTCAGCTCGCCGCCGTCGCCGTCGAAGGTCTGCGCGTGGCGGCCGCGTCATGACGGTTCGCGCCATTCGACTCTTCGGGGATCCCGTGCTGAAGAGCCGCGCGAGCGAGATCGTCGACATCGATGAGGGCATTCAGGCGCTCGTGCGCGATCTCGTCGAGACCGTCGAGCTGCCCGGCCGAGCAGGGGTCGCCGCTCCGCAGATCGGTGTGGGCCTGCGGGCGTTCAGTTACAACGTCGACGGCGAGATCGGATACATCCTGAACCCGGTCCTGGTGGAGGTCTCGGGTGAGCCGCAGCTGACGGGCGAGGGGTGCCTCTCGGTGCCGGGTCTGTGGCACGACGTCCTGCGGTACCCGTACGCGAAGGTCGTCGGGATCGATCTCGACGGGAACGAGCTCGTGCTGGAAGGCGAGGGCCTCATGGCGCAGGCGCTGCAGCACGAGACCGACCACCTCGACGGGATGCTGTACCTGGACCGGCTCGACAAGGAGCGCCGGCGGGTGGCCCTGCGCGAGGTGCGCGAGAGCGACTGGTTCTGAGTGACGAAGAAGGGGGCCCGCATCCGGCATCGGATGCGGGCCCCCTTCTCACTCGGTCAGGGGAGCGGCACGTTCTGCGTGGTCTCCTCGGGCGCCCGGTACAGCTGCTCGACGTCGTCCGCGAAGTCCGCGAGGATCACGTTGCGCTTGATCGACAGCTTCGGCGTGAGGTGGCCGCTGGCCTCCGTCCACTCGGTGGGCAGGATGACGAACTTGCGGATCGACTCCGCGCGGGAGACCCCGGCGTTCGCCTTGTCGATGGCCAGCTGCACCTCGGCGCGGACAGCGGGGTCATGAGCCGCCTGCGCGATGGTCAGATCCTTCGGACGGCCGTTGTTCTCCAGCCAGGTCGGCAGCATCTCGGGGTCGAGGGTGACCAGAGCCGAGATGAACGGCTTCTGATCGCCCACGACGACGACCTGTCCGATGATCGGGTTGGCCCGGATCGGGTCCTCGAGCGCGGCGGGTGCGACGTTCTTGCCGCCCGCGGTGACGATGATCTCCTTCTTGCGGCCGGTGATCGTCAGGTAGCCGTCGTCGTCGAGCGAACCGAGGTCTCCGGTCTTGAACCAATCGCCGTCGAACGCTGCGGCCGTCGCCTCCGGGTTCTGCCAGTACTCCTTGAACACGTTCACGCCGCGCACCTGGATCTCGCCGTCCTCCGCGAGCCGGATGCCGACACCGGGGATCGCGGGACCGACGGTGCCGATCTTGGACCGTGTTGCGAGGTTCACCGTGGCGGGTGCGGTGGTCTCGGTCAGGCCGTAGCCCTCGAGGATGTGCACGCCGAGGCTGTGGAAGAAGTGGCCGAGGCGCGGACCGAGGGGCGCGGAACCCGAGACGGCGTAGCGGACCTGGCCCCCCATCGCGTCGCGCAGCTTGCTGTAGACGAGCTTGTCGAACAGGGCGAACTTGATCTTCATCCCCAGGGGGATGCGCCGCCCGTCCTGCAGATAGGCGGAGTGATCGATCGCGACCTGCGCGGCCGCGCGGAAGATCTTGCCCTTGCCTCCGGCCTCCGCCTTCTGCTCCGCCGAGTTGTAGACCTTCTCGAACACGCGCGGGACGGCGAGCAGGAAGGTCGGTTTGAAGGAACCGAGAGCGGCCAGCAGCTGCTTCGTGTCGGGCTGGTGGCCCGTCTTCACACCCGCGTGGATGTTGAGGATCGAGATGAAACGCGCGAACACGTGCGCCGTCGTGATGAACAGGACGGTGGAGGCGCCGGGGGTGTTGACGACCTCCTTCAACGATGTCGCGGAGTTGCGTGCGAGCTCGACGAAGTTGCCGTGCGTCAGCACGCATCCCTTCGGCCGGCCTGTCGATCCCGATGTGTAGATGAGCGTGGCGATATCGGAGGATTCGGCGAGAGAGCGTCGGCGCTCGATCTCCTCGTCGGGCACGGCGGAGCCGGCCGTGATCATCGTGTCCAGGTCGCCCGCGAACATTTGCCACGAGGACCGCACGAGGGGGAGCTTGTCGCGCACCTCGGCAAGACGGGCCGCGTGCTCGGCCGTCTCGACGAGGCAGGCCACCGCGCCGGAGTCGGACAGGATCCACTCGATCTGGCTCGGTGAGCTCGTCTCGTAGATCGGCACCATGACCGCGCCCGCGTAGAAGAGCGCGAAGTCGACCAGGGTCCAGTCGTAGGTCGTGCGGGCGAGGAAGCCCACCTTGTCGCCGGGGGCCACACCCGCCGAGACGAAGCCCTTCGCGAGCGAGACGACCTGGCGCTCGAACTCCCGTGCCGTGATGTCGCGCCAACCGTCTCCGTCGGGGACGGCGAACAGCGGGCGGTCGGGGGTCGCTCGCACGCGCTCCACGAGCAGATCGCCCACGTTGGCGTGCGGGTCGGCGGGGACGATCGCGGGCACTTCGAACACTGTTGCGCTCATGTCGGCAGCTCCTTCGGTACCGGACGGGTTGCTATGAGACGCAAGTCTACGCATGCGTGGAACTGAGTCCCACCGTCCCGACCGTCAGGACGACTTGTTCCGGCCCCGCGGAAGGCGATCTGCCGTGCGACGACTAAGCTTCTGGAGGCCTTACCGGACGAAGGGACGACAGTGTTCGCAGTGGGAATCGACATCGGCGGAACGAAGATCGCCGGTGGCGTGGTCGACGAGCACGGCACCATCGTCCGCAGGGCGCGTGTCGCGACCCCCACGGATGTGACGGGCATCGAGGTCGCCGTGGCGCAGATGATCACGGAACTGTCGGCGGGCGAGCAGCTCGTGGCCGGCGTCGCAGCTGCCGGATTCATCGACCGGGAGCGTTCGACCGTCTACTTCGCTCCCAACATCGCCTGGCGCGACGAGCCGCTGCGCGAGCGCATCGAGCAGCGCACCGGCGCGCGGGTTCACATCGAGAACGACGCCAACGCGGCGGGCTGGGCGGAGTACCGCTTCGGGGCCGGCGAGGATCTACGGGATGTCGTCATGCTGACGCTCGGTACGGGCGTCGGCGGCGCTGTCGTGGTCGACGGCAATCTCCTCTCCGGCGGTCACGGCGTGGCCGCGGAGCTCGGGCACATGCGCCTCGTGCCCGAGGGTCGAACGTGCGGATGCGGTCAGCGCGGCTGTCTCGAGGTGTACGGCTCGGGTCGTGCTCTGCAACTCGAGGCGCGGGAGATCGCCGTCGACGCCGAGTTCGGCATCGGCGCGCGCCTCGCCGCCGCGTCCCGCGAGCAGGGCGGCCTCACCGGATCCGCCATCTCCCGGCTGGTCCAGGACGGCGACCCCGGCGCGCTCGAGGCGCTCCGCCGCATCGCGGTCGCCGTCGGCACGGCGTGCGGCGGGCTCGCCGCCATCCTCGACCCGGAGCGTTTCGTCATCGGCGGGGGAGTGTCGCAGCTCGGCGACGTGCTGCTGGAGCCGATGCGGGAGGCCTTCGCCGCCGCGATGCCCGCGTATGGTTATCGTCCGGTCGCCGATTTCCAGGTGGCCCGTCTCACGAACGATGCCGGCGTGATCGGTGTCGCGGATCTGGCTCGACGTCGGGCGGTCGCAGGGGGCTGACAATGTTCTACTGGCTGATGAAGTACATCGTGATCGGACCGATCGTGAAGGCGATCTTCCGGCCGTGGATCGTGGGCCGGCGCAACATCCCCGCAAACGGTGCGGCCATCCTCGCCAGCAACCACCTCTCCTTCGCGGACTCGATCTTCCTGCCGCTGATGATCGACCGGCCGATGACCTTCCTCGCCAAGAGCGATTACTTCACCGGCCGCGGCATCAAGGGCTGGGCGACGCGTGTCTTCTTCAAGGCGACAGGCCAGATCCCGATCGATCGCTCGGGCGGGAAAGCCTCGGAGGGTTCGCTCAACACGGGTCTGCAGGTGCTCGGCCGGGGAGACCTGCTGGGCATTTACCCGGAGGGCACGCGCAGCCCCGACGGACGCCTGTACCGCGGGCGCACGGGCATCGCGCGCATGGCGCTGGAGGCCCGCGTCCCCGTCATCCCGGTCGTGATGGTCGACACCGACGCGGTCATGCCGATCGGCCGGCGTCTTCCGCGCATCGGCCGCGTCGGCATCGTGATCGGCGAGCCGCTGGATTTCTCCCGGTTCGCCGGGATGGAGGGCGACCGCTACGTTCTCCGGTCGGTCACCGACGAGATCATGGTCGCTCTGCAGCGTCTGGGCGCGCAGCGTTACGACGACGTCTACGCCTCCACGGTCAAGGACCGGCTGGCGACGTCCTCGTCGCACGGGCTCGACACGCCCGCGGCGTCGCTAGACTGAGCGAATGCCCCACAGCTTGGACCCGCTCGATCACTGGCGCTCGCTGCCGATCAAGCAGCAGCCCTCCTGGCCCGACGCCGACGCTGTCGCGGCCGTCTCGGCCGAACTCGCCACCCTTCCGCCGCTCGTCTTCGCGGGCGAGGTCGACCGCCTTCGCGACCGCCTCGCAACCGCGGCCTCCGGGCGCGCGTTCCTCCTGCAGGGCGGCGACTGCGCCGAGACGTTCGCCGGTGCCACGGCCGAGCAGATCCGCAACCGCATCAAGACGCTGCTGCAGATGGCGGTGGTGCTGACGTACGGCGCGTCCATGCCGGTCGTGAAGATGGGGCGTATGGCGGGCCAGTTCGCCAAGCCGCGCTCGAGCGACAGCGAGACGCGCGGCGACGTCACCCTGCCGGCATACCGTGGCGACATCGTGAACGGCTACGACTTTACGGAGGGCTCGCGCACCGCCGACCCCCGACGGCTGGAGAAGGCCTACCACACGGCCGCGTCGACGCTGAACCTCATCCGCGCGTTCACACAGGGTGGTTTCGCCGATCTCCGCGAGGTCCACAGCTGGAACCGCGGCTTCGCCGAGAACCCCGCCAACCAACGCTACGAGGGACTGGCGGCGGAGATCGATCGCGCCATCAAGTTCATGGAGGCGGCCGGAGCCGACTTCGACGAGCTGCGCCACGTCGAGTTCTACACCGGCCATGAGGGCCTGCTCATGGACTACGAGCGGCCGCTGACCCGCATCGACTCCCGCACGGGCACGCCGTACAACACGTCGGCTCACTTCCTGTGGATCGGGGAGCGCACGCGCGATCTCGACGGTGCCCACGTCGACTACTTCTCGAAGATCCGCAACCCCATCGGGGTGAAGCTCGGTCCTTCGACGACCCCCGAGACCGCGCTGGCGCTCATCGACAAGCTCGACCCCGAACGGGAGCCGGGCCGTCTCACCTTCATCACCCGGATGGGCGCGGGCAAGATCCGCGACGCACTGCCGCCGCTGCTGGAGGCCGTGAAGGATGCGGGTGCCTCACCGCTGTGGGTCACCGACCCGATGCACGGCAACGGCATCACCACGCCCACCGGCTACAAGACGCGTCGCTTCGACGACGTGGTCGACGAGGTGCGCGGCTTCTTCGAGGCGCACCGGGCCACGGGCACCCACCCGGGCGGCATCCACGTCGAGCTCACCGGCGACGACGTGACCGAGTGCCTGGGCGGCTCCGAGATGATCGACGAGGCGACCCTCGCGACTCGCTACGAGAGCCTGTGCGATCCGCGCCTGAACCACATGCAGAGCCTGGAGCTCGCCTTCCTCGTGGCCGAGGAGCTCGAGAAGCGCTGAACCCGAGACGCAGAGAGCCGCCCCGCATCCGTGCGGGGCGGCTCTCTGCGTTCGGGGTGAGAAGCGGCGCGGTTCAGCCGGTCAGGCTGAGGACGAGGCTCACGTTCGCGTTCTTGCGGATTTTGTCCTCGTCGGTCGGGTCCTGCGAGACGACCTTCGCGACGTTCGGCGCGGCGTCCCAATAGCCCGCGTACTTCGCCTTGAATCCGGCCGCCTCGAGCGTCTTCTTCGCCTCGGTGAGCGTCATGCCGACGACGTTGGGCACAGGGAACAGGGGAGGGCCGTCCGAGATGATGAGCTGCACGGTGTCATTCGGACGCCAGTCGCCGCCGCCCTCACGAGCGGAGATCCCGATGACGCGACCCTCATCGATCGTCTCGCTCGTCTGAGACGCGCTGTCACCGGACACCGTCAGACCGACGGCCGACAGGGTCTTCGTCGCGTCCGACACGCTCATGCCGGCCACATCGGGAACCGGGCCGCGGGAGACGGTGAAGCTCGCACCGTCGCCTTCGTGCAGGGTGCAGCCGTTCGAACAGTCGATCGCGTCGCCTCCGGCGGCAGGGGTGACGGACGCGGCGACGACGGTGCCGTCGGCGGCGTCGGTGAACACGTACTGCGGGTCGCCGACGGTGACGCGCACCTGCTGCATCGCGGCGGTCGCCGCATCCAACGTCATCCCGGCCAACGCGCCGACGTCGTGCGGCTGCGGCCCCTGGGACATCACCACCCGCACGAGTGAGTCCTTCTCGACGCGTTCACCGCCGCCGGGCTCGGTGCGGATCACGGCGCCCGCGGCCACGTCGAAGCTGTACTCGTCCGCGCGTTCGACCCGGAGACCGCGGTCCTCGATCTCGGCTTGCGCGGCTTCGAAGCTCTGCCCCTCCAGCGCGGGCACGGCGACGAGCGAGCCGGGTCCGGAGCCGAACCACCAGCCGATGCCGCCCGCGAGCGCAGCGAGCAGCACGACCAGCGTCAGCAGCCACGCACCCTTGGCGGATCGTCGGCGTGCACGTCGGCGCAGCAGCGTGGCGTTGTCGACGTCCTCGGCGACGGCGGTGGGGCCGGTGGCTCCGAGTGGGAGCGCCTTGGTCAGCTCTCCGGAGTCCAGCCGGTCGTCACTCACGGCGGTCCCGACCGCGAGTGTGCGCGCGACCTGCGGCGCGATGCCGAGCTCGCGCTCGATCTCGCGCAGACGCTGCAGCATCTGATCCGCATCGAGTGGTCGGGCGTCGGGGGAGCGCTCGGTCGCCCACAGCACCAGCTCGTCGAGTTGCTCCGGCACCGCCGGATTCTTCACACTCGGGCGGGGAACCGAATCGGTGGCGTGCTGGTAGGCGATCTGCATGGGCTGCTCGCCCTTGTACGGCTGCTCGCCGGTGAGCATCTCGTAGAGGAGGATGCCGAGGGCGTAGATGTCGCTGCGGGCATCGGCACTGCCGCGCGTGACCAGCTCGGGCGCGAGATAGGCGATGGTTCCCAGCAGCATCTGCCCGCTCGCCGTGTTCGCCGTGGTGGCGCGGGCGAGTCCGAAGTCGCCGATCTTGATGCGACCGTCCTCGGCGAGGAGCACGTTCTCAGGTTTGACGTCTCGGTGCACGATGCCGGCGCGGTGCGCGGCGGCGAGACCCGACAGCACCGCGTCCATGATCGTGATGGTCTGCGGGACAGGGATCCGGCGCTGCTCCTTCATGAGCTCGCGCAGCGTGATGCCCGGCAGATACTCCATGACGAGATACGCCATGTCGCTGTCCTGACCCTGGTCGAACACGTTGACCACGTGCGGGTCGGCGAGGCGCGCGGCCGCACGGGCCTCCTGGATGAAGCGACTCTGGAAGACGGTGTCGTCGCTGAGGTGGCCGTGCATGACCTTCAGGGCCACGCGGCGTTCCAGGCGCAGATCGGTCGCGACGTACACGGTGGCCATGCCGCCGCGGGCGATGCGCGAGCGCACGCGGTATCGGCCGTCGACGAGACGGCCGATCAGCGGGTCGGTGCGCTGGCTCGTGCTCACGGTGAGAGTCTACGGAGCGGTCGCTGTGAGCCCGGCAGCGGCTCACCGCTGATCCCCGCCCTCGTGCGCTACCCGAGGGCGGCCAGCCAGGCGAGAGAAGGCTGCTCCCACCGGGCGTAACGATCCGGATACGCCGAGATCTGCACCGCCTGGGCGGCATCCGCGTAGCTCATCGACTCCCAGTCGGGGATGTCGAGGAGGCCGCGCGTGCGGCTGCCGTTGGGGTCGGTGGGTCCGCCGAAGAATGCGCGGATCGCGCGCTCCGGATCACGCACCTCCTCCACCGTGCCCCACCCGGTGGAGGGACGCTGCTGGAACAGACCCTGCGAATCGCGGTCGCCCCAGTCGAGGTTGCGCAGCCACGACTCCTGCATCGCCGTGCCCAGTGCGATGGCGATCCCGCGCTCGGGGACGCCCAACTCGCGGCCGACACGGATGATGGTGCGCGCGTTCTGGACCTGCTCGGCATCCAGTTCCAGGCTGACTGTGTCGACGGCGGCCGATGACGGTGCGGGAGCGGCTGCGGCGGCGCCCGGCACGGTGATCGTCTGACCCGGATAGATGATCGAGTCCCAGGTGAGACCGTTGGCGGCGAGGACCGCCCCCGCCGTCGAGCCCTGACGCGCGGCGATGCCGCTGATCGTGTCGCCGGCGACGACGGTGTACGAGGTGCCGGTGGCGGGTGGTGCGGATGCCGGCGCGGGCGCGGGTGCGACGGGCGCGACCAGGGAGAGCACCTGACCGGGACGGATGAGCGAGTTCTCCCACGACAGGCCGTTCCATGAGAGGACGTCGGCCGTGGCGAGACCGTAGTGCGCGGCGATGGCGGCGACGGATTCTCCTGCCGCGACGGTGTGCGTGGCCGGCGGCGGAGTCTGGGCGGGGCGGGGAACGCCCTGGCGTGACGGTTCCACCGTCGACGCGTGCGCGGGCGCGGCCATCAGGGTGAGCGCGACCGTGCTCACGAGGGCGGACGCGCCGATGACGGCGCGCGGGTGGGGGGAGACGTCCACGAGCATGGTCGGCCTCTCTTTCACATCCGGGGGTTCCGCCACCCTGACACGCGTGTGTACCGAGGTCAACGGAAGTGACTGGTGTGACAGATGAGATCTCTCCCATCTTTCGACGCGCGCTCGGCGCGGTGCGCGGTGCGCGGATGAGAACATGGACGGGTGAGTTCCGACACCCCTGTCCCCACCGAATGGCTTGCGCTGCCCGATCTGGTCGAGCTGACCGGTGAGTCGCTGAGCCGTGTCCGGCGTCTGCTCGACGAGGGCTATCTCATCGGCTCGCGTCGGGAGGGCTCCTTCCGTGTGCCCAGCGTCTTCCTCGTCGACGGTGCGCCGCTGTCGTCGCTGCGCGGCACGATCTTCGCGCTGCGGGATGCGGGACTGACGGATGACGAGGCCATCGACTGGCTCCTGGCCCCCGAGGACTCGATCGGGCAGGCGCCGATCACATCGCTGCTCCAGGGGCGCAAGAGCGAAGTGCGCCGCGTCGCGCGCGCCCTCGGCTGAGTTCGGTCGACGTCAGGAGCGCCGCTCTGTAGCAGCGCGGGCGAGATCCCGCAGTTCGCTGACCGTCGCGTTCGCCAGCGGAGCTGCCGACAGCGCGCGGTCCGCCTCGCGCACATAGGTGGTGATGAGTTCCTCGACACGGTCGACGGCGCCGCTGTCGATGATCGTGCGCTGCAGCGCTGCGATCTGTTGCTCATCGAGGCCAGGATCGCCCAAGAGCTCGTCGAGGGTGCGGCGCGGGCCGGGCCCGAGCGACTCGCGGGCGTAGGCGATGAGCACCGTGCGCTTGCCTTCGCGGAGATCGTCGCCGGACGGCTTGCCGGTCTCGGCAGCGTCGCCGAAGACTCCGAGCAGGTCGTCGCGCAGCTGGAACGCCATCCCGACCGGATGTCCGAACGCGCTCAGCGCGTCGAGCTGCGTGCGATCGGCGCCGGCCAGGGCCGCCCCGATCCGTAACGGCTGCTCCACGCTGTAGCGGGCGGACTTGAGCGAGGCCACTCGCAGCGCGCGATCGGCGTGCGTCGCGTCGTCGGCCACCGCGAAGGCCGACTCCTCGGCGATGTCGAGGTACTGCCCGATGGTGACGTCGCGCCGCATCCGGGCGTACTCCGCGCGCGCCGCGGACGCCTGGTCTGTATGGGCGAGCCCCTCCTCGAGGAGATCGTCGCTGAAGGCCACCAGGAGATCGCCGCCGAGGAGAGCCGCGGAGCGACCGAAACCGGCGGCGTCGCCCGCCCAGGACCGCGCGGAGTGCTGCGCTTGAAGGGCGCGGTGCATGGCGGGTCGTCCGCGGCGGGTGTCCGAGTTGTCGATCAGATCGTCGTGGACGAGGGCTGCCGCCTGGAAGATCTCCAACGCGGCAGCCGTCGCGACGACCGCGTCGGGCGGCGTCGCTTCGGGTGCGACGCGCTCGGCGACGGCCCGCCATCCCGTCACGCAGAACCGCGCGCGCAGTCGTTTGCCGCCGGCGACGGTGTCGCGCACATCCGCTACGAAGGCCAGAGCGTCGGGTCCCATCGCCCGCGCGGCCTGCTCCTGCGATCCGAAGAACGTATCCAGTCGCTGGGAAACCGCTTCGATCGCGTCTGTGGTCCTCGACACGGGCCTAGCCTAGTTCGACAGGCGGCGCGTAGAATCCAAGCATCGCCGTGACCCTAGGGGGACGAATGCCTCTCTCCGAACAAGAGCAGCGCCTGCTCGACGAGATGGAACGCCATCTCATGAGCAATGACGCCGATGTCGTCAGCGCGCCGCAGGGCGGCCGCGCGCTCAGCTACCGCAACATCGTGTACGGGACGATCCTCGTGCTCGTGGGGCTGGGCGGACTGATCGTCGGACTCTCCACGCAGTTGATCGTGGTGGGCGTCATCGGCTTCATCGTCATGCTCGGAGGCGTGATCTTCGCGCTCACCCCCTCGAAAACCGCCCGTCCGAGTGCCGCTCCTCGTGCCGGCGGCTCGCCCTCCCGGCCCTCCGCCGGATTCATGGACCGCATGAACGATCGATGGGACCGCCGCCAAGAAGGCCGCTGACCCACCGCTTCTCAAAAGCGCCGACCCTTCGGGGTCGGCGCTTTTTTTCGTGTCCGGGGAGCGTCTGCCCAGATCCGCGGCCGAATGTGTAGTGAAGTGGAGGGAAGTGGAGTAAAGTGGTGATCACCTCACACGTGGGCCGGACGAAGGAGGGGGGATGCGCGAATGCTGCTCGGCACGCACACCCCCAAGCTCGACGACAAAGGGCGGGTCATCCTCCCGGCCAAGTTCCGCGACGACCTGGGCGGTGGCGTCGTGATCACCCGGGGCCAGGACCGCTGTCTCTACGTCTTCGCGACCGAGGAGTTCGAGAAGGTGCACGAGCGCATCCGCGAGGCGCCCCTCACCAACAAGCAGGCGCGCGACTTCCTGCGCATGTTCCTCTCGGGCGCGAGCGCCGAGAAGCCGGACGGCCAGAACCGCATCACGATCCCGCCGGCGCTGCGCACGTACGCCGGTCTCGAGCGCGAGCTCGTCGTCACGGGCGTCGGTGCACACGCGGAGATCTGGGACGCTGAGGCGTGGAACTCCTACGCCGAGAGCAACGAAGAGACGTACTCGGAGATGGAGCAGGAGGTGATCCCGGGCCTGTTCTGAGCCCTCGACCCCGATTCCCAGCCGCTCGAGCCCTGACGCACTTCCCCGGTGTCAGGTCGGAGCGGATGGGGATCAGGATCGAGGGACCCGGCCCCGCATCATGGACTTCCGCGACATCCACACCCCGGTTCTGCTCGAGCGCTGCGTCGAGCTTCTGGCGCCCGCCCTCGATCGCGAGGGTGCCGTCTTCGTCGACGCGACCCTCGGCATGGGCGGTCACAGTGAGGCGTTCCTTGAGCGGTTCGATGGACTCCGGCTGATCGGCCTCGACCGCGACACCGACGCCCTGCGCATCGCGGGGGAGAGGCTGGCCCGGTTCGGGGACCGGACGACCCTCGTGCACACCGTCTACGACGGCATCCGAGCCGCCGTCGCGTCGGCGGGCGTCGACCGCATCGACGGCATCCTGTTCGACCTCGGAGTCTCGTCGCTGCAACTGGACGAGGCCGAGCGCGGTTTCGCCTACGCCAAGGACGCGCCGCTGGACATGCGCATGGACCAGTCAGCCGGCGTGACCGCCGCGGACGTGGTCGCCACCTACGGGGAGGGCGATCTTCGTCGGATCTTCGAGCGCTACGGCGAGGAGAAGCTCGCGGCACGCTACGCGCGCGCGATCATCGCCGCCCGCGAGGTGGAGCCCATCGTCCGCTCGGGCCGGCTCGTCGAGATCCTCGACGCCGCCACGCCCGCGGCGCTGCGCAACGCGGGGCATCCCGCCAAGCGGGTCTTCCAGGCGCTGCGCATCGAAGTCAACGCGGAACTCGCCGCCCTCGAGCAGGCGCTTCCCGCGGCCCTCGAGCTGCTTGCGGTCGGTGGTCGCATCGTCGTGCTCAGCTACCAGTCGCTCGAGGACCGCTTCGTCAAGCGCGAACTCGCCCGCGCGAGCAGCTCGACCGCCCCCGCGGGCCTGCCCGTCGAGCTGCCCGAGCACGCACCCCAGTTCCGCCTGCTGGTCAAGGGGGCCGAACTCGCCTCCGACGCCGAGCGCGAGTCGAACGCGCGCGCCACCCCGGTACGACTTCGTGCCGCCGAACGAGTCCGGGAGATCGTATGAGCACCACCACGAGCGCAGCCTGGGCCATCGAGCCTCTCGAGCAGCGACCCGACACCGGACGCCGGCAGGAGCGCGCACTGCGCCCCGTCGAGGCGCCCGCCCGCCGACGTCGCCCCCGCCTGGTGTACGGCATCATCGCCGTCGCCGGGGCGCTCGCCATCGCGGGCGCGCAGATGGTGCTGTCGGTCCTGTCGACGCAGAGCTCCTTCGAGCTCGCGAGTCTGACGCAGCAGCAGCGCGACCTGACGGTGCAGAAGCAGATCCTCTACGACCAGGTCGCCGGCCTCAGCTCGCCCCAATACCTCGCCGCGAACGCGGCAGCGCTGGGCATGGTCATCAACGAGTCGCCGAGCTACCTCCGCCTCAGTGACGGCGCGGTGCTCGGGGCGCAGCAGGCATCCGTCCTACACCTCGACGATCGACCCGCTGGGGCGCGGCGCCGTCTCGAATGCGCTCATCACCCAGACTCCGCTCGTCACCGCGCCGGATGCCACGATCAACGGCGTGCAGGCGCCGCCGGCGGCCGAGACCGAGACGGGCGCGGGGACCGATCCGGCGACACCCCCCGCACTGACCGACGGACTGCCCACCCCTGCCACACACTGAGACCATGACGACGAGAAGCACGCGAACCCCCCGTCGCCGCACCGTCATCGCCCTGGCCGTGGTGCTGGCCGTCCTCGTCGCCTTCGTGGTGCGCCTGGTCGACATCCAGGTCGTGAACGCCGGAGAGCACATCGACGACTCCCTGCGCATCGCCATGGGCGGAAAGACCACCCTGTACGGCACGCGCGGATCGATCGTCGACGAGAACGGCAACGTCCTCGCGGGAAGCATCCTCACCTACGACGCGGAACTGGACCCCAGCAACGTGGGGCCGATCGAGCGCAAGGATGCCGCGGGCGACGAGGTCGAGGTCGATTGGCCCACCGTCGCGGGCGAGATCGCCCAGATCACCGGTCAGAGCGCCGAGGACGTGCAGAAGATCGTCGCCGATGCTCTCGCCGTCAACCCGAAGTCGCAGTACGCATCGCTCAAGAACGGGCTCTCGACCGAGAAGTACCAGCAGCTGCTCGATCTGCGCATCCCCTACCTGACGATGCGACCGCATCCCGCCAGGACGTATCCCGACGGCGCCGTCGCCGGCAACCTCGTCGGCTTCGTGGGCTCCGACGGGAAGCCGCTCGAAGGTCTGGAATCCGCCCAGGACTCGTGCCTCGCACCGACGGAGGGCGAGCGCGTCTTCCAGCGGGGCAAGGACGGCGTGATCATCCCCGGCACAGAGCAGGTGACACCCGCCGTCGACGGTGGCACACTCACCCTCACGATCGACCGCGACCTGCAGTACTACCTTCAGCAGCTCATCGCGGAGCAGGCGACCAACCAGGGTGCTCAGCACGGGCAGATCATGGTCGTGGAGGCCAAGACGGGCAAGATCCGCGCGGCCGCGGAGTGGCCGACGGTCGACCCGAACAACGTCTCGGCGACCGCGCCGGAGGATCGCTCCAGCCGGATCTTCCGCGGCACGTTCGAACCGGGTTCGACGTTCAAGGCGCTGTCCGCGGCGACCGTGATCGACGCCGGGGCCGCGACGCCGACCTCGACGGTCACGGCCTCCGGTCGCGAGACCTTCCCCAACGGTGCACGCGTGCAGGATGCGATCCCGCACGGGGCGTTGAACTACACGCTCGCGGGTGTCCTCATCGACTCCTCGAACGTCGGCATCTCCAAGTTCGCCGAGATGGTCCCCGCTCAGACGCGTTACGACTACCTGCAGAAGTTCGGCATCGGTCAGGTCAGCGGCGTGGACTTCCCCGGCGAGGCGAAGGGGACGCTGCGTCCCGTCGACCAGTGGGACAACCAGACCTTCTACAACACCTCGTTCGGTCAGGGCGTCGCGACCACCCTGCCGCAGCTGATGGGCGCGTACCAGGCGATCGCGAACGACGGCACCAAGATCCCGCTCTCGCTCGTCGAATCGTGCACGACGGCGGACGGGACCGTCCAGGCCTCGGATGCCGGTGCGAGCACGCAGGTCGTGAGCGCGAGCACGGCGAGCCAGGTGCGCGAGCTGCTCGAGAACGTCGCGGTGCAGGGCGGCAACGCCAAGGCCACGGCGATCAGCGGCTACCGGGTGGGATTGAAGACCGGTACCGGTGAGATCTCCGACGGCTCGGGCTACAAGAGCGGCGTCTACTTCACGACCATGATCGGCATGGCGCCCGTGGACGACCCGCAGTACATCGTCGCCGTCACCCTCGATCAGCCCACTGCGGTACGCTCGTCTGCGGCCAACGCTGCGGCCTTCCAGAAGGCGATGACCCAGGTGCTGAAGACCTACCGGGTCCTGCCCTCCGACTCGCAGCCCGAGCTGCTGCCGAAGATCGGCTGAGCGGCGCCCTCCAGGACATGATCGCACTCACACTCTCCCGCATCGCCGAGATCCTCGGCGGCACTCTGCTCCCCGCCGGCTCGGACGATGCCGACACCGTCGTCTCCGGCGACGTCGACACCGACTCGCGTCAGATGCGCCCGGGCGGCATCTTCGTGGCGAAGCCCGGCGAAGCGACAGACGGCCATCTGTTCGTCGACGCGGCGGTCTCCCTCGGCGCCGTGCTCGCGATCGTCGAGCACCCGGTGGACGTGGCGGTGTCCCAGATCGTCGTGCCCGACGCCGTCGTCGCCCTCGCGGACCTCGCCCGCGCCGTCGTCGCCGAGGTGCGCGCCGGCGGACGCCTGCGGATCGTGGGGATCACCGGCTCCAACGGCAAGACGACCACCAAGAACCTGCTCGCACGCATCCTGGAGCCGGAGGGCGAGACCGTCGCTCCCCGCGCCTCGTTCAACAACGAGGTGGGCGCCCCGCTGACCATGCTGCGCGTCACCCACGACACGCGCTTCCTCGTGAGCGAGTTCGGAGCGAGCGCCCCCGGCGCGATCGCGCAGCTGGCAGGGCTCGTCGAACCGGACATGGGCGTCGTGCTGATGGTGGGCATGGCCCACGCCGGCGGCTTCGGCGGGATCGAGGCCACCTTCCACGCCAAGAGCGAGCTCGTGCGGGCGTTGCGTCCGGGCGGACTCGCCGTGCTCAACGTCGACGACACGCGCGTCCGGGCGATGGCCCCCATCGCGGCCGAACGGTCCGTCGACGTGCGCTGGTTCGGTCTCGGCGAGGATGCGGCCGTGCGCGGCAGCGAAGTCGAAGTCACCGCATCCGGCACCCGTTTCGTCCTCACGGTCGACGGTGAGAGCCGCCCCGTGGCGCTGCGCGTCCTCGGCGCCCACCACGTGATGAACGCGCTTGCCGCGGCAGCCGCCGCGAACACCCTGGGCGTGGCGATCGACGATGTCGTGACCCGCCTGGAGTCGGTGGAGCTCGCCGAGCGCTGGCGCATGCAACCTCTGGGCTCCGACCGCGTGCGTATCATCAACGACGCGTACAACGCGAGCCCCGACTCGATGGTCGCGGCGCTGCGGACGCTGGCGCAGATCACCGCGCCGGACGAGCGCATGGTGGCCGTCCTGGGTGCGATGAGCGAACTCGGCGAGTACGCGGGGGAGGAGCACGACCGCATCGGCGAGCTCGCCGTCCGCCTGCGCATCCCGCGCATCGTGATCATCGGACAGGCGGCGCGGCGCATGTACCTCGCCGCCGTGGCCGAGGGGTCGTGGAACGACGAGGCCGTGTTCTTCGACGACGCGGACGCGGCGTACGCGTACCTCATGGGGGAGCTGCGCGACGGCGACCGCGTGCTCGTGAAGTCGTCCAACTCCGCGGGGCTCCGCTTCCTCGGGGACCGTCTGGGAGAATCGTTCTCGTGAGATCACTCCTGACAGCCGCCGCGATCTCGCTCGCCTTCACCCTGTTCCTGACGCCGGTCTTCCTGCGGCTGTTCCGCGCGTGGGGGTGGGGCCAGGTGATCCGCACCCCGGAGAACGAGCACAACCCGAGCCACGGCGCCAAGCGCGGAACCGTCACGATGGGCGGCACGATCTTCATCGTGGGCAGCCTGGTCGGCTACTTCATCGGCACCTATGCGGGCGGCAACCCGCCCACCATCTCCGGTCTGCTCGTCATCTGGATGATGGTCGGCTTCGGTGTCGTCGGGTTCATCGACGACTTCATGAAGGTTCGTCGCCAGAACAGCCTCGGACTCTCCGGCTGGCGGAAGATCATCGGCCAGATCCTGGTCATCGTTCCGTTCGGCATCGTCGGGCTGAGCTTCCCGAACACCGACGGCCAGACGCCGGCGAGCCCCTTCGTGTCGTTGTTCCGCGACATCCCGGTGCTCTCCTTCATGGCGCTGGGCGCGGTCGTCGGGTGGGTGCTCTATCTGGCGTGGATCGCCTTCCTCGGTGTCGCCGCCTCGAACTCGGTCAACGTCGCCGACGGCCTCGACGGGCTCGCCGCCGGTTCCGGCATCTTCGTCACGAGCGCTCTCGCCCTCATCTCCTTCTGGCAGTTCAAGCAGCCGTGCGACCTCGACGCGATCAGTCGTGGACTGCAGGATGCCTGCTACCAGACACGCGATCCCTTCGATCTCGCGATCATCGCCGCATCCTTCATCGGTGCGCTCGTCGGTTTCCTCTGGTGGAACGCGCCCAAGGCGCGGGTGTTCATGGGGGATGTGGGATCCATGTCGATCGGCGGCGTGATCGTCGCCCTCGCGATCCTGACCCGCACGGAGATCCTGCTCGCCGTCATCGCCGGCGTCTATGTGATCGCGTCGGGCTCCGTCATCCTGCAGCGCTTCTACTTCAAGCTCACGCGCGGCAAGCGCCTGTTCCTCATGAGCCCGCTGCACCATCATCTCGAGATGCGTGGCTGGCCCGAGATTACGATCGTGGTGCGGATGTGGATCATCGCCGGTCTGCTCGCGCTCACGGGGGTCGGCCTCTTCTACGTGGAATGGCTCGTGCGATCGTGACGGACGCTCGTCTGGACGCGTTGAACAGCTGGCATGCCGACTGGAAAGGGCTGCGCGTCGTCGTGCTCGGCCTGTCGATGACCGGGTTCTCGGTCGCCGACACCCTGGCCGAGCTCGGTGCCGACGTGCTCGTGGTCAGCGAGAGCGCAGAAGAGGAGTACGCGCGGCTGTTGCCGGTCATCGGTGCAGGTCTCTGGACCGGCCCGCTGGACACGGTCCCGGAGGCGTTGACCGCGCACCGCCCCGACCTCGTCGTGGCCTCGCCCGGCTTTGCTCCGCATCACCCGGTGATCTCCTGGACACGGTCCGAGGGGATCGCGCTCTGGGGAGACCTGGAGCTGGCGTGGCGGGTGCGCGACAAGGTGCGACGGCCGGACGGCTCCCCGCACGAGTGGATCCTCGTCACGGGCACCAACGGCAAGACGACGACCACGCGACTCACGGCGACGATGCTGCAGACCGCGGGTTACCGCGTCGCCCCCGTCGGCAACATCGGGGTGCCGGTGCTGGATGCGGTCCGCGACCCTGCCGGTTTCGACGTACTCGTGGTCGAGGTGTCCAGCCATCAGCTCTGGTATCTCTCGCTGCAGACGGGACCCGAACCGGTGTCGCCCTGGGCCAGTGTGTGCCTCAACCTCGCCGACGACCACCTGCAGTGGCACGGCTCGTTCGCCGCCTACCGCGATGCGAAGGCCGTCGTCTACTCCCACACGCGCACCGCCTGCGTCTACAACAAGGCCGACGAGGCCACTCGGCTGATGGTCGAGGAGGCGGACGTCGTGGAAGGCGCGCGTGCCATCGGCTTCGACCTCGGGATGCCGGGCCCCAGCGACCTCGGCGTCGTGGAGGGCATTCTCGTCGATCGGGCCTTCCTCGACGATCGGCGCAACAGCGCCCTCGAGCTCACGACCCTCGACGAGCTCGCCCGACAGCAACTGGCCGCACCCCACATGGTCGCCAACGTCCTTGCAGCGGCTGCTCTCGCCCGTTCGGTGGGCGCGGAGCCCGCGGCGATCCGCGAGGCTCTCGCCCAGTTCCGTCTCGACCCCCATCGCATCGAGATCGTCGCCACCTCGGCGGGGGTGACCTGGGTCGATGACTCCAAGGCCACGAATCCGCACGCCGCCGCATCCTCGCTCGCGGCGTACCCGGGCGCCATCTGGATCGTCGGCGGCCAGCTGAAGGGCGTGGACGTCTCGGATCTCGTCGCCACGCGCGGCGTCCTGGCCAAAGCCGCCGTCGTCATCGGCGTCGACCGCACCGAGGTGCTGGCGGCGTTCGCGCGACACGCGCCCGTGGTTCCCGTCTTCGAGGTCGTTGACACCGAGACTGAAGACGTCATGGCGCAGGTCGTCGAACTGGCGACGGAGATCGCGCACGACGGGGACGTGGTTCTGCTCGCTCCCGCCGCCGCATCCTTCGATCAGTTCACGTCCTACGCGGACCGCGGGACGCGCTTCGCGGACGCCGTGCGCACGAGGATCGGAAGGGATGCGGGTGGTCGACACGACGAGGACCAGGCCCCTCCCGCAGGAGCCTGAGCCCGCGAAGCGGGGCCTGGCCGCCCGGGTGTCTCTCGGACGCGTCTTCGCGCCGGTGCCCAGCGAGTTCCTGCTCATCGCGTCGACGGCGCTGATCCTCACCGGCTTCGGGCTCGTGATGGTGCTCTCCGCCACGTCTGCGACGAGCGAGGATGCCGGCGGCGGCCCCTACGACGCCGTCATCAAGCAGGGCGTGTTCGCCGTGATCGGCATCCCGCTCATGTTCCTGGCCTCCCGGATGCCCCTGCGCTTCTGGAAGCGCATGGCCTGGCCTGCTCTGATCGGGGCGACCGTCTTCCAACTGCTCGTTTTCACGCCGCTGGGCATCACGAACGACGGAAACCAGAACTGGATCCGCATCGCCGGCATGCAGGCGCAGCCGTCGGAGTTCCTGAAGGTCACGCTGGCGATCTGGCTGGGATACATCCTCTATCGCAAGCGAACACTGCTGGCCGATTGGCGTCACGTCTTCATCCCCGCCGTTCCGGTGGGCATCGCCGTGATCGGCACCGTCATGGCGGGCCATGACCTGGGCACGGCGATCATCCTCGTGCTCATCATGCTCGCGGGCCTGTTCTTCTCGGGTGTCAAGCTGCGGGTCTTCCTGCTTCCGCTCCTGCTCTTCGCGGGGGGAGTTGCGTACTTCGCGATCTCGAGCCCCAACCGCATGCGTCGGTACATGAGCTTCCTGTCAAACGACTGCCTCGCCGACTACTACGGCGACTGCTACCAACCACTGCACGGCATCTGGGGTCTGGCCGGAGGTGGCGTGTTCGGGGTGGGTCTGGGCAACTCGAAAGAGAAGTACAGTTGGCTGCCCGCGGCGGCCAACGACTACATCTTCGCGATCGTCGGCGAGGAGCTGGGACTGATCGGGTGCATCGTCGTACTCATCCTCTTCGCGATCTTCGCGGTCGGCGCGTTCCACATCGTGCGTAAGACCGACGACCCGTTTGTGCGGATCGCCGCCGGCGCGATCACCGTCTGGATCATCGGCCAGGCGTTGCTCAACATCGGCGTCGTGCTGCGCCTGCTGCCTGTCTTCGGCGTCCCCCTACCGTTCCTGTCACAGGGCGGGACCTCGCTCATGTCCGTGCTCATAGCCTGCGGCGTGCTGCTGTCGTTCGCGCGCACCATCCCGCACAAGGCGCGCTCAGCGGCATCACTGTCGCCGCGTGGCACAATCGCCCGGTGACGACGTATCTTCTCGCCGGCGGTGGCACCGCCGGTCATGTGAACCCCCTGCTCGCGGTCGCCGACGGGCTGCGCGAGCGTGAGCCGGACGCGCAGATCCTCGTGCTGGGTACCCGTGAAGGATTGGAGTCACGGCTGGTCCCCGCCCGTGGCTACGAGTTGCTCATCGTCGACAAGGTGCCCTTCCCGCGTCGCCCGAACGGCGCGGCGTTGCGCTTCCCCGCCCGATGGCGGCGCGCTATGGCGCAGGTGCGCGGCTACATCCGCGAGCGAGGCGTCGACGTCGTCGTCGGATTCGGCGGGTACGCCGCGGCTCCGGCGTACGTCGCCGCCCGCCGCGCGGGTGTTCCCGTGGTCGTGCACGAGGCGAACGCGAAGCCGGGGCTGGCCAACGTCCTCGGCGCGCGTCGGGCCGGTGCCGTGGGGGTGGCGTTCGAGGGGACACCGCTGCGCCGCTCCGAGGTCGTCGGGATGCCGCTGCGCCGAGAGATCGTGTCGCTCGACACCGCGGCGCTGCGCCCCCAGGCCGCCGCCTCGTTCGGCCTCGACCCCGCTCGTCCGACGCTCCTCGTCTTCGGCGGCTCCCTCGGCGCGCAGCGGCTCAACGACGCTTTCGGCGCCGCCTACCAGGACGTGCTCGCCGCGGGCTGGCAGTTGCTGCACATCACCGGGGAGCGGTCCGAGCTTCCCGATCCCGCGGTGCGCGGGTACGTCGTGCGGCGCTACATCGACCGGATGGACTACGCATTCGCGGTGGCGGACGCCATCGTCTCCCGTTCGGGAGCGGCGACGGTCAGCGAGATCAGCGCGCTCGGGATCCCCGCCGTCTACGTGCCGTATGCGGTCGGCAACGGCGAGCAGAGCCTCAACGCCGCATCCGCCGTCGCCGCGGGAGCAGCGGTTGTGATCCCGGACGCCGAGCTGGACGCGGACCGCGTGCGCTCCGAGATCCTGCCGCTCATCTCGGATCGCTCCCGCATCGCACGGATGCGGGAGGCATCGGTCGGTGTCGGCACGCGCCACGGCACGGAGAACGTCATCGCGCTGATCGACCGCGCGCGGGCCTGAACCGGGCTCAGCGCATCGCGCGCAGCGCGTCGGCAACCAGCGTGAGCGCGTCGTCGTCGGTGATCGCGAGCGAACGCACCTGGGCGGCGTACTCCGTCGCCGCCCGCTGGGCCTGGCGGCGCAGCGGGTCCTCCGCGAACGACACGAACGTCCCCGCGCGGCCTCGCGTCTCGATCACGCCGTCCGCCTCGAGCTCCTTGTACGCGCGGGCCACCGTCCCGGGTGCGACGCCGAGCTGGTCCGCGAGCGCTCGAACGGTGGGCAGCTTCGTGCCGGGGACGAGCGAGCCCGCCGAGATCGCGCCGACGATCTGCGAGCGCAACTGCGCGTAGGGCGGTTCGGCGAGAGTCGGATCGACGTTCAGCGAGAGCATGCTCTCCTTCGTAGCGTCGGCGCAGAGCGTCGTCAATGCGGACCGACTCCGCCCGCGCGTGCCGGAGCCGTGCTCGGACGGGGCGAACGTAGACTTTGACGGTCATGATCAGACCCGACCTGAGCCTTCCCCTGCCCGCCGACATCACGGCGGCCCATTTCATCGGCATCGGCGGATCCGGGATGTCCGGACTCGCGAAGATGTTCCTCGAGCGCGGCATCCGCGTGTCCGGGTCGGACCGTTCCGACTCCCGTGCGCTGCGCGAGCTCGCCGCGGCCGGTGCCGAGGTGCACGTGGGCCACGACGCCGCCCATCTCGGGGATGCGGACACGGTGGTGCACACCGGCGCCATCTGGCCGGAGAACCCCGAGTTCGTGACGGCCAAGGAGCGCGGTCTGAGCGTCATCCACCGCTCGCAGGCGCTCCACTGGCTCATCGGGTCCCGCCCGCTGGTAGCGGTCGCGGGAGCGCACGGCAAGACGACCTCCACCGGGATGATCGTCACGGCGCTGCAATCGCTCGGTGCCGACCCGAACTTCGTCAACGGCGGTGTCATCGCGCAGCTCGGCACGTCCAGCGGCTCAGGTTCGGACGATCTCTTCGTCATCGAGGCGGATGAGTCCGACGGCACGTTCCTGCTCTACGACACTTCCATCGCGCTCATCACCAACGTCGACCCCGACCACCTCGATCACTGGGGGAGCCGCGAGGCGTTCTTCGACGGCTTCGTCCGCTTCGCCGACGACGCCTCCGAGGCGGTCGTGATCTCGTCCGACGATCCCGGTGCCCGTGAGGTGCGCGCTCGCATCCGGCACGAGAACGTGCTGACGTTCGGCACGGACGACAGCGCGGACGTGCGCGCCACCGACATCGACGCCGCCGCGGCGGTGTCGTTCACCGTGAGCTTCGAGGGGCGGTCTGAGCGCGTGGCGCTCTCCGTTCCGGGCGAGCACAACGCCATCAACGCTGCCGGCGCGATCGCCGTGCTCGTCGCGCTGGGGTACGCGTTCGCCTACGCGGTGCGGGCCGTCGCCGGATTCTCGGGCACGGTGCGCCGATTCGAGCTGCACGGTGTCGAGCGCGGTGTGAGCGTCTACGACGACTACGCGCATCACCCGACCGAGGTGCAGGCCGCGCTGAGCGCCGCACGCACGGTCGTGGGGTCGGGGCGGCTGATCGCGGTCCACCAGCCGCACACCTACTCGCGCACGCAGCTCATGTCGCGCGAGTTCGCCCGGGTGCTCGAAGAGCTCGCCGACCACACGGTCGTGCTCGACGTCTACGGAGCGCGAGAAGATCCGATCCCCGGCGTGACCGGAGAGCTCGTGAGCGACGCGTTCGTCGACGCCGCGCGCGTGCATTACGTGGCCGACTGGCAGGAGGCCGCCGACTACACCGCCGAGATCGCCCGTGAGGGCGACTTCGTCATCACGCTCGGCTGCGGCAACGTGTACCAGATCATCCCGCAGGTGCTCGGCGCGCTCTCCGCCACGGCGACGCACGAGGACTGAGGATGCGTCGACCCTCGCCGTTGCCGCCGCAAGGCGGGAAGCCCGCCGATGCACCGCTGCGCGCGCGTCCGGCGACGCCGCCGCGCGAGGACGCGCCGCGGCCGGCCGCGCACGAGGATCTGCAGGAGACGGCGCCGATCGCGCCGCTGTTCCCGGCCCCGGGCGCGTCTGCGACCCCGAAGACCGACACGGCTCCGGCCGGCGGCGGTGAGGATCTCGCGCGCCCCGACAGCGACACGGCACCCGTCGGATGGCGCGACGTCTGGCGCGCCGCCCGCTCCCGCCGCAAGGCGCTGCGAGCCGAGGTCCGGCGATTCACGGTCCGCCAGCGCCGCCGGCGCATCATCTGGTTGAGCACGGCCGCATCCCTCGTGCTCGTCACGATCGCCACCGTCGGCGCGGCCTACAGTCCGCTGTTCGCCGTGCAGCAGATCACCGTCGTGGGCACATCGCAGCTGGCCGCCGCCGACGTCGAGGCCGCCCTCGACGGTCAGCGCGGCACCCCGCTCGCCGCGATCGACGCGTCCTCGATCAAGGCGGCGCTCGTGGCCTTCCCGCTCGTGGAGAGCTACACGCTGGAAGCGCGTCCGCCGCATGAGCTCGTGGTGCGGATCGTGGAGCGGACGCCCATCGGAGTGATCTCCGGTGCGGCCGGATACACCCTGGTGGACGCGGCCGGCGTCGCGCTCTCGACCTCCCCGACACCGCAGGCGGGGTACCCGCTCGTCGATGCCGCCGGCGGTGAGGACGGAGTGGCGTTCGCCGCGATCGGCAGGACGATGCGCGCCCTGCCCGCCGACCTGCGTGCCCAGGTGACGCAGGTCGAGGCCAAGACCGCCGACGACGTGACGCTGACCCTGGGCGGGACCAACACCCGCGTCGTGTGGGGGAGTGCGGACGAGTCGGCTCTCAAGGCCCTCGTGCTGCAGAAGCTGACGGCGACGCGTCCGCCGGACGGTGTGGCCGTCTACGACGTCTCCTCGCCCGAGGTCCCCGTCATCCGCTGACGCCCGGCGACGAATCGCGCAGGACTTGGGCGACACGCCCGCGCGCCTGCGGGCGCCACGGCGTGCGGCGCATACCTTCGATTCAGGAATTGCATACCGGGCAATACTTTAACCCTTTACATGAGGTTTAAGGTTCAACGCTTCGGTAGGGACGTCGGTTCAACGAGACGAAAGGGCTGGGATGAGCCAGAACCAGAACTACCTCGCGGTCATCAAGGTCGTCGGGGTGGGTGGCGGTGGAGTCAACGCCGTCAATCGGATGATCGAGCTGGGTCTGCGCGGAGTGGAGTTCATCGCGGTGAACACCGACGCCCAGGCGCTGTTGATGAGCGACGCGGACGTCAAGCTCGACGTCGGTCGTGAACTCACGCGCGGTCTCGGAGCGGGAGCGGATCCCGAGGTCGGCCGACGTGCCGCCGAGGATCACGCCGAGGAGATCGAAGAGGCGCTGGCCGGTGCCGACATGGTCTTCGTGACGGCCGGCGAGGGCGGCGGGACCGGCACGGGCGGCGCGCCCGTGGTGGCGCGTATCGCCAAGTCGATCGGCGCCCTGACGATCGGTGTCGTCACCAAGCCGTTCTCCTTCGAGGGTCGCCGTCGCCAGAGCCAGGCTGAGGCGGGCGTCGCGAAGCTGAAGGAAGAGGTCGACACCCTCATCGTCGTCCCCAACGACCGTCTGCTGGAGATCAGCGACCGGGGCATCTCGATGATCGAGGCCTTCGCCACGGCGGATCAGGTGCTGCTCGCCGGTGTGCAGGGCATCACAGACCTCATCACGACCCCGGGTCTCATCAACCTCGACTTCGCCGACGTGAAGTCCGTCATGCAGGGGGCCGGCTCGGCCCTCATGGGCATCGGATCGTCTCGCGGTGCGGACCGCGCCATCAAGGCGGCCGAGCTGGCCGTCGAGTCGCCGCTGCTGGAGGCCTCGATCGAGGGCGCGCACGGTGTGCTGCTGTCCATCCAGGGCGGTTCGAACCTCGGCATCTTCGAGATCAACGATGCGGCGCAGCTCGTGAAGGAAGCGGCGCACCCGGAGGCGAACATCATCTTCGGTACGGTCATCGACGACACCCTCGGCGACGAGGTGCGCGTGACGGTCATCGCGGCGGGATTCGACGGCGGCGAGCCCAGCCCGCGCCTCGAGCCCGTCACGGCGACGCGACCCGCCGTGAATCCGCTCACGACGCCCGCTGCGCCGGCCGTCGCCGCGGAGGAAGCCGCATCGACCCCGGTCCCCGCCGCGGAGGAGCCGCCGGCAGTGCCGGTCACCGCGGGAGTGTCGGAGTCGTCCTCGTACGACTCCGCCTTCGGCGATGACGACCTCGACATCCCCGACTTCCTGAAGTAAGTCACGCGCAACGGGCGGGTCGCGGGTATCCGTGACCCGCCCGTGCCGATTCTCCTGGAGGACGAGTGGGCGACACCCTCGCATCCCGTCTGGCATCGATCGACGAGCGCATCGCGGATGCGGCGCGAGCCGCAGGCCGAGACGCGACCGACATCACCCGGATTGTGGTCACCAAGTTCCACCCCGCGTCGCTCGTGCGTGAGCTTCACGCGCTCGGCGTGCGCGAGGTGGGGGAGAACCGTCAGCAGGAGCTGTCGACCAAGCGCGAGGAGACATCCGACCTCGCGGATCTGGTGTGGCAGTTCATCGGTCAGGCCCAGACCAACAAGGCGCGCGCCATCCGAGATGCCGCATCCGCGGTCCATACGATCGATCGCGCGCGACTCGCCGATGCGCTGCAGCGCGCCGCCGGCGAGGGCGACGCCCCGCTCGACGTGCTGGTGCAGATCAACCTCACCGATGACCCGGGACGCGGGGGAGTCGCCCCGGACGGCCTGGAGGCGCTGGTCGAGCACGTTCTCGGCTGCGACACGCTGCGCCTGCGCGGGGTGATGGCGGTGGCGCCCCTGGACGAAGAACCCGCCGCGGCTTTCGCCCGTGTGGCCGAGTACGCTACGCGCGTGCGCCGACTCGAGCCCGCGGCGAGCTGGATCTCTGCCGGGATGACCGGTGATTTCGTCGAAGCGATCGCCGCGGGCGCGACACACCTGCGGATCGGGTCGGCAATCACGGGTCCGCGCCCGCTACACGGTTAGCCTCGAAGAGGACGAGCAAACGGAGGATGCGATGTCGAACCCGCTGAAGAAGACCATGGTCTACCTGGGCCTCGCTGACGAGGAAGAGGTCTACGAGGAGCAGCCCGCTCCGGTGCGCGAGCGCCGCAGCAAGCCCGAGCAGGTCGTCGAGAAAGCCGCGCCCGTGACCCCCATCCACCGCCCCGCGGTCGTCCGTCAGCCGTCCGTCGGCGCGGTGACGGAGATTCTCACCGTGCACCCCAAGCAGTACCGCGATGCCCAGATCATCGCAGAGAACTTCCGCGAGGGCGTGCCGGTCATCATCAACCTGTCGCAGATGAGCGACGCCGACGCGCGCCGTCTCATCGACTTCGCGAGCGGACTCTCGCTGGGCCTCTACGGGCGCATCGAGCGCGTGACGAGCAAGGTGTTCCTGCTCTCGCCGGAGAACGTCGCCGTCTCGGGCGACGGAGCCGTCGCGCAGGCCGACCCCGAAGCGACGCCGTTCGCTGCACAGCAGTAACGCGTCGTGGAGGTCGTCCGCCTCGTCGCCTCGATCGCGAACATCCTGCTGCTGATCTACCTGCTGGTGCTGTTCGCGCGGTTGGTGCTGGATTACATCCCCATCTTCAACCGCGAATGGCGCCCCAGCGGCGCGGGTCTCGTGGCCGCTGAGCTCGTCTACACGGTCACGGACCCGCCCATCAAGCTGTTCCGTCGTTTCATCCCCCCGCTGCGCGTCGGCCCGATCGCGATCGACTTCGCGTTCACGCTGACGATGCTGCTCTGTTTCATCCTGCTATCGGTCACCGGTTCCCTCGCAAGGTGATTCACGGCCGACTATGCTTGGCTGAAGCGGCCCGTCCGCGGGCATCATCCCCCTGAAATCGGCACGCCGCCACGCCCCGAAAGAGGAATCATCATGGCATTGACTCCGGATGACGTCGTCACCAAGCAGTTCCAGCACGTCCGGTTCAAGGAGGGCTTCGACCCGGACGAGGTCGACGACTTCCTCGACGAGATCGTCGTCGAATGGCGTAAGACCATCGCCGAGAACGATGAGCTGAAGGCGAAGGTCGCGGCCCTCGAGTCCGGCGCCCCCGCCGCTCCCGCTGCTGCGGAGACCGTCGTCGAGGAGCCCGTCGCCGAGACGCCCGCTCCGGCTCCCGTCCCCGCTCCGGCCCCGGCTCCCGCCGAGGGTGCCGCAGCCACCGCCGGCATCATCGAGCTCGCGCAGCGTCTGCACGACGAGCACGTCGCCGAGGGCAAGGCGCAGCGCGACCAGCTCATCGCCGACGCCCAGGCTCAGGCCGCGACCATCGTCGCCGAGGCCGAGGCCAAGGGGCGCGACGAGATCGCCCGCCAGGAGAAGGAGCGCAAGGCGCTCGAGGCCCGCATCACCGAGCTCCGCCAGTTCGAGCGCGACTACCGCGCCGAGCTGCGCAGCTTCATCGAGGGCAAGCTCCGCGACCTCGAGACCTCGCCCAGCGGTTCGTCCAACACTCCCGTCTCGGCCATCGGTCTCTGAGTAAGGCCTTGTCGGACCGACGACCCCTGCGTCAGGCGGCGGCCGGCATCATCATCGCGTCTCTCGCGGTGCTGGTGCTGGCCGCCGACCAGTTTGCGAAGCTCCTCGCGATCGCCCAGCTGCCTCCGGAGCAGCCGGTGCCCGTCATCGGCGATTTCCTGATCTTCTACCTCGTGAGAAACCCCGGGGCGGCGTTCTCGCTCGGCGAGGGCGTGACCTGGATCTTCACGATCGCGATGGCGGCTGTCGCTGTGGCCATCGTCGTCATCGCTCGCCGCATCCGCTCTCGCATCTGGGCGGTCGTGCTGGGCCTGCTGCTCGGCGGCGTCCTGGGCAACCTCACCGACCGCCTGTTCCGCGAACCCGGATTCGCGGTCGGCCACGTGATCGACTACATCTCGACGCCGTGGATGATGCCCGCGATCTACAACGTCGCCGACATCTTCATCGTGACGATGATGATCTCCGTCGCCCTGCTCGTCCTGGTCGGCCTCCGCTTCGACGGAACGCGTGAGCGTCGCTCGAACGCCGAATCGCGGGCGGAGGATGCGTCCGAGTCGGGCGAGGCGACGCCGGCCGGCACCGGCGAGATGCGCGATCCGCTGTTCCCCACGGCCGACCCCGACGCGGGCGCTCCGCCGGCGGCGGGTGACGGCCGCCGCGAGAGCTGATGGAATCACGCAGTATGCCCGTTCCCGACGGGCTCGACGGCGTCCGCGTCGACGCCGCGCTCGCGAAGATGCTCGGTTTCTCGCGAACGTTCGCGGCCGAGATCGCCGACGCGGACGGCGTGGAGCTCGACGGCCGGGTCGTCGGCCGCTCGGACCGCCTGCGCGCGGGCGGTTGGCTCTCGGTCAGTTGGGAGCCCAAGCGCGAGCCCGAGATCGTCCCTGTCGACGTGCCGGATCTCGGCATCGTCCATGACGACGACGACATCGTGGTGGTCGACAAGCCTTCCGGGGTGGCGGCACACCCGTCCCTCGGATGGGACGGCCCGACGGTGCTCGGCGCCCTCGCAGCCGGCGGCTACCGGATCGCGACGACCGGCGCCGCGGAGCGGCAGGGTGTCGTGCACCGGTTGGACGTCGGCACCAGCGGGCTGATGGTCGTCGCGAAGACCGAGAGCGCTTACACCGCGCTCAAGCGCGCGTTCAAGGAGCGCGAGGTCGAGAAGATCTATCACACCGTCGTGCAGGGGCATCCGGACCCTCTCGCGGGCACGATCGACGCACCGATCGGGCGGCATCCCTCGCACTCCTGGAAATTCGCGGTCCGCCCCGAGGGCAAGGATTCGGTGACCCATTACGAGACGCTGGAGGCCTTCCCCGGCGCATCCCTGCTGGAGGTGCACCTCGAGACCGGCCGCACGCACCAGATCCGCGTGCACATGGCCGCGCACCGGCATCCGTGCGTGGGCGACCCGCTCTACGGCGCCGATCCGACGATGTCGGCGCGTCTCGGCCTCACCCGCCAGTGGCTCCACGCTCGAGAGCTCTCGTTCACGCATCCGCTGACCGGAGAGTGGGTCACCTTCACGTCCGAGTACGCGCCGGATCTCGCCGCCGCTCTCGCAATCCTGCGCCAGGACTGACCCGCGGGCCACGCTCCTTCCCTCTATCCCGCGGGCACGGATGCTGCCCCGTTCTTCTCGCGAGACTGCATCCCCTTCACGAGATCACGGTGATCACCCGTGATCTCGTCGCGGAGATGCAGTCTCGCGGTGGAAGGGAGACGCCGAGGTAGCGAGGCGAGAGCGGTCAGGGTTCGCCGAGGCGGTCGGCCAGCGCGCGGGCGTCGGTGCGGGCGGCGAGCAGCGACGCGACCAGCGCACGGTACGAGGCCTCGAGGGCGGCGGGATCGCCGTGCGCCGCGGCGAGCTCGAGCCCGCCTCGGAGGTTCGTCGCGGCCGCGCCCAGGCCTGCGGCCGTGATATCTGCCGCGACGGCCAGATCCGACATGAGGTGGCGGTTGCCCACATCCGCCACCGTCCGAAGCTCCTGCGCCACGGTGAGGGCGAGCTCGCCGAGAGCGGCGGATGCGGCGCAGGCGTCGGCCGCGGCGGAGAACACGGCCGCGGAGCGGTCCGGAGAGTCGCTCAGCGCGAGCGCGGCGCCCAGCCTCTCCGAGGCCTCGGCATCGGCCGCGGCGGCAGCGACGAGTCGATCGCCCAGCAGACCCAGGGCGAGCGCGCGTTCCCGGGCGCGAGGCTCATCGGGCGTGTAGTTGCACACCATGGTCCCGAGCGCCGCGCCGATCGCTGCCACGATGCCGCCTGCGGCGCCGCCGCCCGGATTCCCGGTCGCCCGGCGAAGGCCCCGGAGGAACGCGTCGAGCGTGCGCTCGTGCCACGCTTCCGTCGCCATCACCGACCGCCGGCGAAGCGGGTCGGACCGTCCTCGAGAGCCGCGGCGACGCGCGCCTGCATCTCGTCATCCAGCCCCGAGAGGTCGTCGAGCGGGTACCACCCCACCTCGGTCATCTCGCCGTCGGCGGGGTAGGGGTCGCCGTCGAGCCATGCGCAGCGGAAGGTGAGGTCGAGGTAGTCCGTCTGGTCGCCGTTCGCGTAGACGACGCGCGGGATCTGATGCACCCAGGCGAGGCGATCCACGCGGATGCGGACGCCCGCCTCCTCTTCGGCCTCCCGGCGCGCGGCGTCGGCGGGCTCCTCGTGCGGATCGACGATCCCCGTGATCGGCGTGAGCGCGCCGTTGTCGCTGCGCCGCCCCAGCAGGATGCGCCCCTCGTGCACGATCACCGCCGTGACGCCCGTGAGGGTGAGCGGATGCGTGCCGACCATGCGGCGCAGTTCGAGGATGAACTCGGGGGTGGCCATGCCGCAACGCTAGTCGAAGGAGCCGATCGGGCGTCCGATGTCAGGGGCCTGCGCGTACCCTGGACAGGTGGCAGACTCCTTCGTTCACCTCCATGTGCACAGCGAGTACTCGATGCTCGACGGCGCCGCCAAGATCGGCGCGATGACGCAGGCGGCGTCCGAGTACGGGATGCCGGCGATCGCCGTCACCGACCACGGGAACACCTTCGCGGCATTCGAGTTCTACCGCGCCGCGCAGGCCGCGGGTGTGAAGCCGATCATCGGGCTCGAGGCCTACGTCACCCCCGGAACGCACCGCAGCGACAAGTCGCGCGTGGCCTGGGGCTCGCCCGACCAGAAGAGCGACGACGTCTCGGGCTCGGGTGCGTACACCCACATGACCATGTGGAGTCAGACCACCGAGGGCATGCACAACCTCTTCCGGCTGAGCTCGCTGTCGAGCATGGAGGGGTACTACTTCAAGCCGCGCATGGACCGCGAACTCCTCCAGACCTACGGCAAGGGGCTCATCGCGACGACGGGCTGCCCCTCGGGCGAGGTCCAGACGCGCCTGCGGCTGGGGCAGTACGACGCGGCGCGCGCGGCCGCAGCGGAGTTCCAGGACATCTTCGGCAAGGAGAACTACTTCGCCGAGATCATGGACCACGGGCTCTCCATCGAGCGGCGGGTCATGAGCGACCTGATCCGCTTGGCGAAGGATCTCGACATCCCCCTCGTCGCGACGAACGACTCGCACTACACCCACCAGCATGAGGCGGATGCGCACGAGGCCCTGCTCTGCGTGCAGTCGGGGTCCACCTTGGACGACCCCAACCGCTTCAAGTTCGACGGCGACGGCTACTACATCAAGACCGCGCAGGAGATGCGTCAGCTCTTCCGTGACCACCCGGAGGCGTGCGACAACACACTGCTGATCGCAGAGCGCTGCGAGGTGGAGTTCAACACCTCCGCCAACTACATGCCGCGCTTCCCCGTGCCCGACGGCGAGACCGAGGACAGCTGGCTCGTCAAGGAGGTCGAGAAGGGGCTGCACTACCGCTACCCGCAGGGCATCCCCGACAAGGTCCGCAAGCAGGCCGAGTACGAGACCGGCATCATCCTGCAGATGGGATTCCCCGGCTACTTCCTCGTGGTCGCCGACTTCATCAACTGGGCCAAGGACAACGGGATCCGCGTCGGTCCCGGTCGCGGCTCGGGCGCCGGGTCCATGGTCGCCTACGCGATGAAGATCACCGACCTCGACCCCCTCGAGCACGGGCTCATCTTCGAGCGCTTCCTCAACCCCGATCGCGTCTCCATGCCCGACTTCGACGTCGACTTCGACGACCGTCGCCGCGGCGAGGTGATCGAGTACGTCACCGAGAAGTACGGCTCGGAGCGCGTCGCGCAGATCGTCACGTACGGCACGATCAAGTCGAAGCAGGCGCTGAAGGATGCGGGCCGCGTGCTCGGCTTCCCGTTCTCCATGGGAGAGAAGCTCACCAAGGCCATGCCGCCGGCCGTCATGGGCAAGGACATGGAGCTCGGCGGCATGTTCAACAAGGAGCACCCGCGGTACAAGGAGGCCAGCGAGTTCCGCGCGCTCATCGACAGCGATCCCGAGGCGAAGACCGTCTTCGACCGCGCGCTGGGGCTCGAGGGCCTGAAGCGTCAGTGGGGCGTGCACGCGGCCGGCGTCATCATGTCGTCGGAGCCGCTGTTGGACATCATCCCGATCATGCGTCGCGAGCAGGACGGCCAGATCGTCACGCAGTTCGACTACCCGTCGTGCGAGACGCTCGGGCTGATCAAGATGGACTTCCTGGGGCTGCGCAACCTCACGATCATCTCCGACGCGCTCGACAACATCCGCAGCAACCGCGGCGAGGAACTCGATCTCGAGCATCTCGCCCTGGATGACCGCCCCGCCTACGACCTGCTGACCCGCGGTGACACGCTCGGGGTGTTCCAGCTCGACGGCGGCCCGATGCGCTCGCTTCTGCGGCTCATGAAGCCCGACAACTTCGAAGACATCTCGGCCGTCATCGCGCTGTACCGGCCGGGCCCCATGGGGGCGAACTCCCACACCAACTACGCCCTGCGAAAGAACGGGCTGCAGCCGATCACCCCGATCCATCCGGAGCTCGAGGAACCGCTGCGTGACATCCTCGACACGACCTACGGCCTGATCATCTATCAGGAGCAGGTCATGGCGATCGCGCAGAAGGTCGCCGGGTTCTCGCTCGGTCAAGCAGACATCCTGCGCCGCGCGATGGGCAAGAAGAAGAAGTCGGAGCTCGACAAGCAATACGAGGGCTTCTCGGGCGGAATGAAGGAGCGCGGGTTCGGCGACGCCGCGGTCAAGGCGCTGTGGGACATCCTGCTCCCCTTCTCCGACTACGCCTTCAACAAGGCGCACTCCGCGGCCTACGGGCTCGTGTCCTACTGGACGGCATATCTGAAGGCGCATTACCCCGCCGAGTACATGGCGGCGCTGCTGACGAGCGTCGGCGACTCCAAAGACAAGATGGCGATCTACTTGAACGAGTGCCGTCGCATGGGGATCCGGGTCCTGCCGCCGGATGTGGGGGAGTCGATCAACTTCTTCGCCGCCGTCGGCGACGACATCCGCTTCGGGCTCGGAGCGGTGCGCAACGTCGGATCGAACGTCGTCGACGGCATCGTCGCTTCCCGCGAGAAGGAGGGTTTCGCCTCCTTCCACGACTTCCTCGCCAAGGTGCCGATGCACGTCGCCAACAAGCGCACCGTCGAGTCGCTCATCAAGGCCGGCGCGTTCGACTCCATGGGCCACACCCGACGTGCGTTGCTGGAGATCCACGAGGACGCGACCGAGCAGGCCGTCCTCGACAAACGCCGCGAGGCCAACGGCGAGGTCGGGTTCGACTTCGACAGCCTGTGGGGCGACGACGAGCCGCAACAGGTCTCGAAGGTCCCGGAGAGGCCCGAGTGGACCAAGAAGGACAAGCTGGCCTTCGAGCGAGAGATGCTGGGGCTCTACGTGTCCGATCATCCGCTCGCCGGTCTCGAGATCCCGCTCGCGAAGCACGCCTCGACCTCGATCCACGATCTGCTCTCCTCGGAGAGCGTGCAGGACGGCGATCAGGTCACGGTGGCTGGTCTGGTCACGAGCGTCCAGCATCGTGTGGCCAAGCAGAGCGGCAATCCGTACGGCATGATCACCGTCGAGGATTTCAACGGCGAGGTCACCGTCATGTTCATGGGCCGCACCTACACGGAGTTCCAGTCGGTGCTGCAGGCGGATTCGATCCTGGTCGTGCGCGGGCGCGTGTCGCGCCGTGACGACGGACTGAACCTGCACGCCCAGAGCTGCTTCAGTCCTGACCTGGGAGCGGTGGATGCCACGTCCTCCCTCGTTCTGGTGGTCCCGGAGCAGAAGGCGACCCAGTCCGTGGTGGAGGAGTTGGCCGCCGTCCTGCACCGCCATCCCGGTGAGACCGAGGTGACTCTGAAGCTGCACCGGGCGGGCACCGCGAAGGTGTTCGAGGTGCCGCATCCGGTCACGATCAGCGCCGACCTGTTCGGTGACCTCAAAGGTCTGCTCGGTCCCAGCTGCCTGGGCTGAGTGTCCCGTGGAGGCTGTGACCTCTCATAGCCATCGCCGTTAGGATCGACTCGCTCTTTCCCCTGCCCGCGCCGAGAGGATGCGACATGACCGATGAGAACCCCGTCGTGACCGGTGACGACGAGTTCGTCGACGCCGTGGAGGACGACCAGTTCGAGGCGTACGAAGAAGAGGACGAGCAGGCGACGCCCCCGCAGTACGGCGTCTGGCCGTTCTCGATCCGTGAGGTGGTGCTCCTCGGGATCTGGGCCCTCGCATTCATCGTCTCCTTCTTCTCCCTGAGCTACTTCGCCCCCGTCTCGGTCTGGACGATGGGCATCGCCTGGGTGCTGACGATCGGCCTGCCCACCGTGGCCGTGTTCCTGATCGTGCTGCGCCGGCTCTCTCCCCAGGGCATCCGCCGCGTGGGCTCGCTCGGCATCGACCAGTTCGCCTCCGTCGCGTTCGCCGTCTCGGCGGTCGTGTGGGTGCAGATGATCTGGGAGTCCTTCGCGCTTCCGGGTCTCGGCAGCTGGGTGCACTGGGTCGAACTGGTGCTCATGGCCGGCGGGGTCGTGTTCACGGTGATCGCCCCCTTCATCCCCGGCCTCAAGGACGACTTCGAGTACCGCGCGGAGACCGTTTCCCACCGCGTCGCGCGGGGCGCCCGCCCCGTCGCGCAGCGTCCGGCACCCGAGCCCGTCACGCACGCTGCTGCGCCCGCCGCGACCTACCCTGCCGCGCACTCCGAGGCAGGGTGGGCGCAGCCCGCACAGACCGCCGAGCCCGCCCGCGACGAGGCGGCTGCGTTGTTCGCCACCACGGGCGACGTGTACGTCGACCCCCACGCGCAGACGGCCGCGTACGACCAGGGCGTCACATCCGCGGCGGAGGAGCCTGCCACCGAGCAGATCCCCGTGTCGCAGGCGTTCTGGGCCCTCGTGCCCGAGGAGCGCGAGGTGCTCGACGAGACGGGCGTGCCGATCTTCCGCGTGGACGCCACGGCGTGGGCGCTCGTCATCGAGGATCGCGGGGAGGTCTTCGTGGTGCGCCACGAGGACGGTCGCATCGGCTACCTGCACGACGTCTCCGGCGTCACACGCGGCTGACGCAGGCGCGGGCGGAACCGGATGCTCGAGACGGTAGCCTGAAGGGATGCTTCAGACGATCGACCTGCGCGCTCGCACGCTCTCCGCGAGCGAGCTCTTGGCCGCTGTCCCGCGAGCGGAGATGGCGCGCGAAGCGGCTCTGACGGCGGCGGCGCAGATCGTCCATGATGTCGCCGCGCGCGGCGAGCAGGCGCTGCGCGAGCAGGCGGAGCGCTTCGACGGCGTCACCGATCACGCGGTGCGGGTTCCGGCCTCCCACCTGGACGAGGCGCTGGCAGAGCTCGCCCCCGATGTGCGCGCGGCCCTCGATGAGGCGATCATCCGCGTACGGACCGCCTCCGCTGCCCAGGTCCCGCCGTCCACGACGACCGAGCTCGCCCCCGGCGCCCGGGTGGTCCAGCGGTGGCAGCCGGTTCGACGCGTCGGTGTGTACGTCCCCGGGGGCAAGGCCGTCTATCCCTCCAGCGTCGTCATGAACGTGGTGCCCGCACAGGTGGCGGGCGTATCGGTCGTCGCGCTCGCGTCGCCTCCGCAGCGTGAGTTCGGTGGCCGCATCCACCCCGTGATCCTCGCGGCCGCGCGGTTGCTGGGCGTCGACGAGGTCTACGCGATGGGCGGAGCGGGCGCGATCGGTGCCCTCGCCTACGGCGTGCCCTCGCTCGATCTCGACCCGGTCGATGTGGTCACCGGCCCCGGCAACAACTTCGTCGCTGCAGCCAAGCGCGCCGTGGCGGGGCTCGTCGGGACGGATGCGGAGGCCGGCGCGACCGAGATCCTCATCGTCGCCGACGATTCGGCGCAGCCCGCGCTCGTGGCCGCGGATCTCATCAGTCAGGCCGAGCACGACGAGCAGGCCTCGGCCGTGCTCGTCACCCCGTCGGCCGAACTCGCCGAGCGGGTGAGCGCAGAACTCACCATCCGTCAGCCGCGCACGCGCCACGCGGAGCGGGTCGCTGCGGCGTTGTCGGGCCCGCAGTCGGCGATCGTGCTCGTCGACGACATCGACCAGGCGATCGCCTTCAGCAACGCCTACGCGCCCGAGCACCTCGAGATCCACCTGTCCGACCCCCGCGTCGACGAGTTCGTCAACGCGGGTGCGGTCTTCGTGGGCGATCACGCGCCCGTCAGCCTCGGTGACTACCTCGCAGGCAGCAACCACGTCCTGCCCACCGGCGGTCAGGCACGATACGCGGCGGGATTGTCCGCATCGACGTTCCTCCGCCCGCAACAGGTCATCGAGTACGACCGCGCCGCCCTCGCCGACGTGCGTGACGCGATCGTCACCCTCGCCCGCGCCGAAGCGCTGCCTGCGCACGGCGAGGCCGTCGAGGCCCGTTTCGAGGACTAATCTGGCCTGGTCATGCATTGCCCGTTCTGCCGCCATCCCGATTCCCGCGTCATCGACTCACGCACGACCGATGACGGACTCAGCATCCGTCGCCGGCGGCAGTGCCCAGAGTGCGGCGGGCGTTTCTCGACCGTCGAGACGGCGAGCCTGAACGTCATCAAACGCTCGGGGGTCATCGAGCCCTTCAGCCGCGACAAGGTGGTCTCCGGGGTGCGCAAGGCGTGCCAGGGGCGGCCGGTCACCGACGGCGATCTGGCGCTGCTCGCCCAGCGCGTGGAGGAGATCCTGCGACGTACCGGCAGCTCGCAGATCGACACCAACGAGATCGGGCTTGCGATCCTCGATCCGCTGCGCGAACTCGACGAGGTCGCCTACCTGCGGTTCGCGAGCGTCTATCAGGCCTTCGAGTCGCTCGAGGACTTCGAGTCGTCGATCGCCCAGTTGCGCGCCGACCACGAGCTGCGTGCGGCTGCCGCGTCGGAGCCTGTGGCCGACTGACGGTGCGCGACGCCGGGCTCGGCAGCGATAGCCTGGCTGTCGATGTATGACCTGCTCTTTCGCCGCGTTCTGTCCCGCATGGATCCTGAGACGGCCCACCACGCCGCCATGCTCGTCATCCGGGCTCTGGGTGTCCGTCCGCTCACGCCCATCGCTCGCGCGTTGACGCGCCCGGCCCCGCAGACCAGGGTCCGTGCCCTCGGGCTGCAGTTCGACTCGCCCTTCGGCGTCGCGGCGGGGTTCGACAAGAATGCGGTCGCCGCCGCGGGTCTGTACGCGCTCGGTTTCGGACACGTCGAGGTGGGCACCGTGACGGCCGTGCCGCAGGACGGCAATCCCCGCCCGCGGCTGTTCCGCCTGATCCCCGACCGCGCCGTCATCAATCGCATGGGCTTCAACAACGCCGGGGCGGATGCGGCGGCCGCGCGACTGCGCCGGCTGCGCCGGCGGCGCAAGCGCCCCGTTCTGGGCGTCAACATCGGCAAGAGCCGCGTCGTCGATGTCGCCGACGCCGTCGACGACTACGTCCGCAGTGCCCGTCTGCTGGCACCGCTCGCCGACTACCTGGTCGTGAATGTGTCGTCGCCGAACACGCCGGGGTTGCGCGGCCTGCAGGAGATCGACACGCTCCGACCGCTGCTCCAGGCGGTGCGTGCCGCATCCGGAGCGACCCCGTTGCTGGTCAAGTTCGCTCCCGACCTCTCCGACGATGGCATCCGCGCCGTGGCGCGTCTCGCGGTGGAGCTGGAGCTCGACGGGGTCATCGCCACCAACACGACGATCTCCCGAGAGGGGCTGCGCACGGCGCCGGACATCGTCGAGGCCGCGGGCGCCGGCGGGCTGTCGGGCGCTCCACTGCGTGGGCGTGCGATCCAGGCGCTGCGGATCGTCCGCGAGGAGGTGCCGTCGGACTTCTGCGTCATCGCGGCCGGCGGCATCGAGACCGCGCAGGATGTCCAGGACCGACTGGATGCCGGCGCCACCCTGACGCAGGGCTACACCGGATTCCTGTACCGGGGACCCTTCTGGGCGCGCCAGATCAACAGAGGCCTCGCCGCCGCTCCGTCGCGCGTGCGCTGAGACGAGAAAGCGGCCGGTCCTCGAGGGGCCGGCCGCTTCGTCGATGCGATCAGGCGGGACGCTGTCCGCGCCTCACCTGGGGCTTCGGCAGGCGCATGAAGCGCATCTGGACCGTGCGCATGGCGCCGTAGAAGCCGAGGCCCTTCTCGATGCGGTCGTCGCCGAACTTCGCGCGGGCGGCGCGCTTGACACGGATCGAGGTGATCACCATGTCGAGCACGGCCACGATGATGAAGGCCCACAGGACCAGGTATGCGTAGACCTGGATCGCCGGGATGCCGACGAACATGAGCAGGAGCACGGCGACCATGATGGGCATCACGAGTTCTGCGACGTGCCAGGTGGAGTCGACCCAGTCACGAACGAAGCGCCGCTGCGGACCCTTGTCGCGTGCCTGCAGGTAGCGGTCGTCGCCGTTGGCCATGCCGATGCGCGCCTTCTCCTGTCGCTCTCGCAGCTCGGCGCGGGCGCGCGCCTTCGCCTCCTTCGTGTCGGCGACGAGGGGGCGCTTGCGCGCGGCCTCGCGCTCGGCACGGGTGGGCGTCGCACGCCCCTTGCCGGTCGTCGGAGTGCTCGGCGCGTCGTGCGCGGCGGAGTCGGCAGAGGTCTTGGCCACGATGGTCCTCAAAAGAACGGGGGAGGGGTGCGCCTTAAGATTACCCGCATGACCTCCGAGAATCCCAGGAACGGAGCCGTTCACGAAGCGGCCGCCGCCGGCATCCCCGTCGCCCTCGCCGATCTGGGTGCGCTCGTGCGCATCCCTTCGATCGCGTGGCCCGCCTTCGACCAGGACGCACTCGTGCGCAGCGCCGAGGCGATCGCCGCCCTCGCGAAGGGGATCGGCATCTTCGATTCGGTGGAGATCGCCCGCTCGGCCGTGCCGGGAACGGACGAGCTGGGGCAGCCCGCGATTCTCGCCACGCGCGCCGCACGGAACGGTGCGCCGACCGTGCTCCTCTACGCGCACCACGACGTGCAGCCGCCCGGAGACGACGCCCTCTGGGAGACGCCCCCCTTCGAGCCCACGGTGCGCGACGGGCGCCTGTACGGGCGCGGCGCCGCCGACGACAAGGCGGGCGTGATGGCGCACGTCGCCGCTTTGCGCGCGATCCACGAGGTGTACGGCGACGAGCTCGAGCTCGGCATCGCGCTCTTCATCGAAGGGGAGGAGGAGTACGGCTCCCGCTCCTTCGCACAGTTCCTCGCCGATCACCGCGACCAGCTGCGCTCCGATGTGATCGTCGTCGCGGACTCGGGCAACTGGGATGCGGTCACCCCGGCGCTCACGGTGTCGCTCCGCGGCAACGCCCGCTTCACGCTCACGGTGCGCACACTCGAGCACGCTTCGCACTCGGGAATGTTCGGTGGCGCCGTCCCTGACGCGACGATGGCAGCCGTCAAGCTGCTCGCGACGCTCTGGGACGACGACGGCGCCGTGGCCGTCGCGGGTCTCACGGAGCGCGACGCACCCACTCCGGAGTACACGGAGGAGACCCTGCGCTCGGAGGCGGGTCTTCCGGCCGGGGTCACGCCCATCGGACGCGGAACGATCCTGTCGCGCATCTGGAACAAGCCCTCGGTGACGGTGACGGGCATCGACGCGACGAGCGTCGCCGCCGCATCCAACACGTTGGCGCCGGAGATCTCCGTCGTGGTGAGCGCCCGTGTGGCTCCGGGACAATCGGCGAGCGAGGCGTATGCCGCGATCGAAGACCACCTGCGCCGTCACGCTCCGTTCGGCGCGGAGCTGACGTTCTCCGACGTCGACCTCGGCGACGGCTTCCTCGTCGACACCGAGGGCTGGGCCGTCGAGGTGGCCCGCACGAGTCTCGCCACCGGCTACGGGGTCGACCCGGTCGATGTCGGCGTGGGCGGGTCCATCCCGTTCATCGCGGATCTCGTGGAGCAGTTCCCCGGCGCGCAGATCCTGGTGACCGGAGTGGAGGATCCGCATTCGCGGGCCCACAGCCCGAACGAGTCCCTGCACCTCGAAACCTTCCAGCACGCCGTGCTGGCGGAGGCGGCGCTCCTGGAGTCGTTGAACGCACGTCGCTGAACCCGCCCTCCATGCGGATCGGCGGCGTAGAATCGGCGTGATCCGTCTCTGTGCGGGAGCACCGCCTCGCAGCAGATGACATCGGACCGTACCCCGCAGTACACGAGGAGAGTCATGACCGACACCGCCCTGTCGAACGAAGCGACGGCCCGCGCACACGGCGTGGCCCTCACCGACGACGCAGCCGCCAAGGTGAAGAACCTGCTCGAGCAGGAAGGCCGCGACGATCTGCGTCTGCGCGTGGCCGTCCAGCCCGGTGGATGCAGCGGACTGATCTACCAGCTCTACTTCGACGAGCGCCTGCTCGACGGCGACCAGACGGTCGACTTCGACGGCGTCGAGGTCGTCGTGGACGACATGAGCGTGCCGTACCTCGACGGCGCGAAGATCGACTTCAAGGACACCATCTCGGAGCAGGGGTTCACGATCGACAACCCCAACGCGGCGGGATCCTGCGCCTGCGGCGACAGCTTCCACTGACCCCGCGACACGCCGTGAATCGGCGCGGTCGGGCTCGCTTTCACGCGATCCGGCCGCGCCGATTCGTCGTTCCGGGCTGGACGGGTGGCCTGAATCAGGTGTGAGCTTGCTCTAGACTGAAGGAAGCTTTATTCGTGACCTGGAAAGGTGCACCGTGCCTTCGAAACGTCGAATCCGACTAGCCGTTCTTCCGCTGGGGATCGCGACGGCTGCCATCCTCGCCGGATGCAGCCCGACCCAGTTGCACGGCTTCCTTCCCGGATTCACCGAAGACGGCCAGGCTGCGACGAACCACACCGACATGGTCGCCGGTCTGTGGGTCAACTCCTGGATCGTTCTGCTCGCCGTCGGCGTGATCACGTGGGGTCTGATGCTGTGGGCGATGATCGCCTACCGTCGCCGCCGCGGCCAGACGGGCCTCCCGGTCCAGCTGCGCTACAACATGCCGATCGAGATCTTCTACACGATCGTTCCGCTGATCCTCGTGGTCGGTTTCTTCGCCTTCACCGCGCGCGACCAGGCAGCCCTCGAGACCCAGACCGACGACCCCGACGTGTCGATCGTCGCGATCGGCAAGCAGTGGGCGTGGGACTTCCAGTACAACGGCGAGGAAGCCTCCGGCGACGACGCCGTCTGGTCCATGGGCATCCAGGCGCAGACCGACGCCGCGGGCAACGTCGACCAGTCGCAGCTGCCGACGCTGTACCTGCCCGTCGACAAGAGCGTCAAGATCAAGCTCGAGTCCCGCGATGTCATCCATTCCTTCTGGATTATCGACTTCCTGTACAAGAAGGACATGTACATCGGCCGTGACAATTACTGGTCGTTCACCCCGACCCGTGAGGGTACGTACGCCGGCAAGTGCGCCGAGCTCTGCGGTGAGTACCACTCGATGATGCTCTTCAACGTCAAGGTCGTCAGCGACGCCGAGTACGAGCAGTACCTCGACAGCCTGCGCGACAAGGGTCAGACCGGCGACATCCAGGACGCCTACGACCGACTGGGCAACCTGCCGGGCACCGGCGCAACCGCCAAGGGAGACGAGTGATCATGGCGACGACAGTCCCGCTTCAGGAAGCGCCTTCCCGCCCCACGACCCTGCCGCCGCGTCAGGCGGCTCTGCTGAGCTCCTCGCGGATCGAGCAGAAGGGCAACATCATCGTCAAGTGGATCACCTCCACTGACCACAAGACCATCGGGTACATGTACCTGATCGCGTCTTTCCTCTTCTTCCTGCTGGGCGGCGTGATGGCACTGATCATCCGCGCAGAGCTGTTCGAGCCCGGGATGCAGATCATCCCCACGAAAGAGCAGTACAACCAGCTCTTCACGATGCACGGCACGATCATGCTGCTCATGTTCGCGACGCCGCTGTTCGCGGGCTTCGCGAACGCGATCCTGCCGCTGCAGATCGGTGCACCGGATGTGGCGTTCCCGCGACTGAACGCCTTCGCCTTCTGGCTGTTCCTGTTCGGCTCCACGATCGCCGTCGCCGGATTCCTCACGCCCGCGGGCGCCGCATCCTTCGGCTGGTTCGCGTATCAGCCGCTCGCGAGCGCATCCTTCACGCCAGGCGCCGGAGGAAACCTTTGGATGCTGGGTCTGGGCATCTCGGGCTTCGGAACGATCCTCGGTGCGGTGAACTTCATCACGACCATCGTCACGATGCGCGCCCCCGGTATGACCATGTGGCGCATGCCGATCTTCTCCTGGAACACGCTCGTCACGAGCATCCTGATCCTGCTCGCGTTCCCCGTCCTGGCTGCGGCGATCTTCGCTGCTGCCGCGGACCGCGTGCTCGGTGCCCACATCTACGATCCGCACAACGGCGGCGTCCTGCTGTGGCAGCACCTGTTCTGGTTCTTCGGTCACCCGGAGGTCTACATCATCGCGCTGCCGTTCTTCGGCATCGTCTCGGAGATCTTCCCGGTGTTCAGCCGCAAGCCGATCTTCGGCTACAAGACGCTGATCTACGCGACCATCGCCATCGCCGTGCTGTCGGTCGCCGTCTGGGCGCACCACATGTACGTGACGGGCGCGGTGCTGCTGCCGTTCTTCGCCTTCATGACGATGCTCATCGCGGTGCCGACCGGTGTGAAGATCTTCAACTGGATCGGCACGATGTGGCGAGGATCGGTGACGTTCGAGACGCCGATGGTGTTCTCCCTCGGCTTCCTGGTGTCGTTCGTCTTCGGTGGTCTGACCGGCGTCATCCTCGCCTCGCCGCCGCTCGACTTCGCACTGAGCGACTCCTACTTCGTCGTCGCCCACTTCCACTACGTCGTCTTCGGAACCGTCGTCTTCGCGATGTTCGCCGGCTTCTACTTCTGGTGGCCGAAGTGGACAGGCAAGATGCTCAACGAGCGTCTCGGCTACATCCACTTCTGGATCCTGTTCATCGGCTTCCACATGACCTTCCTCATCCAGCACTGGCTGGGCGTCGACGGCATGGTCCGCCGCTACGCGGACTACTCGTCGGCGGACGGTTGGACGTGGCAGAACCAGGTGTCGACGATCGGCTCGATGATCCTGGCCGCCTCGGTCGTCCCGTTCCTGCTGAACGTCTGGATCACCGCGCGCACGGCGCCCAAGGTCACCGTCAACGACCCGTGGGGCTACGGCGGATCGCTGGAGTGGGCCACGAGCTGCCCGCCGCCGCGCCACAACTTCACGTCCATCCCGCGCATCCGTTCCGAGCGTCCCGGCCTTCGATCTGAACCACCCCGAGGCCGCCGTGCCGGTGGGCGTGGGACCCGCGAAGGATGCCCCTGACGCCCCGGTCGTCGATGCGGCCGACGGAGAGGTCAAGTAAGTGCGCACCAATATCAACCTGTGGTGGATCCTGGTCGGGTTCTTCGTCTTCATCGACGTCGTCTACACCGGCTGGAACATCCTCGCCCACCCCGATCTCGCCTGGCACAATGCCATCGAGTGGGTCGGTTCGGTCGCTCTGCTGTTCGGTGCCTTCATGGCGCTCATGATCGGGTTCTACACGCACCGCGTCTACAAGGCGCAGCAGGGTGAGCTGCCCGAGGACACGCTGACAGCCGACATCGACGACGGTGACCCTGAGCTCGGCGAGTTCAGCCCGTGGTCGTGGTGGCCGCTCGTGCTCGCAGCCTCCGCAGCAGTCGCGGCGATCGGTCTCGCGGTCGGCACCTGGATGCTCCCGATCGGCCTCGGCATCTTCGCCGTGGCGATCGTCGGCTGGGTGTACGAGTACTACCGCGGGTACTTCGCGCACTGATCCGTGCCGATCAGGCTCGACGCGGCCGCCGTCTCAGACATCGGCCGGTATCGCACGTCCAACCAGGATGCGGCCTTCACCGCATCCTGGGGGGCCGCCGTCGCGGACGGTGTCGGGGGAGGACCCTCGGGGGACCTCGCTTCGGCAGCGTTCGTGCACCGGCTTGTGCCCTCGCCCCTGACGGCGACGGATGCGGAGCAGCTGCTGGTACAGATCCGGGAGGCGAACTGGGACCTGCGCGCCCACGTGCAGCGCGATCCTTCGCTGCAGGGCATGGCGACCACCTTCACGGGTGTGTTCGTCGCACCCGAGGATCGGCTGCTGCTCGCCCACACGGGGGACTCCCGGGCGTATCTCCTCCGTCACGCGCAACTGCGTCGTGAGACGCGTGACGACTCGTACGTGCAGGCGCTCGTCGACAGCGGCCTGCTGACGCCCGAGGCGGCCGCATCGCATCCGCGCCGGAACATCATCACGGCGTCGCTCGGCGGCGGTGAGGAAGACGTCGTGTCGATCGCCGAGCGCGACACGGTCATCGGCGACCGATGGCTGCTGTGCAGTGACGGGGTCAGCGATTACCTGGACGACGAGGAGATCGGCCTGACGCTGCTCCGCCACCGCGGCGTCGCGGATGCTGCGGCTGCTCTCGTGGCGCTCGCTCTCGACAGCGGCTCGCGCGACAACGTCACGGCCGTGGTCTGCGACGTCCTCGACGGCGATGCCGCCGCGGAGCCCGCCGCGTTCAGCGGCTCGGCCAGTGAGCTCTTCCAGGAGGAGCTGGACATCTCCGCCTGAGCGTGGGCGCTATTCAGACGCGACGATCGACACGAGCGGGTCACGGTACCGCGGGAGACGCCCAGAGGCGTCCTCGGCGGGATACCCCTCGCGCACCCAGTACTCGTACCCACCGATCATCTCTTTCACGTCGTAGCCGGCCTCGATGAAGGCGAGCGCCCCCTTCGTCCCCGCGTTGCATCCGGGGCTCCAGCAGTACACGACGACCGAGGAGCCGGCGGGGATCAGTTCCGAGGCACGCTCCGCGATGTCGCGGTACGGCAGGTGGATCGCGCCGGAGATGTGACCTTGATCCCAGGCGGCGGCGCTGCGCACATCGACGAGCACCAGATCCTCACCGGCACGCCGGGCGGCGTAGACGTCCGAGGCGTCCGTCTCATGGGCGAGCTTGGCGGAGAAGAAACTGCGTGCGTCCTGCATGGTTCGACTCTAGGGAGCGCGTGGCCCGACGACAGCGGTCGGACTGTCGCCGACCGGCAGGATCCTGCCTGTCAGGTCAGGAGGCCGCCGATCGTCACGGGACTGTCGACGATGTTGCCGACGATTCCACGGATGACGTTCTCACCGGTCTCCTGACGCAGCCCTGCGTACCAGGCGGCAGTGGTCTCGGGGTCGAAGCCATGGGTCTCGGCCGCCCGCTTGCGCGCCCGGAGCACGAGGTCGCCGGCGCGGGCCGTGCGGGCCGCCTCGTATCGCCGGAGCGCGTCGGCGACGCCGAGCGTCGTCGTGGCGAAGACCAGACCGAGCACGAAGCTGTCCTCGAGGGCCGAGCAGGCGCCCTGGCCGATATCGGGAGCGGTGTTGTGCGCGGAGTCGCCCAGGAGGACGACGCGACCGCGCGACCACGTGTGGAACGGATCGATGTCCCAGATCTCGACGCGGTTGAGGGACGCTGCGGGGTCGATCGCGTCGAGGAGGACCTGCACGCCATCGGTCCACCCGGCGAAGGCCTCCCTCAGGGGGGCCACGCCCTCGCTGCGGTCGTAGGGGATCCCCGAGGGCTGCGGCACATCGAAGAAGAAGTAGAAGCGGTCGCCGGCGACGGGCATGACCGAGACGCGCTTGCCCTCACCGACGTACGTCGTCCACTGGTCGGTGGGGGAGATGCGGGCATCGACCGGGACGAGACCGTTGAAGTTGGTGTAGCCCGAGTAGCGGCGCTCCGTCGGCGCGCCCAGCACGTACTCGCGCGTCAGCGAGCGTGCGCCGTCCGCACCGATCACGAGATCGGCTCGGGCGGTGCTGCCGTCTTCGAACGCCACGGTGACCTCGTCGTCCGCCTCCGAGAGCCCTGTCATCCGCATCCCAAGATGGATGCGGTCAGCACCGACCGTGTCCATGAGCAGCGCCTGCAGGTCGGCGCGGGCGACCGGGTAGGCGCGCTGGCCCGTCTGCTGAGTCACGGGATCGAGGCTGAAGCGGCACATCTCGTCTCCGGCGAGCCCGTCGACGTAGGCCATGTAGTCCATGCGGCCGCCCAGTGCGGCCACTTCGTCGCCGAGGCCGAGCCAGTTGAGGACCTTGACACCGTTCGGCCACAGCGAGAGCGCGGCGCCGACGGGGCGGTTCTCGCGGATCTGGTCGTAGACGTGAACGTCGTGGCCGAGGCGGGCGAGCGCGATTGCTGCGCTCGTTCCGCCGATGCCTGCTCCGATGATGATGACTCGCACATCGTCACGGTAGCGAGGCGCTGTCACGGGAATGTTACAGACACCAACATCGATGAGCACAGATGAAGAGAGGGCCCCGATCCGTGGATCGGGGCCCTCTCTTCATCTGGACGGGTTACTTCTTGTCGTCGTCCGTCTCGGGCTTCTCCGCGCCCTCGAGGAACTTCGGCGCAGGAATCTCGACCTCGGCCTTGTCGTGCAGGGCGACGGTCGGGCGACCCTCGGCGGCGGCGCGCTCCGCCGCGCCCTCGAGCTCGGCCGTCTCCTCGGCGTCGATGTGGTCGATCTCGTGGTGCTGGTGCGCGAGAGCGGCATCCACCTCGGCCTGCGTGACCGGGGTGAGGCGGTCCTCGAAGAACCAGCGCGAGAGCGACGCACGCATGTTCTGGTGCCACGGGATGCGACCCTGAGCGTTGGGACGCACGACGAGGGGCTCGTTGACCTCGAAGTCCACGAGCTTCCAGCGCTCGTACTCGTCGACGGGCTGGTGCACCTCGATGTACTCACCGCCGGGAAGGCGCACGATGCGCCCGGACTCGTAGCCGTGCAGTGCGATCTCGCGATCCTTCTTCTGGAGCGCGATGCACAGGCGCTTCGTCACGAAGTAGGCGATGATCGGGCCGACGATGAGCAGAGCCTGGAGCGTGTGGATCACGCCCTCCATCGTCAGGTGGAAGTGCGTCGCGATGATGTCCGACGAGGCGGCGGCCCAGAGCACGGCGTAGAACGTGACGCCGGCGGCGCCGATCGCCGTACGGGTGGGGGCATTGCGCGGACGCTGCGCGATGTGGTGCTCGCGCTTGTCGCCCGTGATCCATGCCTCGATGAACGGGTAGATCAGCACGAGGACGATGAACAGACCCAGGATGCCCAGCGGCAGGAGGATGTTCCACGACCAGGTGCGGTCGAGGAAGACGAACTCCAGGTGCGGCGGGACGAGACGGAGCGCACCGTCGGCGAAGCCGATGTACCAGTCGGGCTGCGTACCGGCCGAAACGGGGGAGGGGTCGTACGGACCGTAGTTCCAGATCGGGTTGATCGTGAACAGCGAGGCGATCAGGACGATCACACCGAAGGTCAGGAAGAAGAACCCGCCCATCTTGGAGGCGTACACCGGGACCATCGGGTAGCCCACCACATTGCTGTTCGTGCGGGCGGGCCCGGCGAACTGGGTGTGCTTGTTGATGATCATGAGCACGAGGTGCAGAGCCAGCAGCGCGATAAGGATCGCCGGCAGCAGCAGGATGTGCAGCGTGTAGAGGCGTCCGACGATGTCGGTTCCGGGGAACTCGCCGCCGAAGAGCAGGAAGGAGATCCACGTGCCGACGACCGGGATGCCCTTGACCATGCCGTCGATGATGCGCAGACCGTTGCCGGAGAGCAGATCGTCGGGGAGGGAGTAGCCGGTGAAGCCCTCCGCCATCGCGAGGATGAACAGGATGAAGCCGATCACCCAGTTCAGCTCGCGGGGCTTGCGGAACGCGCCGGTGAAGAAACACGCGCAGCATGTGGACACCGATACCGGCGACGAACACGAGCGCCGCCCAGTGGTGGATCTGACGCACGAGTAGACCGCCGCGCACATCGAACGAGATGTGGAGGGCAGACTCGAGGGCGGCGGACATCGCGATGCCGCGCATCGGCTCGTACGCACCGTAATAGTGCGTCTCGACCATGGACGCCTGGAAGAAGAACGTCAGGAACGTGCCGGACAGCAGTACGACGACGAAGCTCCACAGCGCGATCTCGCCGAGCATGAACGACCAGTGGTCGGGGAAGATCTTGCGACCGAGCTCCTTGACGAGTCCCGAGAGGCTGGTGCGCTCATCCAGATAGTTGGCGGCGGCACCGACGAAGCGACCGCCGAGAGGCTTGCTGCGCTCCGAGGAGCCTGCAGGCATCGCGGGTTCCGTCGTGACGTTCTCCGTGGGGTGGGTTGCGGTGCTCAATGGCGCTCCCAGAAGCTCGGACCGACGGGCTCGGTGAAGTCACTGCGGGCGACGAGGTAGCCCTCGTCGTCGACCGCGATGGGCAACTGCGGCAGCGGACGCGCGGCCGGGCCGAAGATGACCTTCGCGCCGTCGGAGACGTCGAACTGCGACTGGTGGCAGGGGCAGAGGAGGTGGTGCGTCTGCTGCTCGTAGAGGGCGACCGGGCATCCGACGTGGGTGCAGACCTTGGAGTAGGCGACGATGCCGTCGTACGACCAGTCCTTGCGGTCCTCCGCCTCGATGAGCACGTCCTGCGGCATGCGCATGAGCAGCACGATCGCCTTCGCCTTCTCCTCGAGATAGCCGTCGTGGTGGCTGAGGGAAGCGAGCTCCTCCGGGATCACGTGGAACGCGGAACCGAGGGTGACATCCGATGCCTTGATCGGGCCACCGCTGGGGTCGTGCGCGAGGCGCATGCCCTCCTTCCACATGGTGTGGCTGAGCAGGTGCACCGGGTCGCCGGCGTACGGGTTCTCCGGGCTCGACTCGGGAGCCAGGCCGCGGAACAGGACCACGCCGGGAACGACGGAGGCGACGAGGGCGGCGAACAGCGAGTTGCGGATCATCGCGCGGCGTCCGAACCCGGACTCCTCGTTGGCGACGGTGAGAGCCTCGACGACCGCCTCACGGGTGGTGTCACGGCCGCGCGTCGCGTGACGGGGCTCGATGAACTCCTTGTCGGACATGATCGCCTTCGACCAGTGGATCGCGCCCACGCCGATGGCCAGCAGCGCGAAGGCGATGCCGAGTCCGATGAAGAGGTTGTTGTCGCGGATGGCCGCGATGGAGCCGCTCTCGATGGGGAAGACCATGTAGGCCACCACGGCCCACACGGAAGCCGCCACCGACAGGTAGAACAGCGTGTACACGGTGCGGACGGCGCGCTTCATCGCGGCGGGGTCCTTGTCGGTCACGCGCTCGCGGTGGGGCGGCAGACCGGGGTTGTTCACCGGGTCGGACACCGTCACGGCGAGCCCGCTGGAGGGCTTCCAGGAAGCCCTCTCGTGCTCGAGCGCGTCGTCCTCGTGTGCCATGGTGCTCCTCGTACGTTCCGTCAGTTCGTCAAAAAGATCAGTTGGACTTCGCGGTGATCCACACCGTGATGGCGATCAGCGTGCCGATGCCGAAGATCCAGATGAACAGGCCCTCCGAGACGGGGCCGAGAGAGCCGAGCGAGAAGCCACCGGGGGACTCGGTCTTCTGCATGTACAGCAGCGCCGAGATGATGTCGCGCTTGTCCTCGGGGGTGAGGTTCATGTCGTTGAAGACGGGCATGTTCTGCGGCCCGGTGACCATGGCGGCGTACATGTTCAGTGCGCTGGTCGTGTGCAGATCGGGGGCGTACTTGCCCTCGGTGAGCGCTCCACCGGCACCGGCCACGTTGTGGCACATGGCGCAGTTGATGCGGAAGAGCTCGGCTCCGGCGGAGACATCACCCTCGCCGTCGAGGACCTCTGACGACGGGTAGGTCGGGCCGGGCGCGATCGACTGGACGAACTTGGCGATCGCCTCGGTCTGCTCGTCCGTGAACTGGACGGGCTTCTGCGGAGCCTGCGGTGCCTGCGCCTGCAGGGGCATACGACCGGTTGAGACCTGGAAGTGCACCGACAGCTCGCCGACGCCGTAGAGCGACGGGCCGTTCTCCGTGCCCTGGAGGTCCATGCCGTGACAGGTGGCGCAGTTCGCCTGGAACAGCTTCTTGCCGTCTTCCACGGTGAGCTGGGACGCGGCCGTCTGCGTCTCGGTCGTGGCCGCCATCGCGGCTGACGCGCCGGCGTAGATACCGCCGGTCATCAGGAGGCCGATGCCGATCAGGGCGGCGGCGGCCAGGGGGCTTCGACGACCGGAGGTGCGCCGCTTCTTCTCACGTGCCATGGTGCTGGACTCCGGCTTCTTATTTCAGGAAGTAGATGACGAGGAACAGGGCGATCCAGACCACGTCGACGAAGTGCCAGTAGTAGGACACGACGATCGAGGTGGTCATCTCCTTGCGCCCGAAGTTCTTGACCGCGTAGGCGCGGCCGATGACGAGGAGGAACGCGACGAGACCGCCGGTGACGTGCAGGGCGTGGAAGCCCGTCGTCAGGTAGAAGGCGGAGGCGTAGGCGTTCGCCGAGATCGGCATGCCCTCGGTGACGAGCTGTGCGTACTCCCACACCTGGCCGGACACGAAGACGGCGCCCATGAAGAAGGTGAGGAAGAACCACTCGACCATGCCCCAGCGGCGCAGGTTCCAGATCGAACCGGTGCGGTACGGCTGGAACCGCTCGGCCGCGAACACGCCGAACTGGCACGCGAAGCTCGACAGCACCAGGATCATGGTGTTGACGGCCGCGAACGGAACGTTCAGCAGCTCGGTCTCCTGGGCCCACAGGTCGGGGGAGGTGCTGCGGAGGGTGAAATAGATCGCGAACAGGCCCGCGAAGAACATGACCTCGCTGCCGAGCCAGACGATTGTCCCCACGGCGACCGGATCTGGCCGTTTGACCGAACGGAGGGCCTGGTTGTATGTCGCTGGCGTCGTCACGCTCACCATTATGACCGATATTCACGGCCGACTCTTGCACCTCGCGCCCTCGAACGGACCTTGCCGCAGCTTAGGGCGACCTAAGAGATTGGGGCGAGCCCGCCGTGAAGACGCCCGGGATCTGGTGATCGGCGCCGGTTGGTCCGTTTCCGTCGCGATCGAACGCGCTCGGTAGGATCGGGAACCATGTTCCCCGCGCGCACCTGGTCCGACATCCTCACGGAATTGCTCGGGGGTGCCGACCTCAGCGTGTCGGACGCGACGTGGGCGATGCAGCAGATCATGGCGGGCGAGGCGACGCCCTCTCAGCTGGCCGGATTCCTCATCGCGCTGCGCGCCAAGGGGGAGACCGTGGATGAAATCGTGGGCTTCCGCGACGCGATCCTCGCGGCTGCTCTCCCGCTTCCCGTGCCCGCCGACGTGCTCGACATCGTGGGCACCGGCGGAGACCGCTTCGGCACGGTGAACATCTCGTCGACGGCCGCGATCGTCGCGGCGTCCACCGGCGTTCCGGTGGTCAAGCACGGCAACAAGGCGGCAAGCTCCTCCTCGGGGTCCTCCGACGTGCTGCGCGAGCTCGGCATCGACCTCACTCTGAGCCCCGATGCGGTCGCGGCGACCCTGGAGCGCGCCGGCATCACGTTCGCGTTCGCCGCGGCGTTCCACCCGGGATTCCGTCACGCCGGTCCCACGCGGGCCGAGCTCGGTGTCCCGACGGTGTTCAACTTCCTGGGGCCGTTGTGCAACCCGGCGCGCGCGGAGGCGAACGCCGTGGGCGTCGCGCATCTCGACCGCGTGCCGCTCATCACGGGCGTGTTCCGCACCCGCGGCGCGACGGCGCTCGTGTTCCGCGGCGACGACGGGCTGGACGAGCTGACCACGACCGGACACAGCCGGATCTGGGAGATCTCCCGCGGGGACGTTCACGAGCACGACCTGGATCCGCGGGATCTCGACATCCCGCTCGCCGACATCTCGGAGCTCATCGGCGGTTCGCCCGCCCACAACGCCGACGTGGTGCGGCGCGTGCTGGGGGGCGAACCCGGTCCGGTGCGCGACATCGTGCTGCTCAACACGGCGGCCGGGCTCGTGTCATACCGTCTGTCGCAGGATGCGGCCGAGGTGCAACGGCCGATCCTCGAGCGTCTCGCCGAGGCGAAGGACCTGGCGGCGGCGGCGATCGACAGCGGAGCGGCCGATCGCACGCTCGCGACGTGGGCGGCGACGACCCAGGAGCTCGCGGCGGGCTGAGCCCGAGGTGCGGCCGATATTCACGGCGCCCTGCCTTTCGGCGGTTCACAGCGCACCCCTAGGTTCGGAGCACCACCGTTCGAACCCACCGAGGAGCAGAGATGTCCACCGCCACCACCGCCGACACCATCGAGGCGCCCGCCAAGAAGGTCGGCTTCGTCAAGATCGCCGCAGTCCTGGGAATCCTGGGCGGCATTGCCCTCATCGTCGTGGGCATCGCCGTCTGGGTCATGGTCTCGTCGCAGCTGCGTGCCGAGAACATCGTCGTCCCCGACGATGCGATGGCCTTCCAGGGGCAGGTCGTCGACGGCCCCTTCACCGCCTATGTCCAGGCCGATATCATCCAGCACCATGCCCTCGAGGCCTCGAACGGTGCCACTTACGCCGAACTCGACCGCGACGACCCGGTGCGCGCCACGATGATGAACGCCTCGTTCCTTCGCGCCTCACTGTTCACCTCGGTCGTCTCCTTCGGTGTCGCCGCGTTCGCGATGGGAATCGGCGTGCTGTCGATCCTGTTCGGCTCGGCCATCTACCGGCTCGCCGCGGTTCCGGTCGTCGTTCGTCGCTCGAGCGTCTCCGGCGCCTGATCCGGTCGCGGGTCGGCGCAACGCCCGATCCGACCCGCGTTCATAGACTGGACGGATGAGCCCGCCCGCCCCGCCCCATGCTGGGGGTGCGGGGCGGGCATTTCCGTTCCTGGTCGTCATCGGACTGCTCGTCGCGGCGTTGAGCCTGCGTGGCCCGATCGTCGCTCCGACGCCGGTGATCCGTCAGATCGAGGACGATCTGGGGATCGGGGCGGCATCCGCGGGACTGCTGACCACCGCGCCGGTGCTCATGTTCGCGCTGCTCACCCCGATCGCGGCTCTCGTGATCCGCCGGGCGGGCGCCGAGCTGGCGCTGTTGGTGACGTTGACCGGCGTCCTTGTCGGCACCGCGATCCGCGCGCTTCCCGGTTATCCCGCGCTGCTGACGGGGATGATCGTCATCGGTGCGGCGATCACGATCGGAAACGTCGTGATCCCGGTCGTCATCCGCCGCGACGTGCCGCCGGACCGCGTCGCGTTCGTCACGGCGTCCTACACCGCGACGCTCAACGCGGGTTCGCTGGTGACGTCGCTGCTGACCGCCCCGATCGCCGAGGTCGTCGGCTGGAACCTCGCACTCGTGGGCTGGTCCGTGTTGACGTTCGCCGGGGTCGCCGTGTGGAGCGTCCATCTCGCGCGGGAGCGTCGGCGCGGCGCCGTGTGGGGTGAACGCTTCTCCGGTGCGCCAACCACCGCATCCGCCGGCGTGCGTTCCGTCGATGACGTCGCCGCACTGACGGGGCCGCTGCCGGTCGTGTCCGCGAGGGGCGGCGTCTTCCGGCGGCCGGTGGTCTGGCTGCTGCTGGGCGCTTTCTCGCTCCAGGTCACCATCTACTACGCGCTCTCGACCTGGCTGCCCTCGATCGGCGCCGACGAGCTGGGCCTCGACCGATCCGGTGCGGGGGCGCTCGCCTCCGTCTTCCAGGGGGTCGCCATCGCAGGATCCTTCCTCGTGCCGGTCCTCGCCCGCTACACCCCGCGCATCGTGGTGCCGCTGACCATCAGCGCCTGCTGGCTGACGCTCACCGTGGGCATGCTGTGGGCGCCCGAGCTCATGTGGGTGTGGCTCTCCTTCGGAGCTCTCGCGCACGCGGGCGGGTTCGTCGCGATCTTCTCCGCCGTCGTCACCGTGGCCCGCACCGATGCGGAGGCCACCACGATCTCCGCCCTCGTGCAGGGCGGCGGTTACGGCATCGGGGCCTTCGGCGCTCCGATCGCGGGCGCCCTGCACGAGGCGACCGGCGGATGGCAGGGGCCGTTGGTGCTCATGCTGGCGGTCGCGGTGGGTTATGCCGTCGCGATCCTCGCCGCGATGGCCTTCGTGGCGCGCGCGAACGCGGTTCCCAGACCCCACTGATCGGCGAACGCCGCCGCGTCGAGGGAGACCTCTCGGAGGGTCGCGTCGAATGTCGGCAACTCGAGGTCCCGCACCACGCGGACGACCGTGGGGGCGACGGCCAGGTACTCGGCGCCCGCGGCGACCTTCGCGCGCACCCCCGCGCTCATTCCCTCTCCGGCCGCCGCCGCTGCGATGATGCCGGCGAGGTCACCGTGCGCGGCGAGGAGCGTCGCTGCGGTCTTCTCGCCGATGCCCGCGACTCCCGGAAGGCCGTCGGATGCGTCGCCGCGGAGCACGGCGAAGTCGGCGTACTGGTGCGGTGCGACTCCGTACTTCGTGCGCACCACCTCATCCGTCACGATCTCGAGGTTGCTCATGCCGCGGGCCGTGTACACCACGCGAATCGCCGCCGCGTCGTCGACGAGCTGGAAGAGGTCGCGGTCGCCGGTGACGATGTCGACCGGCATCCCCGCATCCGTTGCGAGAGTGCCGATGACGTCGTCGGCCTCGTGCGCGGCGGCGCCGACGATCGGGATGCCGAGCAGGTCGAGGGACTCGCGGATAAGCGGGATCTGCGCCTCGAGCGGGTCGGGGACCTCCTCGACATCGGGGCCTGTCTCCACCTCGGCGACCACGCGGTGGGTCTTGTAGCTCGGGATGAGCTGCACGCGCCAGTCGGGGCGCCAGTCGTCGTCCCAACACGCGACGAGGTGGGTCGGCTCGTAGGCGCTGACGAGCTTTGCGATGATGTCGAGCAGTCCGCGCGCGGCGTTGACCGGCTGCCCGTTGGGTGCCTTCACCGAGTCGGGGACGCCGTAGAAGGCGCGGAAGTACAACGACGCGGTGTCGAGGAGCATGAGGCGGGACACGCGCTCATCCTGCCACGCGCGACGGTTCTCGCGAGTGGCGCAGACGCGGATCGGGCGCAGGGGCAGACTGGGGCGATGGATCCCATCGACGCGCTCCGCGAGATCGCGACGTTGCTCGAGCGCGAGCGGGCGTCGCGCTACCGATCGCAGGCTTTTCGTGCGGCGGCCGAGGCGGTGGCCGCGCTGCCGGCGGCGGCGCGGTCCGATCCGGAGAAGCTGCGGCGCACGAAGGGGATCGGGAAGAGCTCGCTCGAGGTGATCCTGCAGGCCGCCTCGGGTGCCGTCCCCGACTATCTGGCGGAGCTGAGAGAGCGTGTCGCCCCCGAGGAGTCGAGCACGTTGTTCGCTCGGCTTCGCGGTGATCTCCACGCGCACTCGAACTGGTCCGACGGGCAGGCGCCCATCGCGGCGATGGCGGACGCGGCGCGCGCGATGGGGCGCGAGTACGTCGCCCTCACGGATCACTCGCCGCGGCTGCGGGTGGCGAACGGCCTGACGGCCGAACGGCTCGCCCAGCAGCTCGAGGAACTTCCGCAGTACTCCGGGGACGGATTCACGCTGCTCAGCGGCATCGAGGTCGACATCCTCGAAGACGGGTCACTCGATCAGACGCCGGAGATGCTTGCGCGGCTGGACGTCGTCGTGGCGAGCGTGCACTCGAAGCTGAGGATGGCGAGCGCCGAGATGACGGCGCGGATGCTGGGCGCGGTGCGCGACGAGCACACGGACGTTCTCGGCCACTGCACCGGACGCCTCGTGGAAGGCTCCCGGGGGACACGGCCGCCATCCGACTTCGACGCACAGCGCGTGTTTGCGGCCTGCGCCGAACGCGGCGTCGCCGTGGAGATCAACTCCCGACCCGAACGCCAGGATCCGCCGGACGAACTGATCGCGATCGCGTTGGATGCGGGATGCCTGTTCGCGATCGACAGCGACGCCCACGCCCCGGGGCAGCTGTCGCTCCTCGACCACGGCGCCGTACGCGCCGAGCGCGCGGGCGTCCCCGAGGAGCGGATCGTCACGACGTGGCCGCTCGACCGGCTCCGCTCCTGGCTGGCGCGCGAGCGCTGAGCGCAACCGGGGAGGGTCACGCCGCGGCCGCGGCCGCCATGACGAGAACGGACAGCCCCATGGCGGCGAACTGTGCCGATGCCAACCGCCTCACGGCGCGGCGCGCAGCGTGGGCGGACCAGGCCGCGTAGCCGAGGGCCGCCCCGGCCACGATCATGTTCAGGCCCGCGGCGGAGAGACCGTGGTGGGTGTGGGCGGTGGACGCATGCGTCGAGGACATCGTCACGAGCAGCACGGCCATCAGCACCATCCCCAACGCCGTGTGGACGACCATCGTCGGATGAGCGCCACCGGGCGCGGCCGTGACCGGGCGCCGGCGGTGTGCGGCCGCCATCCCCATTCCCGCCACGAGAAGGACCCCCGCCCAGAGGATCGGCGCGACGAACTGCGTCAGGCTCGCATCGACCATGGCGATGAGCATGAGGACGGAGGCGCCCACGTCCCGGGCTCGCGCCCGCCGTCGATCCGCTGCCACGCAGCAGGCGGAGACGAGTGCGGGCGCGAGCGCGCCGGCGTGCAGGAGGTCGACCACCTCAGTCGTGGCCGTGGTGGCCGTGACTGTGGTGATCGTGACCGTGGTGAGCGTCGTGAGAATCGTGGCCCGCGCCGGGTGCGCAGTGAGCGGTGGGGGCGGGGACGTCCAACACAGGGCTGCGATCGGTCTCTATGTGCTCGCAGCCCTCACCCAGGTCGCCGGCTTCGCCGTGACGGGCGGGGACCTCGCGGACAGCGCCTCGCCCATCAATGAGCTCGCCGCCGCTTTCGGCGTCGGCGGGTGGGGGATCGTCGCCGACTTCGGGATCGCCGCATCCTTCCTGGCCTGTGCCATCGGCTCGACCACGGCGTTGAGTCGCGTGCTGTTCGCCATGGGCCGCGACGGCGTGCTCCCCGAGCGGCTCGGTCACGTGCACCGGCGCTTCGGAACGCCGGTGGGGGCGCTCGCCGTCAGCCTGCCTGTGATCGGGTGTGCGCCACTGGCGCTCCTGGCACTGGGGACCGACATCAGAGATGCCATGCACCTCACCATCTCGCTCGGGGGAGCCGGCTACATCACGGCCTACGCCATCGTGTGCGTGGCGGCGCCGTTGTTCCTGCGCCGCATCGGTGAGCTGACGCCGGGGGTCGCGGTCATCGCGTTCGTCTGCGCAGGAGCCCTCGCCTGCGCTCTCGTCGCGTTCTTCGTCGTGGACGCCGCGTCGGGAAGTCCGGCCCTGTGGGTGATGCTGGCGCTCGCCGGCGCATTGCTCGCACTCGTGATCCTGCGGCTGCGTCGCGCCCGGCCCGCTCGCGTGGGAAGCTACGACGAACCGACGGCCGCCCATGTGCTCGGCGGTGTCGCTCGCGGCGCCGGAGAGTCGTCGTGACCCTGGACCCGGAGACTGCGGCGCCGTCGCTGACGGCTCGGCAACCACGAGCCGTTCACACCGCCCTCGCGGTGCTCGAGGCGGTCGCGGCGCGCGGAGCGGGTGTCACCGCGCGGGAGATCTCCGCCGCCCTCGCGCTCCCGCGCGCCACCACGTATCGGCTGCTCAACCTCCTAGTGGAGGACGAGTATCTGGTTCGCACACCGGATCTGAACGGATTCGCGCTGGGGGCGAAAGTCGCTCAGCTCGCCGCCGTCGTATCGCCCGCGCGGCTGCACACCGCGGCACGCGCCGTCGTGAGCGCGGCGAGATCGGCGCTGCGCGGTGGCGTGCACGTCGTGCTCTTCGACGCCGGTCGGCTGATGGTGGCGGACATGGACCCCGACTTCCCGTTGAGCGATGCCGTGCTGCTCGCGCGGGAGCCCACCAGGTTCGCCCTCGGACGCCTCGCCCTCTTGGATGCCGCTCCCGTCACTGCCGACGCGCGTCGAGCGGCGGAGGATCTGCAGCGCTACGGGGCGGTCCGGCAGATCGGCGAGGTCGCGATCGGGCGCGGCTGTCTCGCCGTTCCCATCCGCGCACCCGACGGGCACCTCGCCGCCGGCATCGGCTTCAGCGGATCGCGCCACCGCGTCGAGCACCCGGAGGACGTCGTGGGGATCCTGCGCTCGGCAGCGGCGGACCTGACGCCTCTGCTCACCTGAGGTGCCAGGCACGTAACAGCGCCGACATGTGCCACGGACAGGATGGCCTCATGTCTCTCGCTTCCTCGCTCTCCGCCTCCCTGCCCGCTTGGCTCCTCGACGAGCTCGATTCGCTCCCCGAGGTGCTTGCGACCGCGGAGGAGCGGATGGATCTCGTCAACGCCCTCGCCGACCGCAACTGGCGTGAGGGCAGCGGTGGGCCGTTCGCGGCGATCGTCGTCGAGGCCGCGACCGGACGTCTCGTCTCGGCGGGGGTGAACGTGGTTCTGGCCTCGGGCCTGACCTCGATGCACGCCGAGGTGACGACGCTGAGCCTCGCGCAGACCGCACTCGGACGCTGGGACCTGGGTGCGGACGGTGCTGAGCTCGAACTCGTGGTCAATTGGCGCCCGTGCGTCATGTGTTACGGCGCCACCATGTGGAGTGGCGTGCGTTCCCTCGTGGTCGCCGGAGAAGGCCCTCTTCTGGAGGAGCTCACGGGCTTCGACGAGGGACCCGTGGTGGACGACTGGGCCGCCCAGTTCGAGCGGCGCGGCATCCGCGTGACCATCGGCGTCCGCCATGACGAGGCCGTCGAGGTCTATCGGGCGTACGGGGCGAGCGACTCCGTCGTGTACAACGCTCGCGGCGCCGTCGACTGACCGTTGCGCGATCGTGACCGCCGACGGGTCGGCGCGCCACGATACTGACCACATGAAGTTCAGCAGACTCGTGCTCGGTGCGGCCGTCGTCACCGCGTCGCTTCTGATGGCGGGATGCGCGGCGGCAGCGTCGTCGTCGCCGACGGGGGATGCGACACCCATCGGCGGTGACATCGTCGCCCCCGTGACCATGTCGGCGGGGGACCTTCAGGGAGAGAGCATCGATCTGGTGGTGGGTCAGACGCTCAACATCGACACCGGTGACCTTGCGGTCGACAGCTACGACGGCACCGTCGCCGACAGGGCCGTCGCCGAGTTCATCGCGGGGAAAGACGACGGCAGCGCCACCTTCAACCCCGGCGTCCGGGCCCTGTCGGTGGGCACGACGAGTGTCACGATGACGAACAAGGACGGCGGAATCCAGCCCCTCGAATTCACAGTGGTCGTCACGGCACGATGAGGCTGTGAACGAAGAGATCGATCCCGCCGTCTTCACGGAGCTGCTGACGTCGGCGCGCCGCGAGGCATCGGCACGTCTGATCGCGCGCGGCGAGGCCATTCGAAGCGTCCAGGAGGCACGCGACGATCCGGCCGGCGCCGATGACGAACACGACCCCGAGGGTGCCACGCTCAGCGACGAGTGGTCGCGGCTGGAGGGACTGCGCCGTGCCGCGGGAACCGAGATCGATGAGATCGACGACGCGCTGCGCAGGTTGGAGGACGGCGCTTTCGGCGTCTGCGCATCGTGCGGTCGCGACATCCCGGTGGGGCGTCTGCTCGTGCGTCCGACGGCGACCCTGTGCGTATCCTGCGGCGAGCGCGGCCGCTGAGCGTTCCTAGGCGTCCTCGCGTTCTACGAGGCTGTGATGGATGCGGTGCAGGTCTTCCAGAAGTGAGCCGATCAGGACCCAGTGCGCGGAGGGCGGCCGCGGGATCTGGAGCGGTGTGGTCAGCGCGGGCGGCTCGGCCACCGGCACCGCTTCCGACGCGCGCGTGCGCTCCAGATCGTGCGCGGCGCGACGCATCTGCTCCGCGAGAGCCCGCACCTGCGGATCGGTGACGATCTCCGGCGCGTAATGGTCGTACACCGCGCGCGTCATGCCCGTGACCTGCGTGACGATCGGCGTGTACAGATCCAGACGGTCCTGCAGCTCGGCCAGCTCCGTGCGATGCCGCCGGCTGCGGGGATTGAGCGCGAGGGATTCCGCTCCGCCTCCGATGGCGCGCTCCGCCGCATCCCGCATGGGGCGCAGCAGCCGCGCCTCGACCATCAACGCCTCCAGCTCGCCCGGGGCGCGTTGTGTCTCGAGCGCGTCGGCGAGACGGTCCAGGGATGCGGCCAGTTCCGTCGACAGCCGATCGGTCGCCTCCCGGGCCGGGGCGATCGCGACCGGAGGGACGATCGCGATGTTGACGACGAAGCCGATGGCCGCACCCAGCAAGGTCTCCAGGATCCGATCGAGCGCGTAGTCGGGGGTGGCAGGTCCCAGCGACAGCACGAGGATCGCGCTGATCGCGATCTGGGTGGAGGCGGTGGGGGACAGACGCAGCGCCCAGGCGACGAGCAGCCCCGCCCCCGCGGCGAGCAGCACGACCCACGTGCTGTTGCCGAAGGCGAGCCCGAGCGCGGAGGCGAGCAGCACCCCTGCGATGACGCCGACGGAGCGCTCGATCGCCCGCGTGAACGACTGGTTCAGGCTCGGTTGCACGACGAGGACAGCGGCGATCGCCGCGAACACCGGCGGCGGGCCGGGGATCAGCCATTGCGAGAGGAGCCACGCCCCCACGGTCGCGACGGCGGACTTGACGACCAGCAGGAGCGGTGCGCGCTGGGTCGCGCGCACTGTGACGGGGAGCGAGAGGCGGGCCATCAGGATTGGAGCGCGCGCAGCGACCGGGCGGCATCCGCCGGCGGGCAACCGAGATCGTGCGCGGTGAAGGTCAGGTCGTAGCCGCCGCTGCGCTCCCGCTGCGCCCGAAGGCTCTCGCGCGTGTGGCTGTTGTGCGCGCCGGCGAGGAGCGCCTCGGTGCGGCGCATCCGGATGCCGAGCTCGCCCTTGGCCGTGGTCGCGATCCGATCGACATCGGCCCAGGGCGCCGCACCCATGCGCGCGACGCGGATGCCCTCGGCGTCCGCGCGCAGCACGGTCGCGTTGCGGAACTGACCGATAAGCGAGAATCCGCCGCCGAGCCCGAAGATGCCCACGACGGCGACGCCGAGCAACAGGCTGGGCGTGTTGTCGATGTTGAGGATCACGATGACCACACCCATGGCGGTGATCACAGCGCACAGCGCCGCGAGCACGAGCAGCCGGCCTCGTGGAGTGACGAAGCGGAGGGTTTCGGTGTCGGAGGCCACCCGTTCAGGGTACGGGGCTCCGCGCCGCATCACCGTGTCAGCAGTTCGTCCGTGCTCGTGCCGCCAATGGTCGCCGTCACCCGTGTGCCCCACGGGTCATGCGCCGTCACCGCGCGACCGTCGTCGTCGAAGGCGAGGTTCGAACTGCGCAGCCGCTCGGTCAAGGCGTCCAGCGCGGCACGGTCGGGCACGGCCAGCGCCAGCTCGCCCAGGCCGAGACTCGCCGCCCGGGGACCTGCTCCCGCGCTGTTCCACGTGTTCATGGCGACGTGATGGTGGTACCCGCCGGCCGACGCGAACAGCGCGGTGGGAATACCGGTGAAGGTGGGTGCGAAGCCGAGGGCATCGACGTAGAAGCGACGCGCCGGGGCGATGTCGCCCACCTGGAGATGGACGTGTCCGACTCGGCCGGGCTCGGTGGACACGCGATCGAACGCTTCCTGCGTGAGGTGGGCGCGAAGGTAGTCGTTGGGATCAAGAAAGACCGTGTCCATCTGCACCTCTCCGTCGACGTGACGCCAGAGATCGCGCGAGCGGTCGGTGTACAACTCGATTCCGTTGCCCTCGGGGTCCGTGAAGTAGAACGCCTCGCTGACGAGATGATCGCTCGATCCGGTGAACCGGGCGCGGCCGTCCTGAGCGGTTCGGTAGACGGTGGCGGCCAGGGTTGCGGCATCGTCGAAGAGGAACGCGGTGTGGAAGAGGCCGGCGGAGCCTGGCGCGGCGAGAGGGAGATCCGGCGTGTGCACGAGGCGCACCAGGGGAACTCCGCCGCGTCCGAGTACGCGATGCACCTCGCGTCCGCGCGCGCGTTCCTCGATGGGCTCCAGCGCGATGGCGGACCCGTAGAAGCCCGTCATCTTCTCGAGATCGCCGACGCGCAGGGTCACGGCGTCCATGGCGGTCTCATCGGGCAGAATCTCGCCAGCGGCGGCAGGGGTGTGGGGGCTGTTCATGATGCTCGTTCCTCGGGTGGTCGTCGCGTACAACACCGACTCGGCGGCGAGTATTGCGTCGCATGGGCGCGCGGGCGAGGATCGTCGGATGGAGAACCAGCCGTGCCCGTGTGGGAGCGGGAGTTCCTTCGGTGAATGCTGCGGTCCGGCCCTGGCGGGTACGCCCCCGCTGACGGCCGAGGCGCTCATGCGTTCCCGCTACACGGCGTTCGTCCGTGAGGACGCGGACTACCTCGTCGACACCTGGCATCCCGGCACGCGACCGACGGAGCTGTCCCTCGACCGTCACGTGCGCTGGCGCGGGCTGACGATCCTGGACACGGTCGGCGGGTCGGCCGCCGAGCGCAGGGGCACCGTGGAGTTCCGCGCCGCATGGCGCGATGGCTCGTCCTCGGGTGTGCTGCACGAGCGCAGTCGATTCGTGAAGCAGAGCGCCAGGTGGTGGTACCTCGACGGCGTCCTCGATCCGCCCGGCCCCTCGCCGGAGCCCGGTACGTAGGCTGGGGACACGCTCACGACGCGAAAGGACGGACCATGTCTCGCATCCTCATCATCGGCGGACACGGCAAGATCGCTCTCCTGCTGGCGCCCCTGCTCACGGCTCGGGGCGACGATGTCACGTCCGTCGTACGCAACCCGGACCACGTCGACGACGTCCGCGCGGCGGGGGCCACCGCGCTGGTTCTGGACGTCGCCGCAGCGGATACGAAGACGCTGTCCGATGCCCTTGCCGACTACGATGCCGTCGTGTGGTCGGCGGGTGCAGGCGGAGGCGACGCGGCTCGCACCTACGCCGTCGATCGCGACGCCGCCATCCGCGCCATGGATGCGGCCGAGGTGGCCGGCGCCTCGCGCTTCGTGATGGTGTCGTGGATCGGCTCCTCGCCGGATCACGGCATCGACCCCTCCGACTCCTTCTTCCCCTACGCCGACGCGAAGCTGGCGGCCGACGAGCACCTGCGGCGCAGTTCTCTCGAGTGGACGGTGCTCGGCCCCGGGACTCTGACCTCCGACGACGCGACCGGCCGCATCACCACCGAGCCGACAGGTCGAGGAGAGATCTCCCGGGCCGACGTCGCCCAGGTGATCGCCGCGACGCTCGGGAGCCCTGCCACGATCCGTCGCACGATCCGCTTCGGCGCCGGTGAGACGCCCATCGCCGAGGCGCTGAGCGCCTGAGGGCGGAATGTGCCGCGCTTCGCGGGCGTTGAGAAGGACATGACCGCATCCGATCCCGCCGTCGGCGTGCCCGTGGATGTCGTCGTGATCGGAGCCGGTCAGGCCGGCCTCTCCGCCGCCTACCATCTGCACCGTCGCGGATTCCGTCCGCTCGACGCGCAGAGTCCCGATCCGCGCACATTCGTGGTGCTCGACGCCGAATCGGCGCCCGGCGGAGCCTGGCAGCACCGATGGGAGTCGCTGAGGATGGCGACGGTCAACGGCATCCACGAGCTGCCCGGCTTCCCCGTGCCGCCGGCGGACCCCGCGGCGTCCAGCCGCGATGTCCTTCCGCCGTACTTCGCCGCCTATGAGGAGCGCTTCGATCTCCGGGTGCGCCGTCCCGTACGGGTCCGGGCGGTCTCCCGCGCCGGTGATCGGTTGCGGGTCGAGACGGATGCGGGCACGTTCGCGGCGAGATACGTGATCAATGCGACGGGGACGTGGACGAGGCCGCACTGGCCGGCGGTGCCCGGGCGTGAGACGTTCCGCGGGACGCAGCTGCACGTGCACGACTACGTCTCCGCCGAGCAGTTCGCCGGCAAGCGCGTGGTGATCGTCGGAGCGGGCGTGTCGGGGGTGCAGCTTCTCGAGGAGATCTCCCGGGTGACCGACACGTTCTGGGTGACTCGGCGCGAGCCGGAGTGGCGTGACGACGAGTTCGACATCCCGGCGCGGGTCGCCGCGATCGCCGGTGTCGAGGAGCGGGTGCGACAGGGGTTGCCGGCCGGCAGCGTCATCTCGGTCACGGGGATGCACTGGACCCCGTGGGCGCGCGAAGCAGATCGACGAGGTGTGCTGGTGCGGCATCCGATGTTCCGCGCGATCGAGCCGGACGGCGTACGAATGCCGGACGGCACCTTCGAGCGCGCCGATGTCATCCTCTGGGCGACGGGCTTCCGCCCCGCCCTCGACCACCTCGCGCCCCTCCGGCTGCGGACGTCTGCCGGCGGCATCCGGGTCGAGGATTCGCGTGCGCTGGATGAGCCGCGGCTCTTTCTCATCGGCTACGGCCCCTCTCAGTCGACGGTCGGCGCGAACCGAGCCGGTCGCTCCGCCGTGCGCCAGCTGTTGACGGACGGTGTGCTTCAGGCGCCAGAGGTGGCGATCGCCGGATGATGCATTGCGCTGTGTGTCGCCCCGTACCCTGCCCGAAACATGAAAGTCGTAGCGTCGACGTATGACCACTCCCGCACCCCTGTCGAACCCGCTCGGCGAGCACGGCGCCGAACGCGACCGTTTCGCCGGCACCTCGCTGTCGCCGGACGAGTTCAAGGCCCTGTTCCGCGGTCATCCCGGCGGAGTCGCGGTCATCACGGCCGAGGGGCCGGACGGCCCGGTCGCGCTGACCGCCACCTCGGTCTCGTCGGTGAGCGCGGAGCCGCCGCTGCTGATCTTCTCGGTCTCCGCCCTGTCGTCGGCGACCCCCGCGATCCTCGCGGCCGACACGGTCGTCGTCCACCTCCTCGACAGCGACGACCTCGGCGTCGCCAAGCTCGCGTCGACCAGCGGCATCGACCGCTTCGCCGATCCCGAGAGCTGGAGCCGCCTGGTCACCGGGGAGCCCGTCTACAACGGCGTCCGGGCCTGGGTGCGCTGCGCCATCATCGAGCGCATGAACGCGGGAGGATCCACGGTCATCGCCGCCCACGCCCTGCAGTCGGGCATCAACCGGGACGTGCAGCCCGGTGAGCACGGCGACGCGCTGGTCTACCACAATCGCTCGTGGCACCGGCTCGGCGACCACTCGCGGATCGACTGAGCCCGTCTCATGAGAAGACCCCCGCCTCCTCGGAGGACGGGGGTCTTCTCATGTGGTCCGCTTACTCGGCGAGGTGGGCCGAGAGGAACCAGCGGTCCTTCTCGAGACCGGCACGGATGCCGATGACGATGTCCTGGCTCGTGAGGTCGATCTCGTCCAAGCCGTCGATCGCCGTCTGGACGTCGACGATGATCGTGTCGATGTCGGCGACGATGTGGCGGATCATCTCGTCCCACTGCGTGAAGCCGGCGGGCACGGACGACGGAGCGACCTTCGCCGCGATCGTCGACAGGCGGGCGTCCACCGGCAAGCCCAGGGCGACGATGCGCTCGGCGGTCTCGTCCGCCCAGCCCTGTGCGTGCTCCACGACGGAGTCCAGGAGCTCGTGGATGGCGATGAAGTTCGCGCCGCGCACGTTCCAGTGCGCCTGCTTGCCGGTGACGGCGAGGGCCTGCAGGCCCAGCGTGACGGGGGTGAGGAACTGCGCGGCTCCGGCGGCGACGGTCGGGTCGGCAGCGCTGGCGGGGATGGTCTGGTTCTTCGTCATGACAAAGCCTTCCGTTTCGGGCAGTCGCATCTGCTGAATCAAACGCTAACCAGTCGGAGAAATTCCGCAAGCAAGATGAGGCTGGGCTCACCCGATCGGAGATCGTGCCGTAGACCGGATTCCGGGGAACGTGCGGCTAACGTCGGAGGGTGCCAGCCTCAGACCCCGCCCGGACTCCGCATAATCTGGACGAGCCGGCGCGCCTGCGCCGTCGTCAGCCGACCGGTGCGTCGCCCGAGCACGCGGAACCTTCGCGCTTCATCCCGCACGTGCAGGGCCTGCGCGCGATCGCTGTGCTGCTGGTCGTGCTCTACCACTTCTGGCCGGGGCGGATCCCCGGCGGCTATGTCGGCGTCGACGTCTTCTTCGTGATCTCGGGCTTCCTGATCACGGGGCATCTGATGCGCGAGCTGACGGCGACGGGGACGGTGCGCCTGGGGCAGTTCTGGGCTCGGCGTGCGCGCCGTCTGCTGCCGGCTTCCCTCCTCGTCCTGCTTTTCTGTGCGATCGTCGCCGCATCTCCGTACCTCATGCCCATCTCGGGGCTGCAACGAGAGGTCAGCGAGATCATCGCGTCGACCTTCTACGTCGAGAACTGGTACCTCGCCGTCGCCTCCGTCGACTACCTCGGCAACTCCGGGGAGGCGGCGATGGTGCAGCACTACTGGTCGCTCTCGCTAGAGGAGCAGTTCTATGTGCTGTGGCCGCTCATCATGCTTCTCGCGGCATGGATCGGCGTGCGGTTCTTCGCAGGACGTCGCCGACGCGCCGTCCTGATCGCACTGGGTGCGGTGAGCGCCGCATCCCTCGTGTTCTGCATCGTCCTGACCCTCAACGATCCGGCGCCGGCGTACTTCGTCACCTTCGGCCGGATGTGGGAGTTCGGACTCGGCGCCATGGTCGCGCTCGTGCCCGCGCTGCGGGTGCGCAACGCGGCGGCGAGCTTCGTGCTCGGCTGGGCGGGCATCGTCGCCCTCGTCTACACGGCCTTCCGTTTCGACTCCTCGACGCCGTTCCCCGGCTACGCCGCGCTGCTGCCGGCGGTCGGCGCCGCCGCGGTGATCGCAGCCTCGAACTCCACCCGATGGTGGTACCCGACCCGCGTCCTGTCGATCGCCCCGATGCGCTTCACCGGCGACATCTCGTACTCGCTGTATCTCTGGCACTGGCCGCTGATCATCATCGCGCCCTCCGTGCCCTTCTGGGGATTGAGCATCTACCACCGCGTCGCGCTGCTGGCCATCTGCTTCGTGCTCGCGTGGCTGACCAAGAGGTTCGTCGAGGATCCGGCGCGGTCCTGGCGTGTGCTCACCTCCCGGCGCCCTCGCGTGACGCTCTGGGCGTCGCTCGCAGCGATGGTGCTGGTGGCCGGTACCGCGGGCGGTGCATGGGCGCTCAACGCGCCCGCCTACCGAGACGGTGTCGCGCAGCTCGAGCAGCTGCGCAGTGACCCGCCGTCCTGCTTCGGCGCGCAGTCCGTCCTCGATCCGGACTGCCGGGACACGCCGGCATCCGACGCCATCCTCCCGGCGCCGGGGTTCGCCGGGGTCGACAAACCGGCCGACGAGCAGTGCTTCGTCCAGCTGAACGATGCGCGGCCCGTGAGCTGCACCTTCGGTTCCGATGCGCCGGATGCGCCCACGGTGGCGCTGATCGGCGACAGCCACGCGTTCCAACTGCTGTCGACCTTCGAGCGGATGGCGGACGAGAACGGATGGCGCCTCGTGACCTTCTTCAAGGGCGCGTGTCCGTGGAACGACACCCCGCTGTCGACGCCGGGAGCGTTCGGCGCGGCGTGCTCGGCGTGGCGTACCGCGGTGGATCAGGCGCTCGTGGATGCGCAGCCGGATGTGGTCTTCACCTCCGCCCTCGCGACGACGCCGTACGCGTCGGCCGGTCATGACTCCTCCTATGACGCCGCCGTCGCGGGCTACCGCTCGGCATGGTCGAAGCTGACGGATGCGGGCGTGCCCGTGATCACCGTCGTCGACAACCCGGTCTGGGAGACCGACCCCAACAAGTGCCTCCGCACCCGCGACGCGGCTGCCTGCGACGGCGCCCGATCGGACGTCCTGGTCGCCAAGGATCCGCTGCGCGAGGCAGCGGAGGGCACGCCGGGAGTGACGCTGCTTGACTTCACGGACGTGTACTGCGACGACTCGACCTGCTTCCCTGTCGTGGGCGGCGCGAACGTCTATCGGGATCAGGACCACCTCACGGTGACCTTCGTCGACTCGCTCATGCCGCAATACACCGAGGCGATCCGCTCCGCGCTGGAGCGTGCGGCCGGTTAGGGTCGGGGCATGACCGTCTCGGGATCCGCATCCGTGATCGCTCTCGGCGACACCGCCCCGGAAGTGCCCGCATCCGCATTCGTGGCCGCCGGTGCGCGCCTGATCGGCGCCGTGCGGTTGGGGGAGCATGCGAGCGTCTGGTACAACGCGGTGTTGCGCGCCGACGGCGACATGGTCACGGTCGGGGCGCGCAGCAATGTGCAGGACTCGGTGAGCGTGCATGTCGACGGCGGCCATCCGGTGACGATCGGCGAGGACGTGTCGATCGGGCACAACGCGGTCGTGCACGGCTGCACGATCGGCGACGGGAGTCTGATCGGCATGGGCGCGGTCGTGCTCAACGGTGCGCGGATCGGCGCCGGGTGCCTCATCGCCGGGGGAGCGGTGGTGCTCGAGGGGGCGGAGATCCCCGACGGCTCGCTCGTCGCCGGTGTGCCCGGAAAGGTGCGGCGCGCGCTGACGGACGAGGAGCGCGCGGGCCTGGTACGCAACGCTGAGGCTTACCTCGCGCACAGCGAGCGTCACGCCTCAGCCGACTGACGACCTGTCCACAGCCGAGCCGCGGAGGCGCGGCGGCGGCCTGTGCCTCCCTTAGCGTGGAACCCCCTGGTGTGCGCAAGGGTTCCGGCGGAGTTTCCTCTGCTCGGTTAGCGTGTGCGAGGTCCCCGCAGCATCTCGAGAATCAGGGCGTCATGGCAGAAACGACACCGGCCGGTTGGTACCCCGATCCCGCGGGCGGCGGTGGGCGACGTTACTGGGACGGCACGTCCTGGACGTCGCACGTGAGTCCTGACGCATCGACGCAGCCCGCCGCCGCTACGCCCGAGCCGGCCGCGCCCGCATCCGCGTCGGCGCACGCCGCACCCGCCCCGGCGCCGCGTCCGCCGCGGAAGCGCCGCAAGGGGCTCATCATCGGGCTCAGCGTGACCGGCGGTGTCGCGCTCATCGCCGTCGTGACGCTCGTTGTCGGGATGTTCACGTTCCTTCGTCCTATCGAGGGCGTGCCTGCGGCGCTGCACACCGATCTGTCGGAGCAGTACGACTACACCGACCCGATGCTGGATCTCGACCGCGATCACGAGTTCCACTTCGACGTGGACTACCTCCTCAGGGACGTCAACGCGGCGAACAGCCCGAAGACCGAACAATCGGGGTACGAGGAGGGTCGTGCGGCGCCGGACTGGGCTTTCCAGGTGTACTACGACGCGGCTCTCACGCACGAGGCAGGCGCGACGGTCGTTCAGCCGGCGAGCTCGACGTCCTACCCGTCCGATGATCGCCGCATCCGCGTCGTTCCCAACGACTCGACCTACGCGCGCGCAGGCGACGGCCAGCGGGACATCTCCGACTCGGCGATCTCGGAGTGGTCACTGCACGACGAGTACTACCTCGTTCAGCGCGCTGACAAGGAGGGCAACCCGCTCGCGAAGCCGATCGTCACGATGTTCACGGTGAAGCGCGAACTGGCGACCCCGGTCGCGAGCCTCGGCACGCCCACGGGCGACGGCAGCCTCGCACTCACCTGGCAGGCCGTCGACGGCGCGACCGAGTACCTGGTCGTCGCGTCGGAGGCTCAGGTGACCGGACCGCGCAGCTACACGCTGCTCGGCTCGACGTCCGACACGACATGGACCAGTGAGGCGGTCGTGAAGGAGAGCGGCCTCCAGAACGAGCCGTGGCCCGAGCGTCAGAACGACGCGCTGAGGGCCTACGAGGGATCGAGCGCGGACGAAGAGGGCGCCGGATACCTGCCCGGACCGAACTACGGCACGTCGGGGTGGGACTTCGGCGTCATCGCCACGGACGGGAAGCGCTTCTCGCCGTACCAGAGCTTCGACACGATCGGTCAGGGCGTCGGCGCGCTGCCCTACCAGATCGCGACCGCTACGCTGCGGGGCGAGATCGGCACGTCGGTGCCGAGCGTGGCGGCTCTTCCGAAGACCATTCCGTTCACGTCGCTGGACGGTGCCACGCGCGCCGCCATCACGTACGTGGACGCGTCCCAGGCTCGTCCCTACCGCGAGTGGTACATGGTGCCGATGTTCGCGCGGGGAACGCAGCTGGGCACGTGGACGTACGTGCCGCAGGCGGCGGTGACGGACCTCGCGGCGGAAGCGGACGCGTTCAACGCCGCCGCGCTTGCCGCAGCGCCGCCGACGGGAGCGGCGGGCTTCCAGCTGGTCTCGGCACCGGTCGATCCCGACATCGAAACGGTCGACACCTACCCCGACGTGGCGTATCCGGTGTTCGGCAGCACGGAGCTGACGCGGTTCATCGCGGCGCACTTGATCGCCGGGTCGAAGGCGGTGGACATCTCCGCGTTGACTTCCGCGCCGGGCGCCCCGCAGGGCGACGACGCGTTGGATGAGGCGCTGAAGCAGAACCCTTATGCGCTCGGCGTGAAGGGGGCTGCCGTGTACGACAACAAGACGCTGTACGTCACCTACGACGAAGACCGCTCCGCGATCCAGTCGCAGCAGGCCGAGATCAAGACGGCGGTGGATGCGGCCGTCGCCGCGGTCACGACACCGGAGATGCCGGCTCGGGACAAGGCGGTCGCGCTCAACGACTGGCTGACCGCTCACGCCGAGTACGACCACGCGGCGCTCGAGGCGAAGAACGCGACGGGGGTCGAAGTCATCCCGGACGGCTACGAGGACGCGTGGACCGCGGCGGGTGTGCTGATCAAGCAGACCGGTGTGTGCGCGAGCTACGCCGACGCGTATCAACTGCTGATGCAGGCGGCGGATGTGGAGTCGGTGGTGGTCACGGGCACGGTCTACTCCGGTGGACGTCATGCGTGGAACAAGGTGAACATCGACGGGGCATGGCTGGCCGTCGACTCCACGTGGAACGACTCGCCGGACGCCAACCGGTTCCTCCTCATCCCCGACTCCGGCTTCCAGGGCAGCGCGGCGCGCTCCGAGGATGCGAGCTGGATGGTGGATTCGCTCATCAGCTCGTACGCGACCACACCGCAGTGACCAGATCCTAGAAAGGTGGCGGATCGGACCCGTCGTCCTCGGAGCCATCGGGGGACTCGGTGAACTGCACGGGTGGCGGCGGGTCATCGATGTAGGTGGCGCCGAGCGGGGAGGTCCATGCGATCACGCCTCCGGGCAGCTGTCGGACCCGCCACGCCGTGAACTGCTTCATCGAGTGGTGCCGCTGGCACAGGCACTGCAGGTTGTCGAGGTGGGTCGGCCCACCTCGCGCCCAGTCGCGCACATGGTCGACCTCGCACCGGATGGCGGGCACGCGGCATCCCGGGAATCGGCAGTGCCGATCGCGTGCGTGGACGGTGCGACGCAGCGCAGGCGGGACGCTGCGCCTGTCGACCGCGACGACCTGACCTGAAACGGGGTCGGTGAGGATGCGGTCCCAGCCCGTGCAGGAGCCGCCGGCGAGGACCCGGGCGGTCTGGGCATCGAGCGGGCCGCTGCCGACGAGCTCGCTCACCTCGGCGTCACCGCCGGTGAGAGCGTCGACGGGGACCACGACCTGCACGTGGGCGCGAATCGCGCCGAGGGTGCCCGGGCCGTCGTCGTCGCGCGTCGGATCGGCACCGGGCTGTGTCGTGAGCAGCATGTCGGCGAGGAGGTCGGCGCGGATCTGGTCGGTGGTGCGCGTGTCGCCCGCGAGGAGGAGGTCGTCAGCATCCGGCTCGCCTCCGGCGCGACGGGCTGCGTTCGCGCGGTCAGCGGCCTGCTTGCGGAGATCGATCAGGCTCCGCGCCTGTCGCGTGAGGCGGTCGTCAATCGCATCGGCGATGATCGACGGCTGGACGGAGACGATCTCGCTCATGCCGTGGGGGAGCGGTGTCGTGAACACGCGTCGCCCTTCGCGCGCAGTGGCGTGGCGCTCGGTGAGCGTCGTCGGATGCTGCCGCTCGGCGAGGATCTCGACCCGTGCGCGAGCGCGACCGACGCTCTCGGTCTCGCAGATGGTGAGAGCGGACCGCTCGAACACTGCGCGCCGGTCCTGGGGAAGATTCGCGCCGGCGTCGACGATCACCCGCGCATGGCTCAGCTGAATGCAGCCTGCAGCAAGCGAGGCGTGCGTCTGCGGGTAGTCGTCGACGATCTGCGCGGCGGCGCTCATCTGGCGCTGCACGGTCCGGTTGGCGAGCCGGGTCGCCGCGCCGATCTCGGCCGCGACCGCGCGCTGCGCCATATCGTGCACGCGCACGTTCGCGCGCGCGTGCGAGGCGAGCCGCCGCGCGAGGTGCTCGGCGTCTGCCAGTGCCCTCATGCGCCGAGCCTGGGCAGCAGCGATAGCGGCGTCGGCGTTGCGCACCGTCTCGACGGCCTCGGCCAACGCCGCGGCATCCGCGTCGTTGAAGCCGATGATTCCGTCGTCTCGCATGTGCCCACATTTCGTCGAGGCGCGCTCTCGCGCGACCTGTTTCGCCGGGGCACTCGGCGGGTGAATCAGGTCGGAACCAGGTGATTTCGACCTGACATCAGTGTGGCACCGACCTCGGACATCGCCGGAGGCGGGGTGGTGTACTCGGACCGGCTCTGCGGAGGGGATGACGGTCCCCACCGCCCCTCCACCCGCGGCTGCGCCGCGCGCGGAACCTCTGGCGGCGGGGCACGATCGAAGACGCAGGCTTCGCCTGCTTTCGATTCCCGGCAGTACCGAGAAACGAAGAACGCGGTCCGGGCGAGCCGGACCGCGTTCTTCGTCGGAGGGGATGACGGGAATCGAACCCGCGTAATCAGTTTGGAAGACTGAGGCTCTACCATTGAGCTACATCCCCGGAGCGGCATCAGCCGCGACCTCAGCAAGCATAGCTGAGTTCTCAACGTCGATTCGACGCGCGGGCAGCGTCGGCTAGACTTCTCGGGGCCGAATCCGGTGCACGTTCGCGTGCCCGCCCGCCCGGGGCGTAGCTCAGCTTGGTAGAGCGCCCGCTTTGGGAGCGGGAGGCCGCAGGTTCAAATCCTGTCGCCCCGACACGGCCCCCAAGACCCCAGACCTTCAGCCACCGTGCGTTGGCGCGGAACAGAGGAGAACAACAGGCATGGTCACTAGCACCGTCGAGAAGCTGACCCCCACTCGGGTGAAGCTCGAGATCTCGGTCTCGCCCGAGGAGCTCAAGCCCTCGATCGCTCACGCGTACGAGCACATCGCTCAGGACGTCCAGATCCCCGGCTTCCGCAAGGGCAAGGTCCCGGCTCCGATCATCGACCAGCGCATCGGACGCGGCGCCGTGCTCGAGCACGCCGTCAACGAGGGCCTCGACGGGTTCTACCGCGCGGCTGTCGCCGAGCAGGGTCTGCGGGTCGTCGGCCGTCCCGAGGCCGACATCGTCGCCCTCCCCGAGGTCAGCGACTTCTCCGGTGACCTGAAGGTCACTGTCGAGGTCGACGTGCGTCCCGACTTCGACCTCCCCGCCTACGAGGGCCTCGAGATCACCGTCGATGCCGTCGCCACCGACGAGGCGGCCATCGACGCCGAGCTCGACAACCTCCGGGCCCGTTTCGGCACGCTCGTGACCGTCGAGCGTCCCGCTGCGAAGGGTGACTTCGTCGAGCTCGACCTGGTCGCCACCATCGACGGCAACGAGATCGACCGTGCCGAGGGCGTCTCCTACGAGGTCGGCTCCGGCGAGCTGCTCGAGGGCATCGACGAGGCCATCGAGTCCCTCACCGCCGGTGAGGACACCACGTTCCGCTCGAAGCTGGTCGGTGGCGACCACGCCGGCGAAGAGGCCGAGGTCTCCGTGAGCGTCAAGGCCGTCAAGGAGCGCGAGCTGCCCGACGCCGACGACGACTTCGCCCAGATGGCGAGCGAGTTCGACACGATCGACGAACTGCGCGCGAGCCTCTCCGAGCGCGTCGCCCAGCAGTCGAACTTCACTCAGGGTGCCGCAGCGCGCGACAAGCTCGTCGAGGTGCTGCTCGAGAAGGTCGACATCCCCGTGCCGCCGAAGCTGGTCGAGGACGAGGTCCACGCCCACCTCGAGGGTGAGGGTCGCCTGGAAGACGACGAGCACCGCGCCGAGGTCACCGAGGCCAGCGAGAAGCAGTTCCGCACGCAGGTCCTCCTCGACAAGATCGCCGAAGAAGCCGACGTGCAGGTCTCGCAGGACGAGCTGACTCAGTACCTGATCCAGTCGGCCGCGCAGTACGGCATGGCCCCGCAGGACTTCGTGAACGCGCTGCAGCAGGGCAACCAGCTGCCGGCCCTGATCGGTGAGGTCGCCCGCAACAAGGCCCTCGCGATCGCGCTCGGTCGCGTGAGCGTCGTCGACACCGACGGCAAGCCCGTCGACCTCACCGGCTTCATCGCCATCGAGGACGAGCCGGCTGCCGAGGCCGAGGTCGTCGAGGAGGCCGAGGAGATCGCCGACGCCGCCGCGGACGCCGAGGACGAGGCCGCCGCCGAGGAGGCCAAGCCCGCGAAGAAGGCTGCGGCCAAGAAGCCCGCCGCGAAGAAGGCCCCGGCCAAGAAGGCCGACGCAGAGTAAGACGCGCCAGCACGAAGGGCGGATGCGGAAGCATCCGCCCTTCGTCGTACCGGAGGGGAACGAGCATGACCGACTGGCAGACACGCGTCGACGCCGTATGGGACGACGAGTCGCTGAGCGACGAGGCCCGGATCGACGAGATCGAGCGCCTGGCGAGCGAGCGCGGGGCCGGGGACGCCGTCGCGCTGTTCGAGCGCGCGGGGGCCTACGACTCCGCGGGCCGCGAACAGGAGGCCGAGCCCCTGTACCGGGCGGCGCTCGAGGCGGGACTCGACACCGAGCGGCGCACGCGGGCCGTCATCCAGCTCGCGAGCACCATCCGCAACCTCGGCAAGCTCGACGAGAGCCTGTCACTGCTCGAGACGGAGTACCGCCAGGCGCGCCCGGGCGGGATGCGGGATGCGGCTGCGGCCTTCTACGCGCTCGCGCTGGCATCGTCGGACCGGGAACGCGAGGGCCTCGCGATCGTGCTCGAGGTGCTGGCCCCGCACCTCCCGCGCTACCAGCGATCTGTGCGCGGATACGCCGCCGAACTCGTTCATGCGCCGGAGCGTATGCCGACGGCGAACACGGGCGAGGGGCCCGAACCGCGCCGGTAGATTCGTTCTCACGATCACCGAACAGGAGTGAACATGGCCGACCCCCTTGTCGCGACAAGCGTCTTCGACAGGCTGCTGAAGGACCGCATCATCTGGCTCGGATCCGAGGTGCGGGATGAGAACGCCAACGAGATCTGCGCGAAGATCCTGCTGCTCGCCGCCGAGGACTCGCAGAAGGACATCTACCTTTACATCAACTCGCCCGGTGGCTCGATCACGGCCGGTATGGCCATCTACGACACCATGCAGTTCGTGCCCAACGACATCGTCACCGTCGGCATCGGCATGGCGGCCTCGATGGGTCAGCTTCTGCTGACCGCGGGTACCAAGGGCAAGCGCTACATCACGCCGAACGCCCGTGTGCTGCTGCACCAGCCGCACGGTGGATTCGGCGGTACCGCCAGCGACATCCAGACCCAGGCCCAGCTCATCGTGTCGATGAAGAACCGCCTGGCCGAGATCACCGCGGCGCAGACGGGCAAGTCCGTCGAGCAGATCAACGAGGACGGCGACCGTGACCGCTGGTTCACGGCCGACGAAGCGCTCGAGTACGGTTTCGTCGACCACATCCGCGAGTCCGCGACCGACGTCGTCGGCGGCGGCGGCACGGCGAACTGACGAGCGACGGCGAGAAGAGAGAACCGAATGAACATCCCCACTTTCGGCGCCGCGGCCCACACGCCGCAGGGACTGCAGATGCCGTCGAGCCGCTACGTGCTGCCCCAGTTCGAGGAGCGCACCGCCTACGGCTACAAGCGCCAGGACCCGTACAACAAGCTGTTCGAGGATCGCGTCATCTTCCTGGGTGTCCAGGTCGACGACGCCTCCGCGGATGACGTGATGGCGCAGCTGCTCGTGCTGGAGTCCCAGGACCCCGACCGCGACATCATCATGTACATCAACTCGCCCGGCGGCTCGTTCACGGCCATGACGGCGATCTACGACACGATGCAGTACGTGTCGCCCCAGATCCAGACGGTCGTGCTCGGTCAGGCCGCTTCGGCCGCTGCCGTGCTGCTCGCCGCAGGCGCGCCCGGCAAGCGTCTGGCACTGCCGAACGCGCGTATCCTCATCCACCAGCCCGCGATGGGTGAGGCCGGCCACGGTCAGGCCTCCGACATCGAGATCCAGGCCGCGGAGATCCTCCGCATGCGCACCTGGCTCGAGGAGACCCTCGCGAAGCACTCGCACCGCACCAAGGAGGAGGTCAACCGCGACATCGACCGCGACAAGATCCTCTCCGCCGAGACCGCCGTCGAGTACGGTCTCGTCGACCAGGTGCTGACCACGCGCAAGCGCTCGCCCGCCGCTCTCACGAGCTGACATCGTGCGACAGACGACGCCCCGGTCCGAGCGAGGACCGGGGCGTCGTGCCGTCTGCACACATCCTGACGCGCAATACGGCCGTTGTCCCCGACTCCGGTTAGGCTCGATGTACCGCGCAGCTATCCGGGGGGAAGAGAGGCATCATGGCACGAATCGGTGAGAGCGCCGACCTGTTCAAGTGCTCCTTCTGCGGCAAGAGCCAGAAGCAGGTGCAGCAGCTCATCGCGGGGCCTGGTGTGTACATCTGCGACGAATGCGTCGAGCTGTGCAACGAGATCATCGAAGAGCGCATGGCCGAGCAGACCTCCGGCGAGGTCGCCGAGTTCGATCTGCCCAAGCCGCGTGAGATCTTCTCCTTCCTGGAGGACTACGTCGTCGGACAGGAGCAGGCCAAGCGGGCGCTGTCCGTCGCGGTCTACAACCACTACAAGCGCGTGCGCGCGCGGAGCACCATCATCTCCGCCGATCAGCGTGCCGACGAGGTCGACATCGCCAAGAGCAACATCCTCATGCTCGGCCCCACCGGATGCGGCAAGACCTATCTCGCTCAGACGCTCGCCAAGCGTCTGAACGTGCCCTTCGCCGTCGCCGATGCCACCGCGCTCACCGAGGCGGGTTACGTCGGTGAAGACGTCGAGAACATCCTGCTCAAGCTTCTGCAGGCTGCCGACTTCGACACGAAGCGCGCAGAGACGGGCATCATCTACATCGACGAGGTCGACAAGATCGCCCGCAAGGCCGAGAACCCGTCGATCACGCGCGACGTGTCGGGCGAGGGTGTTCAGCAGGCGCTGCTGAAGATCCTGGAGGGCACGGTCGCGTCCGTGCCGCCGCAGGGCGGTCGCAAGCATCCGCACCAGGAGTTCATCCAGATCGACACGACGAATGTGCTGTTCATCGTGGCGGGTGCGTTCGCGGGTCTCGAAGAGATCATCTCCGCGCGCGTGGGCAAGCACGGAGTCGGCTTCGGCGCTCCGCTGCAGCGCAAGGACGACGCGCCCGACCTCTTCAGCGAGGTGCTGCCCGAAGACCTGCACAAGTTCGGCCTCATCCCCGAGTTCATCGGTCGGCTCCCGGTCGTGGCTGCCGTCTCGCCGCTCGACCGCGAGGCGCTCATGGAGATCCTCACGGAGCCGAAGAACGCCCTGGTGAAGCAGTACCAGCGCATGTTCGAGCTCGACGACGTGGAGCTCGATTTCGAGCGCGACGCGCTCGAGGCGATCGCGGAGCTGGCCGTCTCGCGTAAGACCGGCGCGCGCGGACTCCGCGCGATCCTCGAAGACGTGCTCGGTCCGATCATGTTCGAGATCCCCTCCAGCGAGGACGTCGCGAAGGTCGTCGTCACCCGTGCGGCCGTCGAAGAAGGCGCCGCGCCCACGTTGGTGCTGCGTCAGAAGCGCAAGACCGCCTGACCCGCGTGCGCGGTCTGGGTCGGCGGTGAACGGCGTCTCCGGTCACGGCCGGGACGCCCGGGTCGGCCCCCTGCGCTGGAATGGTGTGCCCGGTCGCGCCGCGCGGTTCCTGATAGAGACGGATGCCGCGTCCGCGCTCGAGGTGGCGCGGTGCGACCTCGTGGCGCAGGGCTTCGCCGCCGGAGACGGCGGGTTCGGGGAGCGTGTGGCGCAGTCCGGTTCCGAGTGGATCGCGCACGACCTGTACCTCGGGGATGTGGAGACCTCGCGGAAGCGCGGTGTGCTCACCTGGCTCTTGGCGGACACGGGACTCGAGTTGCTCGTTCCCTTCCGACGCCCCGCCACGCCCACGCTGGTCGTGGCATGCGCCCGGCCTCGCCGAGCGGGTGCGGAGCTCGTGATCGCTTCCCACGTATCCGTGCGGGGGGCGTCCGACAGCAACGACGCGGCGCCCCTGCTGCGTCGTGTGTGGGACGGACTCGAGGAACGCTTCCGTGCCGACGGCGTTCTCGTCTCGCGCGAGAAGTTCTGGCGGATCGAGAACGACGACTCGCCCGCATCCCAGAAGGTCGTGCGTGAGCTTCTGGACTGGCGCTGACGCCTCAGGCGTCGAGGCCGCGGCGTCGCAGCAGCGGCTCGATGGCCGCATCCCGGCCGCGGAAGTCGCGGTACGCCTCGAGCGGGTCCTTCGCGCCGCCGACCCCGAGCAACCGGCGGCGGAACCGCTCGCCTGCGGCCCGATCCAGGCCGCCGTTCTCGCCGAACCACTCGACGGTGTCGGCGTCGATCACCTCGCTCCAGATGTAGGAGTAATAGCCGGCGCTGTAACCGCCGGAGAAGATGTGGGCGAAGTAGGTCGTCGAGTAGCGCGGCGGTACCGCGGGCTCCGTGAGCCCGATGTCTTCGAGCGCGCGTCTCTCGAACTCCACGACGTCGATCTCGGCAGACGCGTCCTCGACGCTCATCGAGTGCCACGCGAGGTCGAGCCAGGCGGCGGCGAGGTATTCGCTGGTCGCGAACCCCTGATCGAACGTTCCGGATGCGTTCAGTCGTTCGATCACATCCGAGGGCAGCGGCTCGTCGGTTTCGATGTGGCGGGCGTAGTTCTCGACGACGCCAGGTGCGAGCATCCACATCTCGTTGACCTGGCTCGGGAACTCGACGAAGTCGCGGAAGACGGCCGTTCCTGCGAAGTGCGGGTATCGCGTGCGGGCGAACAGCCCGTGAAGCGCATGGCCGAACTCGTGGAAGAGCGTGGTCACCTCGTCGAGGGTCAGCAGGGTCGGCTGTCCCTCACCGGGGTCCGACACATTGAGGTTGTTCACCACGACGGGCGCTGACAGGCGCAGCTCGGACGGTGTCACGATGGAGTTCATCCACGCGCCGCCGCGCTTCGTATCGCGCGTGTAGAGATCGAGGATGTAGAGCCCCAGACCCGCGCCGTCCTCTTCGAAGACCTCGAACACGCGAGCGTCGGGATGGTAGGCCACGAGGTCGTGTCGCTCGGTGAAGGTGATGCCGTAGAGCGCGGTGGCGGCCGCGAAGACGCCGTCGCGCAGGACGCGCTCGGCCTCGAACCAGGGGCGCAGTCCTGCCGTATCGATATCCAGCTGCGTCGCGCGCACCTGCTCGGTGGCGTAGGCCCAATCGTGCGCCGCCACGTCCGTGATACTGGAGACCTGTGCGCGTTCCGCCTTCTTCCGCAGCGGCGTTGCGGGATGCGGGTTCTGCCAGGCGGCGCAACAGTGCGGCGACGGCTTCGGGAGAACCGGCGGTCTGATCGGCGGTGACCGCGGCCGCATGCGTCGGGAAGCCGAGAAGCGCCGCACGCTCCGCCCGCAGGCGCACGATCTCGCGCACCGTCGCACTGTTGTCGTTGTCGCCGCCGCGCCCACCCCGGGCGCGCGAGGCATTCATGATGCGCTCGCGCAGCGGGCGGTCGGCGAGCGACGCCAGCCACGGGTGGCCCGTGAACAGCGGGAGCGTGATCAACCAGCCGTCCAAACCGCGCTGCTCGGCCGCTCTGGCTGCGGCGGACCGTTCGCCTGCCGCGAGCCCATCCAGCTCCCGCTCGTCGCTCACGTGCACCGCGAGCTCGTTTGTGTCGGAGAGCAGGTGCTTCTCGAACGTGGTGGTCAGCGTCGACAGCCGCGTGTTGATCTCGACGAGACGCCGCTTGTCGTCGGGGGAGAGGCCGGCGCCGGCAAGGGTGAGCTCGCGGAAGGTGCGCGTCAGCAGCCGCAGCGACTCCGCATCCAGATCCAGGGAGTCACGCGCCTCGTGAAGTGCGCTCACCCGCGCGTAGAGCCGCTCGTCGAGTCGGATCGCGTCGCCATGAGCGGACAGGAGCGGCGCGAGCTCTTCCTCGATCGCCTGGACGGCCGGGGTGGCATCCGCCGACGACACGGTGAAGAAGGTCCGACTCACACGGTCGAGCATGTCTCCCGCACGCTCGAGGGCGACGAGCGTGTTCTCGAACGTCGGAGGCGCCGTCTCGGACGCGACCCGCTCGACCTCCGCACGATGCTGACGAAACGCCTCGTCGAACGCGGGCAGGTAGTGCTCGGGCTCGATCGCGGCGTAGTCCGGAAGCGCGTAGGGAAGAGTGGACGGGGAGAGCAGCGGATTGACGGACGCCATCCGCTCAGACTATCGGCGCCGGCGATCAGGGCCGAGGCGCGCTCAGGCGAACTCGTCGTCGACGTCGTGGCGGACGACCGCGGTACCGTCGGCATCGAGCGACACGATGACGCCCGTGTCGAGCTCCGCGACCGGCCGGCCCTCGAGCCAGGTCAGCGTCCAGCGCGGCGTCGGCTGCGACGACCACTGCGACTCGGTGATGGCGGACTCGACGGCGGCGATCTGCTCCCGGAGCGAGGCGGGAACCGAGGCCGGCGGCTCCGTCCTGGCGCTCCAACGTGTGCCGAGCTGCATGTCAGACCTCCTGCGGGGCGAACTCGATGTCGACGACCTGAACCGTCTCGGCCTCGACGATAGCGAGATCCGCGATCCGGCCCACGGCCTTGAGATCACCTTCGGCGCTCGCTAGGGCGGCGGCGATGGCCGATGGTGCCCCGAGGGTCAGACGCGCGATCGGGGTCTTCTGGGAAGCCTTCGCCTCGGTCTTGGCCCGTCGGATGGCGATGAGTGCGGAACTGGCCGCGGTGAGGACGGCACGGTCGCCGGCCTCGGCATCCCCGTCGTCCGCGGTGAGCGGCTCGGGCCACGGCGCGGTGTGCACGGAGCCCTCCTCGAACCACGACCAGGCTTCCTCCGTCGCGAAGGAGAGCACGGGGGCGAGGAGGCGCAGCAGCGTCGACAGAGCCGTGCGCAGCGCCAGCGCCGCCGATGCCTGACCCACGTCGCCCTGGTCGTAGGCGCGCTCCTTGACGAGTTCGAGGTAGTCGTCGCAGAAGGTCCAGAAGAACGACTCCGTGATTTCCAGAGCCCGCGCGTGGTCGTACGCCTCGAACGCCATCGTCGCGTCGCGCACGACACGGTCGAGCGTGGCGAGCATCGCCGCATCCAGCGCATGGGTGACCCGGGCGCCCTCGGGAACGGGGAACGACAGCACGAACTTCGCCGCGTTGAGCACCTTGATCGCCAGGCGCCGGCCGATCTTCACCTGGGTGGGGTTCTGCGGGTCGAACGCGGCGTCCGCGCCGAGCCGGCTCGACGCCGCCCAGTAGCGCACCGCGTCGGTGCCGTGCTGATCCAGGATGTCGGCAGGCGTGACGACGTTGCCCTTCGACTTCGACATCTTCTTGCGGTCGGGGTCGACGATGAAGCCGCTGATGGCCGCATCCGTCCACGGCGCGCGGTCGTCCTCGAGGGCGGAGCGCACCATCGTGGAGAACAGCCAGGTGCGGATGATGTCCTGGCCCTGCGGGCGCAGGTCGAACGGTGCGACGAGGTCCCACAGCTCTTCGTCGCGCTGCCAGCCACCGGCCAGCTGCGGGGTGAGCGAGGAGGTCGCCCACGTGTCGAAGATGTCCTTCTCGCCTTCGAAGCCGCCCGGGACGCCGCGCTGCGACTCGTCGTAACCGGGTGCGGTGTCGGTCGTCGGGTCGACGGGAAGTGCGGCGACGTCGGCCGTGATGACGCCGCCCTCGACCCGCTCGCCGTTCTCGTCCAGCGGATACCACACCGGGATCGGGACGCCGAAGAAGCGCTGGCGGCTGATGAGCCAGTCGCCGGTGAGCCCGTTGGTCCAGTTCTCGTAGCGCACGCGCATGAAGTCGGGATGCCACCGCATGCCCGCTCCGAGCGCGAGAAGCTTCTCGCGGAAGGCCTCGTCGCGCGCACCGTTGCGCAGGTACCACTGACGCGTCGAGACGATCTCGAGGGCGCGGTCGCCCTTCTCGTAGAACTTCACCGGGTGGTTGAAGGGCTTCGAGACCTCGAGGAGTTCGCCGGAGGCCTCCAGAAGCTCGACCATCTTCTTCTTGGCGCTGAAGACGGTGAGCCCCGCCAGCTCCGCGTACGCGGCCTTCGCCGCATCCGTGTCGAGGGCGGCAGGTGCGTCGGGGAGGATGCGGCCGTCCTTGCCGAGGATCGTGCGGTTGGGCAGATCCAGCTCCCGCCACCAGATGATGTCGGTGACGTCGCCGAAGGTGCAGACCATCGCGATGCCCGATCCCTTGTCCTGCTGCGCCAGCGGGTGGGCGAGCACGGGCACCTCGACGCCGAACACGGGCGTGCGCACCGTCTGGCCGAAGTACGGCTGGTACCGCTCGTCGTTGGGGTTGGCCACCAGGGCGACGCACGCCGCGAGCAGCTCGGGGCGGGTGGTCTCGATGTGGATGTCGCCCGAGCCGTCGGTCTTGTGGAAGGCGAGGCGATGATAGGACGCCTGCTGTTCGCGGTCCTCCAACTCGGCCTGCGCGATGGCGGAGCGGAAATCGATGTCCCACAGCGTGGGCGCGAGAGCCTGATACGCCTCGCCGCGCTCGAGGTTGCGGAGGAACGCCAGCTGGCTCGTGCGGATGGTCTCGTCCGAGATCGTGCGGTAGGTCTGGGTCCAGTCGACGGAGAGACCGAGCTGGCGGAACACGGCCTCGAAGGCCTTCTCGTCTTCGAGGGTCAGCTCGTCGCACAGGTCGATGAAGTTGCGGCGGCTGATCGGCACCTGATCGGCCGGCTTCAGGCTCTTCGCGTCACCGCGGAACGGCGGGGTGAAGTCGGGGTCGTACGCAAGGGGAGGTGTCGCAGCGCACGCCGTAGTAGTTCTGCACGCGCCGCTCGGTCGGCAGCCCGTTGTCGTCCCATCCCATGGGGTAGAAGACGGTCTTGCCGCGCATCCGCTCGAAGCGCACCTTCACGTCGGTGTGCGTGTAGCTGAACACGTGACCGATGTGCAGGGAGCCGGATGCGGTCGGCGGAGGCGTGTCCACCGAGAAGACGCCGCCGCGGCCGGAGGTCTTCGCGGCCTCCCTGTCGAAGAGATACGTGCCCTGGGTGGACCAGGCCTGGTCCCACTTGGCTTCGAGGCCCTCGAGTGCGGGCTTGTCGGGAATGGCCATGGGTGTCTCCTCGATATGTGCGGCACCGTGTGAGCGTGCCTGAGTGTGCGGTGGGGCAAGTCTACCGGGGTGCCGACGTGCCGCATCCGAGACGGGGACGCGGCACGTCGGCGGGGGAGCACCGCCTCAGGATGCCTGCCCGCTGAAAGCGAGCCGCCGCGGTGGCGCGGATCAGGCGCGATCGTGGAGGGTGATCCGGTATCCGTCCGGGTCGGCAAACGTGAAGGTCAGTCCGAACGGATCCTCGACGGGCGGCGAGACGATGGTGTGTCCTGCGGCGACCAGACTGTCGTGGATCTCCTGGACGCCGGTCGCGTGCAGCCAGACGGCCGTGCCGATGCCCGGCTGATCGACGCCGGAGAGGTCGGTCTCGGGAAGGAGGTCCCGGAGCGCAAACGCGATGGGGGTCGTCGCGAACACGACAGCATGCGGGGGGCCGGCGGGGGAGCGCACGAGTCCGAGGTGGGTTTCGTAGAAGGCCTGCGATGCATCGAGATCGCGTACCTGGAGGGAGATGAAGTCGGGGCCGGTGACGGGCATGGGGGCTCCTCGATAGATGTCAGATAACTGACATGCAATCTATGTCAGAATACTGACATGAGTCAACCCGGGGCGCAGATCGATCTCGACACGTCGCTCGGCTACCTCGTCAAGCAGGCGGCGAGCGCGCTGCGCGTCGCGATGGAGGATGTCCTCCGGCCGCTCGGCATGACGATCACGCACTATTCGTGCTTGGAGCTGCTCGCGCAGCGGCCCGGCTCGACCAACTCGGAGCTTGCCCGGGGCACGTTCGTGACGCGACAGTCCATGAACGTGCTGCTGCAGGCGCTCGAGCGCGACGGCGAGGTCGTCCGCCCCGCGGATGCCGCCGTCGGCAAAGCGCTTCCCACGCGGCTGACCCCGTTGGGGCGGCGACGCCTCGACGAGGCCAGCGCGGCGGTGCGTTCGATCGAGGCTCGGATGCTGTCGGGACTGACCGACACCGAACAGTCCGCCGCGTTCGTCGCCCTGACCAGCATGGTGCGCTCGTTGCAGGCGGCTCCCGGGAGGTCTGCCTAGGCGAGGCGACGCGCCTCGGCGCGATCGATCGAAAAGCCCAGGTGAGGCATGTCCACCCCTCGGTAGTGCGTGGTGAAGGCGCGGCGCACCCGCATCCCGAGCCGGATGGCGACGTTCATGGACGCGATGTTCGTGCTCCGGACCTTCGCCCACACGGCGTCGACCCCGAGCTCGTCGAACGCCCAGTCGCGGCAGGCGGATGCGGCTTCCACAGCGAAGCCTCGATGCCACTGGTCGCGGCGGAAGAGATAGCCCACCTCGTGGACCTCGTCGGCTTCGATCCGCTGCCGGGTGATGCCCGCCTGGCCGATCATTTCGCCGGCGTGCGTGACCGCCCAAAGGCCGAAGCCGTCCTCCACATAGCGGCGCAGCTGCCCGGTGAGCCACGCGCGGATCTCGTCCTCGTCGAAGGCGCCCTCATAAGCGGTCATGGCGATCTCATCGCTCAGGATCGCCCGCAGGGCAGGAAGATCATCCTCGGTCATCGGGCGCAGCGTCAGCCGGTCGGTCGCGATCCGCATGCATCCATCTTCGTCGACCTGTATCCGCCTCGCGGCGCGCTAGAATCGCAGGCACAAGCACGGATCCGGCCATCACCGGGGAGCTCTCGGAAGAACGGCGTTCGCGCCCAGTAGACCCGAGCGGGGCAGGCCCGTCATCGCCGCAGTGAAAGTGGTCGGGGTCGTTTCTCCGACAAGCAGGGTGGTACCGCGGCTACGGCCGTCCCGGCAGGAAGAGTTCTTCGACCCCTGCGAGATGACGATGACCTACCCCCGTTCCTCGGCCTTCGGGCCCGCTGCCGACGTCACGCCGAGCCCGCGCTTCCCCGAGATCGAGCGCGAGGTGCTCGATTTCTGGTCCGCCGACGACACCTTCCGTGCATCCATCGCTCAGCGCGAGGGCGCCGACGAGTGGGTCTTCTACGACGGCCCCCCGTTCGCCAACGGTCTGCCGCACTACGGTCACCTGCTCACGGGGTACGCCAAGGACCTCTTCCCGCGCTTCCAGACCATGCGGGGCAAGAAGGTCGATCGCGTCTTCGGCTGGGACACCCACGGACTCCCGGCGGAGCTGGAGGCGATGAAACAGCTCGGTATCACCGAGAAGGACGAGATCGAGCGGATGGGAGTCGCGACCTTCAACGCGAAGGCCCGCGAATCCGTGCTGGCGTACACGCACGAGTGGCAGGACTACGTCACCCGTCAGGCGCGATGGGTGGACTTCGAGCGCGGGTACAAGACGCTCGACACCGGATACATGGAGTCCGTCCTCTGGGCTTTCAAGAGCCTGTGGGACAAGGGTCTCGCGTACGAGGGGTACCGGGTGCTGCCGTACTGCTGGCGCGACGAGACGCCGCTGTCGAGCCACGAGCTGCGCATGGACGACGACGTCTACAAGATGCGCCAGGATCCCTCCGTCACGGTCACGTTCCCACTCGTCGGCGCGAAGGCCGAAGCCTTGGGGCTCACCGGTGTGCGCGCCCTCGCGTGGACGACGACGCCGTGGACGCTTCCCACCAACCTCGCGCTCGCGGTCGGTCCTGCCATCGAGTACGCCGTGCTGCCTGCCGGTCCCGCGGGCGCCGCCGACGTCCACCGGGCGCCCGACGGAACGCCCGACGACGCTCTCGAGACCAGCGCGCACCGCTATCTGCTCGCCGCGGACCTCGTCGGCGCCCACGCGAAGGATCTCGGCTACGACTCGCCGGATGCGGCGCGCGACGCCGTGGAGCGCCGGATCCTCGGCGCGGAGCTGTCGGGTGTGTCCTACGACCGCCTGTTCGACTACTACGCGGACGCCGGGACGTGGGGCACCCAGGATGCCTGGCGCATCCTGGTCGACGACTACGTCACGACCACCGACGGCACCGGCATCGTCCACCAGGCGCCGGCATACGGTGAGGACGACAAGCGCCTCGCGGATGCGGCAGGTCTGCCGACCATCGTCAGCCTCGACGACGGCGGACGGTTCCTGCCGCAGGTCGCCGACGTCGCCGGCGAACTGTGGCTCGACGCGAATCGTCCCCTCATCCGTCTGCTGCGCCAGGAGGGGCGTCTGCTGCGCGAGGCCAGCTACGAGCACTCCTACCCGCACTGCTGGCGTTGCCGGAACCCCCTGATCTACAAGGCCGTCTCCAGCTGGTTCGTGCGGGTCACCGACATCAAGGAGCGCCTGGTCGAGCTCAACGAGCAGATCACATGGGCACCCGAGAACGTGAAGCACGGCCAGTTCGGCAAGTGGGTCGAGGGTGCGCGCGACTGGTCGATCAGCCGCAACCGCTACTGGGGGTCGCCCATCCCGGTGTGGAAGAGCGACGACCCCGCCTACCCGCGCGTCGACGTGTACGGCTCGTTCGAGGAGCTCGAGCGCGACTTCGGCCGCCTGCCCCGCGACCCCGAGGGCAATGTCGACCTGCACCGCCCCTACATCGACGAGTTGACCCGGCCCAACCCGGACGACCCCACGGGTGTCTCGACCATGCGGCGGATCGAGGACGTCTTCGACGTCTGGTTCGATTCGGGCTCCATGCCCTACGCCCAGGTGCACTACCCGTTCGAGAACCGCGAGTGGTTCGACACCCACGCACCCGCCGACTTCATCGTCGAGTACATCGGGCAGACGCGCGGCTGGTTCTACGTCATGCACGTGCTCTCGGGCGCGCTCTTCGACCGACCGGCCTTCACCGGTGTCTCCTGCCACGGCATCGTCCTCGGCAGCGACGGGCAGAAGATGTCGAAGTCGCTGCGCAACTACCCGGACGTCAGCGAGGTCTTCGACCGCGACGGCTCCGACGCCATGCGGTGGTTCCTCATGTCGAGTTCGGTGCTGCGCGGCGGCAACCTCGTGGTGACCGAGGAGGGCATCCGAGCGGGAGTCCGCGAGTTCCTGCTGCCGCTGTGGAACACCTGGTACTTCTTCGCGACGTACGCCAATGCGGCTGGCGGGCCCGACGGTTCCGGGTACGAGGCGCGATGGCGGACGGACTCGACCGATGTCCTGGACCGCTACATCCTCGCCCTCACCGGCGACCTCGTGCGTGATGTGGCGGCGGATCTCGAGGTGCTCGACTCGACGACGGCGGCCGCGCGCCTGCGCGACTTCGCCGAGGTGCTCACGAACTGGTACATCCGTCGCTCTCGCGACCGCTTCTGGGTCGGTGTCGGCGACGACGCCCGCTCGACGGAGGCCTTCGACACGCTCTACACGGTGCTCGAGACGCTGACACGGGTCGCGGCACCGCTCATCCCGCTCGTGGCCGAGCGCGTCTGGCAGGGGCTCACAGGTGGTCGCAGCGTGCACCTGACCGACTGGCCGGACGCCTCCGCCTTCGCCGACGCCGCCGACATCCGCGAGGCGATGGATGCGGTGCGTGAGGTCTCCTCGGTCGCCAACGCCCTGCGCAAGCGCGAGGGCAAGCGCGTGCGGCTGCCGCTGCCGCTGCTGACCGTCGTCGTGCCGCACGCCGGCGCGCTCGGACAGTTCGACGACATCCTGCGCGACGAACTCAACGTGAAGGCGATCGAACTGGTCGATCTCGGCGAGCACACCGCGACGGAATACGGCATCACGCACCGCCTCACGGTGAACGCGCGCGCCGCGGGGCCTCGACTCGGAAAGCTCGTGCAGCAGGTCATCCGCTCCGCGAAGGACGGTGACTGGTCCGAGCGCGACGGCGTCGTGACGGCGGGCGGCATCGCGCTCGAGCCCGCGGAGTACGACCTCGTCTTCGAGACCAGCGGGCGCCCGGAGGGCGAGGCACTCGCCGTCCTCGGCGGCGGCGGCTTCGTGCTGCTCGCGACCGCGACGACCCCCGCACTCGAGGCCGAAGGTCTGGCGCGCGACGTCATCCGCGCCGTGCAGGACACGCGCAAGGCCGCCGGCTTCGAGGTCAGCGACCGCATCCGGCTCGTCCTCACGTTCGCGGATGCGGCCGATGCCGACGCCGTCGCGTCGGCTTTCGATGCGGCGGACGTGGCGGGGGAGACGCTGGCGCTTCAGGTGCTGGTGACGGGCGCAGACGGCGTGGAACGCGTCCGACGAGCGGTTGACGGCGATGGTGTCGAGCACACGGGGGAGTTCACCGCGGGGGCGTACGCGAACGCGGGTGCGTTCACGGTGGGCGTCGCACGAGTGGAGGTCGCACGATGAGCGGAACCGAGGGCGAGCGCAACCGCGCAGATGCGGTCTACGCGGCGCTGCTGGAGCGGCAGGGCGAGCAGTGGGTGCAGCCGCGCATCGAGCGCACGCGCCGCGTGCTCGAACTGCTGGACGATCCGCAGCGCACGTACCGTGTCGTCCACGTGACGGGCACGAACGGGAAGACGTCCACGAGTCGGCTGATCGAGAGCCTGCTGCGGACCATGGGTCTGCGTACCGGGCTGTTCACGAGCCCGCACCTGGAGCGTTTCACCGAGCGCATCATGGTCGACGGCGAACCGATCGCGGACGCCGCGGTCGTCGAAGCGTGGGAGGAGATCCTCCCCTTCATCGAGCTGGTGGACGCAGAGCTCGTCGCCGAGGGCGGTGCCCGGCTCACCTTCTTCGAGGTGCTGACGGTGCTGGCATTCGTGGCGTTCTCCGATGCGCCCGTCGACGTGGCCGTCATCGAGGTGGGCATGGGCGGCGAGTGGGACTCGACGAACACCGCCGACGGCGACGTCGCGGTCATCGCCCCCGTCGGGATGGACCACGCCGACCGCCTCGGTGACACGATCGAGAAGATCGCCCGCGTGAAGGCCGGGATCATCAAGCAGGATGCCGCGGTCGTCTCGGCCGCGCAGGAGCCGGAGGTCGACCGCGTACTGCGCGAGGCCGCCGCCGCTCGGGGAGCGACGATCGCGGTCGAAGGAACCGATTTCGCGCTGCGATCCTATCGCCTTGCCGTCGGGGGCCAGCTCCTGGACGTGCAGGGTCTGGCCGGCGAGTACGCGGAGCTGTATCTGCCGCTCTACGGAGAGCACCAGGGTCGCAACGCCGCCCTGGCGATCGCCGCCGTCGAATCCCTCGTCGGTGCGGGCTCCCAGCCGCTCGCCCCCGACGTCGTGACCGACGGCCTCGGCCAGGCGACCTCGCCCGGACGCCTCCAGCTGGTGGGCGCGCATCCGACGGTCGTCGTCGATGCGGCGCACAACCCGCACGGGGCCACGGCGCTCGTCGAGGCACTGCGCGGATCGTTCGACTTCGACGAGTGGGGCGTCGTGCTCGGTGTCCTCGGCGACAAGGACGCGGAGGGCATCGTCGCGGCCCTCGCCCCCGTCGCGGCGCACGTGTTCGCCACCGCGCCCGACTCCGAGCGGGCGAACGACGCCGACACGATCGCGGACCTCGTCGAGGCGCAGGGCCTGCGTGTGACCGTCCATGCCGACCTCGCGGATGCGGCCGAGGCCGCCCGGGAGTGGGCCGCCGCATCCGATCGACGTGCCGTGGTCATCGCCGGCTCCGTCGTGCTGGCGGGAGAGGCGCTCGCTCTCGCGGAGGCGGAGGCGTGGAAGGACGGGTGGTCGGCGTGAGCGGCAAGCGTCCGCCGCGGGTGCGGCGCCAGCGCGGTGCGCAGGAGTCCCTCGCGCAGGTCGTGCTCGGTTTCGAGACGATCGTCGTCTTTCTCGCGTGGCTCGTGATCTACGGCCTGAAGTCGACCCCGGACGGTGTCGAGCCGTGGTGGGCGATCGTCGTGGGCTCTGTCTTCGCCGTCGTGATGATCGCCGCGAGCGGCGTCGTGCGCTGGCGATGGGGGATCGCGCTGGGATGGGCGCTGCAGGTGCTCCTCGCCGCGTCGGCGATCCTCGAGCCCGCCATTCTGCTCGTCGCGTTCATTTTCGGTGGCATGTGGGCGTATGCGACGATCAAAGGAGCATCGCTGGACCGCCGCAACGCGCGTCTGGCCGCCGCATCCGCGACTGCGAACGGAGACTGACCCACCATGGCCATCGAAGAAACCCTCGTCCTCGTCAAGCCGGACGGTGTGGCCCGCGGGCTCACCGGCGCGATCCTCGCGCGTATCGAGGCGAAGGGCTACGCGCTCGTCGACCTGCGCCTGGTCGAGCCCGACCGGGAGCGCCTCGAGCAGCACTACGCCGAACACGAGGGCAAGCCGTTCTACGAGCCCCTCGTCGAGTTCATGATGTCCGGCCCGTCCGTGGCGATCCGCCTCGCCGGAGACCGAGTCATCGAGGGGTTCCGCTCCCTCGCCGGAACCACCGATCCCACGACCGCCGCTCCCGGTACGATCCGTGGCGACTTCGGCCGCGACTGGGGTCTCAAGGTGCAGCAGAACCTGGTGCACGGTAGCGACAGTCCCGAGTCCGCCGCGCGCGAGCTCGGTATCTGGTTCGGCTGACCATCACCTCCACGACGAAGCCCGCCCCTCGAGCGAGGGCGGGCTTCGTCGTGAGCAGGACTCAGCCGATGATGCTGTTCACCTTGTCCCAGTCCAGCACGATTCCCAGGGGGCCGTCGCTCGCGCTCACACGCGCCGGCGCCCCGAGGGACTGTGCGGGACCGTCCAGGTCCACGAAGGCACTGTCGTCCGCGTTGCGCAAGGAGAAGTCGAGCTTGTCCCCGCCGAGCGTGTTGTTGGCTCGGATGATCTCGAGCATCTCCCGCAGGTCGTCCGGCGACACATCGTCGCGCGAGGACGTCCCGCCGACATTGAGCACGACCGCGAAGCCGTCGGTGCTCCGACTCGCCCACACGTCGGAGAGGCCGAGGTCTGCGGACTCCAGCGCCGCCGGAATCTTCTGCTCGTACGAAGAATCGGGCGGCGGTGCCGCGAAGCATCCCGTGAGAGCCGCCGGAACAGCGACGACCGCGGCCATGGCCGCCGTCAGGCGGCGGAGAAACCTCGAGCGCATGGCGCCCCCCTCTCAGTGCCGTCCGACCGGACGGCGACGGTGAACAGGATCATCGACCCTCCGACGCGGTGAACATGCTGTGCTCGACCACCTCTCCCGTGAGCAGGTCGAGTCCCGGAGGCGCGGTGCCGTAGATCTCCCGGTACTGCGCCTCCCACGCGGCCACGGAGTTGGTGTAGTTGTCGTTGTTGTGCGCCTCGATCGGGTTGCTCATCGGGGGCAGGATCACGCGGTTCACGTTCGTCCCCGTCGCACCGGAGACGTTGCCGTCGAGCATCGGCACCGCGTCGTTGGCGTGCTGGAACGCGTAGACGGGGATGTTCGGCGGAATGTTGAACGTGTCGATCGGAGAACCGTTGGTCACGACGCCCACCGTGTTGTACGGGAAGGTCGGGTCCGAGGCGAGGTTGGCCGCCATGATGCCGCCCTGGCTGAATCCGGTGAGCACGACGTCGTCTCCGGGGGAGACGCCCGCGTCCTTCATCGCTTCCAGCACAGCTCGCTCGTAGACGGTCTTGAACGCCGGATTGTCCATCATCAGTGCGACATTCGAGTCGCGATCGTTGAGCGCGCCCGTGTCTCCCATCAGCTGCCAGTCCTGCGTGGAGGGCAATGAGACGACCCAGTGCTCCTTGCCGTCCGGGCCCACCACGCGCTTGATGTCGATGACGGATGCATCCTCGCCGCCCATGCGGTCGGTGGTCCCGTTTACCGACACGAGATCGGACAGGGAGTCCAGGCTCCTGACCCCCTGCGCCTCCTCCCAGGCTTTGCGCTGCTCCTCCGTCATGTTCGCCGGATCGAGCTCCTCGACGTCGGCGTCCTTCTGGAGGAAGTTCTCGCCGGCGCCGCCCAGAATCGAGCCGACCAGGCTGCCGGCGAGGGGACCGAGGGGGCCGAACGCCGTCCCCAGCACGGAGCCGATCGTGCCGCCGATGGCCGGCAGCATCTGCGCGATGATCTCCTGCAGTTCGGCGAGTGCCTCTGCGACGAGCGGCATCAGACGCTGAATGAGCGACGCCAGCGCGAAGAGTGCCTCGAGCAGGTCGTTGACCAGGCGGGATCCCGCCTGGACCAGTTCGTACGCCGACTCTGCGAAGTTCTTGATCCGGTCGGCCGCCTCGAAGGGGTTCAGCGTGAAGGAGAAGAGCTCGTCGGCGAAACGCGACAGGCGCACGAGAAGATCGCAGACGAAGGAGCGGGTGGCATCGACGATGCGGGCGGCGAGTCGGAGGGCGCCGGCCGTCGCCGAGGTCCACTCGGCCGCGTCGGTGGCGATGACGGAGAGATCCTCGTATCGCTCACGGAGCGCACGCACGGTCCGGCCGTCCAACTCGGCCAGCGCGTTCCGCGCGCTCGTGAACTGCGGGGCGAGCTGCGCGAGCTCGTTGGCGGAGTCCTCCCACGTCGCGGCGAAGCCGGCGACCTCGGCGGAATTGCCCAAGAGCTGGTCGAACAGCTCCCTCAGCGGCTGGACGTACTGCAGCAGGAGTCCCGCGAAGCCGGGGATCTGCGCGCACGCGTCGCCTCCGGGGCCGGATGCGGGAACGCCGCCCGCCCAGCTGCCGCTGCGGATCTCTCCCGCGATCGCTGCGGCGCCGCTCACGACTCGTCTCCCTTGTTGAATGCGTCGACGGCGTCCTCCTCGAGCGCTGAGAAGGCCTTCAGTGCCGTCTCAGCGCCGTCGGCCATCTTGTCGGTGAGTTCCCGAGCGCTGTTCAGCAGCTCGCGGGAACGGCCGGCGAGCGCCTGCACGGCGGGCACGAGGATGCCCTGGCTCAGCAGGCCGAACGCGTCGCCGGACAGCGGCGCGTCGACCGCGCCGGACACCGTGGAGAACGTGCTCGATGCCTCGCGAAGGGTGGTCACCTGCGACTTGAGGATCTCGCCGTCGAGGACGATGCGCTGGTTCGCCGCCCCGCTCACGATGTCGCTCCCAGCGCCCGCGCGCTCTCGAGGTCGATCTGCGAGTAGCCGTCTGCGAGCGCCGAGAGCGCGGCGCAGATCTTGCGCACCGCCTCCGTTCGGCTCTCGAGTGCGTCAGAGAAACGCAGGCGCGACGCGTCGAAGGCGATCTGCGCCTCGCCTGACCATTCGGCGCGAAGCGTCTTCGCCTCGTCATCGAGCCGTTCCAGGATGTCGTCGATCGCCTGGGCCGCGGTCCGGATGTTGGTGGCCGCGTCCGCGAGGCGGATGGGGGTGACGGTCAGCTGATCCAGCATCGTGTCACCGCAGATCCGTGCCGGCGCCGAACTGAGCCTGCACCTGCTCGCGCGTCTGTGCGAGGAGGGGGGAGTCCGCCCCCAGCGAGTCCGCCATGCGCGCCAGGGCGGCGTCGGCGGCGGCGCGCTGCGCCTCGCGTACGGTGTCGGTCACGAGTCGTGACAGCGTTCTGGCGTCCAGGTCGAACGCTGCGGCTGCGATGTCGATCTGTTCGACGGCCCCACCGGCGCGGGCCGTGACGGTGACCTCGCGCCCGACGGAGTTGATGCTCGCCCGCGCGTCACGGACGTCGTCGGCCATGCGGGCCGCATCGTGGGCCGCGGTGCGCGCCCTTTCAGTCTGTGCGATCACTCGCATCCGCGCCGCTTCGAGTGCGGCCAGGCTGTCTGCTTCCAGTGACATCGAGTTCCCTCCCCTGACTCGCCATCACCCTAGCGATCCGGAGAAGTTCGTCGGGAACCCTTGTGGACAGCGTTCCGATCAGACAAGCGTCGCGAGCACGTGCAACCGGGTTTCCGCCAGCACCGCGATGACCGCGAATGCGACGACCGCCATCAGCGGTACCCAGGCCGCGAGGGACCCGGCGACGTCACGAACCCGCGCGCTGACGGGGACGGAGCCGTTGCGCAGCACGTGCAGCGTCACCGCGAAGAAGGAGGGGATCGTCACGGACCAGGTGACCATGCACCACGGGCACAGGGTTCCGAGGGAGAAGATGCTCTGCGCGATCAGCCAGCACACGAAGGCGAAAGCGAAGGCCATGCCGGCCCAGAACGTCAGCCAGAACCAGCGGTTGAAGCGTGCGCCCGCGAGAAGGGCCGCGCCGACCACGACGGGCGCGACCCAGCCGGTCAGGCCCAGAATCGGGTTGGGGAATCCGAACACGCTGCCCTGCCACGACTGCAGGTTGGCTGTGCACTGGACGAGGACGCTGAAATCGCAGGATGCCGTGGCGTTCGGGTCGGCGAGAAGGTGGAAGCGCTCGATCGTGAGCGAGAACGCTGCGATCCAGCCGACGACTCCGGCGATGATGAGCCAGACGGCCAGAGCGATCGGGCGTGCGGGTGCCTGGGAGTCGGACATGTTCGGATTATGGCACCGCGTTCTCATGCACGCGCTGAGGGTGACGACGGGCCGGGCATCGCGCCTGACGCAGATCGGCGCCGGAAGTGCGATAATGGCTGTCGATGCTCTGCGCGGCCGCGCTGCGCGGGTCATCGACGCAGACTTCGGGCAATGACCGCCCGCGCAGCCCGTGCCGTGTGCCGGCTGCAGACCGAATGAGCCGACGGCACCGCTGGTGCGGCGCCGCACGAGATTTTGCCGGGCGACGCGCGGTGTCGCCCCGGTGAGGAGTACGCCGGTGAAGGCCGATGACGCAAACCAGTCCGATGATCGCAATGAGCAGGGCGACGAGCAGCTGACGTTCCCCGTGGACGAGTCCGCACCCGCGGCAGAGGAGCCCGCGCTCGGCGATGTCTCGCAGACAGCCGACGTGCCCGAAGACCCTACGCCGGTGCATGACGCCGACGCCGACGCTGTGGCCGAGCCCGTGGTCGAACAGGCCGCCGAGGTGCCGGAGACATCCGCTGACGAGGCCCCGTCCGCTGACGAGACGCCCGTCGAGTCGGCGACGGATGACCCGACTGCGGCGGAGCCCGCATCCGATGAGGTCGCCGCTGTCGAGGAGCCCGCCGCGATCGCCGAACAGAAGCCCGAGGAGCCCGAGCAGAAGCCCGGCCCCGTCACGGCGGTCTCGCTCGGACTCCTTCCCGAGGTCTTCGTGTCGGCCGTTTCCACCCAGCTGCATTTCTACGCTCCCGAGATCGTGGCACTGCCCGCCCTTCCCGAACCGGAGGACGAGGACGCACCGTCCTCATCGACCCGTCGTCGCGGTCGCCGACGTGGCTCCGAGCGCGACGGTGGCGACAGCGGGGAATCCGCCCGCGCACCGCGTCAGCGGGCCGTGGAGGTCATCACCGAGCCTCAGCGCATCAAGGGCTCGACCCGTCTCGAGGCCAAGAAGCAGCGCCGCCGCGACGGTCGTGATGCCGGACGCCGCCGCCCCGTGGTCACGGAGGCGGAGTTCCTCGCGCGCCGCGAGGCCGTCGACCGCGTGATGGTCGTCCGCTCGAAGAACGGCCGCATCCAGATCGCCGTGCTCGAGGACAACGTGCTCGTCGAGCACTACGTGGCCCGCAACCAGGACGCGTCGCTCATCGGCAACGTGTACCTCGGTCGCGTGCAGAACGTGCTTCCGAGCATGGAAGCCGCCTTCGTCGACATCGGTCGCGGGCGCAACGCCGTGCTCTACTCGGGCGAGGTCGACTGGGATGCGGTGGAGACCGGCAACCAGCCGCGACGCATCGAGCTGGCGCTCAAGAGCGGCGACAAGGTCCTCGTGCAGGTCACGAAGGACCCCGTCGGGCACAAGGGCGCTCGCCTCACGAGCCAGATCTCGCTTCCGGGCCGGTACCTCGTGTATGTCCCCGGAGGTGCGATGAACGGGATCTCCCGCAAGCTGCCCGACACCGAGCGCGCGCGCCTGAAGCGCATCCTCAAGGAAGTCCTGCCGGAGTCGGCCGGTGTCATCGTCCGCACCGCGGCCGAAGGAGCGACCGAAGAGCAGCTGACGCGCGACGTGCAGCGCCTCACCGCGCAGTGGGAGCACATCAGCCGTCAGAACGAGTCCGTGCAAGCGCCCGCGCTGCTGCACTCCGAGCCCGACCTGCTCGTGAAGATCGTCCGCGACGTGTTCAACGAGGACTTCACGAAGATGCTCATCCAGGGCGAGGAGGCGCAGCACACCATCGAGGGTTACCTCGAGGCCGTCGCCCCCGACCTCCTGGAGCGCGTCGAGCGGTACGAGGGCGGGGGAGACCCGTTCGACGACTTCCGCGTCACGGAGCAGATCGAGAAGGCGCTCGACCGCAAGGTCTGGCTGCCCTCGGGCGGTTCGCTCGTGATCGACCGCACCGAGGCCATGACGGTCGTCGACGTCAACACCGGTAAGTTCGTCGGCTCCGGCGGAAACCTCGAGGAGACAGTCACCAAGAACAACCTCGAGGCCGCGGAGGAGATCGTCCGCCAGCTGCGCTTGCGCGACATCGGCGGCATCATCGTCGTCGACTTCATCGACATGGTGCTGGAGTCCAACCGCGACCTCGTGCTGCGCCGTCTCATCGAGTGTCTGAGTCGCGACCGCACGAAGCACCAGGTCGCCGAGGTCACCTCTCTCGGGCTCGTGCAGATGACCCGCAAGAAGCTGGGTCTCGGTCTGCTCGAGACCTTCAGCGAGGCCTGCGAAGTCTGCGCCGGGCGCGGCGTCATCGTCCACCACGACCCCGTCGTGAAGCACCGCGGAGGTGCGGGCAACGGGAACGGGAACGGGAATGCCAACGGCGCCGGCAACAACGGCAACGGACGACGCTCGCGGCAGAACACGCCGCCGCAGGCCCCGGCGGGCCAGGCGCACGTCATCACCGCAGGCGTGAAGTCGGCGCTGGCTCAGATCGCCGCATCCACGATCCACCCCGGTTCCGAGGACGCGATCGTCTCGGACGTCGAGGTCTCGGTCGCAACGGTCGAGGTCGTCGAGCAGGTGGAGGAGCGTCCTCGCGCCAAGCGCAAGAAGCCGCGCCACGAGGCGAAGCCCAAGTCGGAGAAGGAGCTGCTGCTCGATTCCGTCCTGGACGCGCTACCCGAGCCGAAGGCCCCGGGACAGGGGCGCGGACGTCGTCGCGTGACGACGGCGGCGCTGACCGGCACGCCGGTCGTCCACGTTCCCGACGGGGAGTGAGCCCGGCGTCACCGTCCGCGTCGTTCGCGGACGGTGACGCGCAGCCCCGAGGCGATCAACGCTCGAACGAGCGTGTGCCCGTCGACGGCGTGCGCCCCCGCGGACACGAGGCGCTCATGCGCGTCGTCGGGCACGTCGTAATGGTCGAGGTCGAAGCCGCGCCGAGGGATGCCGTTGGCAGCGGCGAACGCGTGGAGCTCATCGAGGTCGGTGTCGCTGATCAGGTGCGACCACAGGCGACCGTGTGCGGGCCAACGAGGGTCGTCGATGAGGATCGCCATCCGATGATCGTAGGGTGCCGCAGAACACGTGCGGGCGCGCGCGACACGCGCTCCGGCTCCTTTTGCCACCTCGGCCCTCGATCGGGTAAACTCTTCCTTTGGTGCGTCGCCCTATCGCTGGGCACCCGGCTTGACGATGTGCGAGTCGATGCATCACCGGACTTCTCCGCCCCTGGCGGAGTCCCTCCAGACAATCGGAGCCGAGCGCTCCCAAGACGAAACAGGTGTGAAGTGGTTTACGCAGTTGTGCGCGCCGGCGGCCGGCAGGAAAAGGTCGAGGTCGGCACGATCGTCGTCCTCGACCGCCAGCAGGCGAAGATCGGCGAGACCCTCGAGCTGCCGGCCGTCCTGCTCGTCGACGGCGACGCGGTCACGACCGACGCGGCGAAGCTCGCCAAGGTGACGGTCACCGCCGAGGTCCTCGGTGAGGAGCGCGGCCCGAAGATCGTGATCCAGAAGTTCAAGAACAAGACCGGTTACAAGAAGCGCCAGGGCCACCGTCAGGACCTCACGCGCGTCAAGGTCACCGGCATCAAGTAAGTCCAGGAAGAGGCGAAGAAATGGCACACAAAAAGGGCGCGAGCTCGACTCGTAACGGTCGTGACTCGAACGCACAGCGCCTCGGCGTGAAGCGCTTCGGCGGCCAGGTCGTCAACGCGGGCGAGATCATCGTCCGCCAGCGCGGCACGCACTTCCACCCCGGCGCCAATGTCGGCCGCGGTGGCGACGACACGCTGTTCGCACTGTCGGCCGGCGCCGTGCAGTTCGGCACCAAGGGCGGCCGCAAGGTCGTCAACATCGTGGGCGCCGCGGAGTAATCCGCCGTCACACGCAGACGTCGGCGAGGGGCGGGCTTCGGCCCGCCCCTCGCTTCATATCCAGGAGGGCGCACACATGGTCACGTTCGTCGATCGAGTGACGCTTCACCTGCGCGCAGGCAAGGGCGGCAACGGCTGCGTGTCGGTGCGCCGTGAGAAGTTCAAGCCGCTCGCCGGCCCCGACGGCGGCAACGGGGGCAACGGGGGAGACATCATCCTCGTCGCGGACCCGCAGGTGACCACGCTCCTGTCGTATCACCACTCGCCGCACCGCACCGCCGAGAACGGCGGCTTCGGCATGGGCGACAACCGCTCCGGTGCGACGGGCGAGCCCATCGAGCTGCCCGTGCCGGTCGGCACCGTCGTGAAGGACGAGGACGGCACGGTCCTGGCCGACATGGTCGAGCCCGGGATCCGATTCGTCGTGGCGCCCGGCGGACGCGGGGGGCTCGGCAACGCGGCGCTCGCGACCACCAAGCGCAAGGCTCCCGGCTTCGCGTTGCTGGGCACCCCGGGGTGGGAAGGCGACGTCCGTCTCGAGCTGAAGACCGTCGCGGACGTCGCGCTGGTGGGCTACCCCTCTGCCGGCAAGTCGAGCCTGATCGCCGCGGTGTCCGCCGCGCGACCGAAGATCGCCGACTATCCGTTCACCACGCTGCATCCGAACCTCGGTGTCGTGCAGGCCGGCGACGTTCGCTTCACCGTCGCCGATGTGCCCGGGCTCATCGAGGGCGCGAGCGACGGTCGCGGGCTCGGACTCGAATTCCTGCGTCACGTCGAACGCTGCACCGCGCTGGTCCACGTGCTCGACTGCGCCACGCTGGAGCCCGGTCGCGACCCGCTGTCCGATCTCGACGTCATCCTCGCCGAGCTCGCCGCCTACGAGGTCCCCGAGGGTCAGGTTCCGCTGCTGGAGCGCCCGCAGGTCGTCGCGCTCAACAAGATCGACGTGCCCGAGGCGCGTGATCTCGCTGACCTCGTCCGCCCCGATCTCGAGGCTCGCGGCTACCGGGTGTTCGAGATCTCCACGGTGAGCCGTGCGGGGCTGCGCGAGCTGACCTTCGCGCTCGGCGAGATCGTCGAGAAGCACCGTGCCGAGGTTGCGGCTGAGCCCGCGCCCGAACGCATCATCATCCGGCCCAAGGGCTCCGAGAAGGAGTTCTCGGTGCGGGTCGAGGGCGGTACGTACGGCCCGGTGTATCGCGTTCTCGGCGAGAAGCCGGTGCGGTGGGTGCAGCAGACGGACTTCCAGAACGAGGAGGCCGTCGGCTTCCTCGCCGACCGCCTCGACAAGCTCGGGGTGGAAGACGAGCTGTTCCGTGCCGGAGCGACACCGGGCGCCACCGTCGTCATCGGCGAGGGCGACAGCGTCGTGTTCGACTGGCATCCGTCTCTGTCGTCGGCTGCGGAGCTCATGACGGCTCCTCGCGGCACCGATCCGCGCTTCAATCTCGACGGGCGCCGCACGACCAACCAGCGCCGCGAGCGGTACCACGAGCGTATGGACGCCAAGGCCGCGGCACGCGCCGAGCTGGAGGCGGAGCGCATCCGCGAGGGCGACGAGTGAGCGTGAGTTCGCGCGCCGATCTGCCCGCGGCAAGGCGCCTCGTCGTCAAGGTGGGCTCGTCATCGATCAGCGGTGAAAATGCGGCGAACATCCAGCCACTCGTGGAGGCTCTCGCCGCCGCTCACGGCCGCGGCACGGAGGTCGTCCTGGTCTCGTCGGGCGCGATCGCGACCGGTATGCCCTTCCTCGCTCTCGACGCCCGGCCGTCCGACCTCGCGACGCAGCAGGCCGCAGCAGCGGTGGGCCAGAACATCCTCGTCTATCGCTACCAGGAGGCTCTGCGCCCCTTCGCCGTGGTCGCGGGACAGGTGCTTCTGACAGCGGGCGACCTCGAGAATCCGACCCACCGCTCCAACGCCCGTCGGGCCATGGAGCGCCTTCTCGGACTGCGCATCCTGCCGATCGTGAACGAGAACGACACGGTCGCCACTCACGAGATCCGCTTCGGCGACAACGACCGCCTCGCCGCACTGGTCGCCCAGCTCATCAGCGCCGACGCACTCGTGCTGCTCAGCGACATCGCCTGCCTGTACACGCGGCCGCCGGACGAGCCCGGAGCGCGACCGATCGCCGAGGTGCCCTATGGCGACGATCTCGCGGGGTACGAGTTCGGCTCCGTCGTCGTCAACAGCGTCGGCACCGGGGGAGCGGCGACGAAGGTCTCGGCGGCGCGGCTCGCCGCGGCCGCGGGTGTGGCCGTTCTGGTGACGAGCATCGACCTCGTGGATTCCGCTCTCGGCGGCGACGAGGTGGGCACGTGGTTCGCACCGAACCCGCATCCGGTGGAGCATCCGTTGACCGGACCGGTCCTGACGCGTCGCTAAACTGAGCGGATGAGTCTGACGACCGTCACCGCAGGCGAGCGGATGCTGCTCGCGAAGACCGCCTCGCGCGAGATCGCACGGCTCTCGGACCCGCAGAAGAGCCGCCTCCTCGATCGCATCGCGGATGCGCTGGAGGCTGCGACGGTCGAGATCGTCACAGCCAACGGCGAGGACCTCGATCGCGGGCGCGAGCAGGGGCTCTCCGACGCGCTGTTGGACCGGCTGACCCTCGACGCCGCACGCGTGCACGCTCTGGGCGGAGGCGGTGCGCGAGGTCGCGCAGCTGCCGGACCCGGTGGGGCGCATGCTCGAGGAGAAGACCCTCGACAACGGGCTGAACCTTCAGAAGATCTCCGTGCCGTTCGGCGTGGTCGGCTCCATCTACGAAGCGCGCCCCAACGTCACCGTCGATATCGCTGCGCTCGCGCTGCGCTCCGGCAACGCCGTCGTGCTGCGCGGCGGGACCGCCGCCGAACTCAGCAATGCGGCGCTCGTGCAGGCGATGCGCGGCGCACTGGCGGACGAGGGTATCGATCCGGAGGCGATCCAGACGCTCGATGCCTTCGGCCGCGCCGGCGCCACCGAACTCATGCATGCCCGTGGAGTCGTCGATGTGCTCGTGCCCCGGGGCAGCGCGCAGCTCATCGAGACCGTCGTCACCGAGTCCACGGTGCCCGTCATCGAGACAGGTGCCGGCGTCGTGCACGTGTACCTCGACGAGACTGCGCCGCTGGAGCGGGCTGAATCGATCGTGGTGAACGCGAAGGCGCAGCGTCCCAGTGTCTGCAATGCGGCCGAGACGGTCCTGGTGCACCGCGCGGCCGCCGAGCGGGTCGTCGGTCCGGTGGTGGCCGCCCTGCAGGCGGCCGGCGTGACGGTGCACGGCGACGAGACGGTGGCGCAGCTCGCGACCGGCGTGGTCGCCGCCGACGAACAGGACTGGCGGGCGGAGTATCTGAGTCTCGACATCGCGATGCGCGTGGTCGACGATCTGGATGGCGCGCTCGACCACATCCGGCGCTACTCGACGCACCATACCGAGTCGATCATCACGGACGACGAGACCAGCGCCGAGCGCTTCCTCGCAGAAGTGGATTCCGCGGTGGTGATGGCGAACGCATCCACGCGCTTCACCGACGGCGGCGAATTCGGTTTCGGCGCGGAAGTGGGCATCTCCACCCAGAAGCTCCACGCCCGTGGACCCATGGGCCTGCGGGAGCTCACCAGCTCGAAGTGGGTCGTCCGCGGCTCCGGGCAGGTACGCGGCTGACAGACTAAGCTGGGAGCGCCCGTGCGCCCCACCGATCGATCGGAGAACCGATGAGCCTCGCCCCCTTCCTCACCCTTGTCGCCGAGGAGGCCGAGCACCACGGTAACGTCGCCGCGGAGACCGTCGGATACGGGATCCTCGCGCTCCTCGTCTTCACCGCTCTCGCGCTCGTGACCCTGTCGTATCGCAACGTCGCCAACCGTCACGCGCACAAGGCCGAGGCGTACGCCAAGAAGCACGCCGCCGATCTCGAGCCGCGCGGACACGGCCACTGACTCTCGGGCAGATGAGTGCAGGTCGAGCGCCGCGCATCGGGGTGATGGGCGGCACCTTCGACCCGGTTCATCACGGACACCTCGTCGCGGCGAGCGAAGTCGCCGCATCCTTCGACCTCGACGAGGTCATCTTCGTCCCTACGGGCGAGCCGTGGCAGAAGTCGCAGGTGACCGAGAGCGAGCATCGTTACCTGATGACGGTGATCGCGACGGCCTCGAACCCGGACTTCAGCGTCAGCAGGGTCGACATCGACCGATCCGGGCCGACGTACACGATCGACACCCTCCGAGACCTGCAGGCGCAGCGTCCCGATGCCGAGCTCTTCTTCATCACGGGAGCCGACGCCGTGGCGCAGATTCTCAGCTGGAGGGACCATGATGAGCTGTGGGACCTCGCCCATTTCGTGGCGGTCTCCCGGCCCGGGCACCCGCTATCGGCGGCTGGTCTGCCGAGCAAGAACGTGAGTCTGCTCGAGATCCCGGCCCTGGCCATCTCTTCGACGGACTGTCGGAACCGCGTGCACAACGGACAACCGGTGTGGTACCTCGTTCCGGACGGAGTCGTCCAGTACATTGCGAAGCACCACCTCTACCGGAGTAAGGCATGAGCAACCCTGACCAGCCCAGCACTCCGCCGCTGACCCGGCGCCAGATGCGCGACCTGCGCAACACCGGATCGACCCCGATCCAGACCACGCAGGACGCTCCCGCGAGCGAGCCCGAGCCGAAGCCGGAGCCGGCCGCCCCGCTTCCGCGCGCCGCCGAGCCGGCGGTCGTCCCGCCCGCCCCCCGCGCGGATGCGAGCGTCGACCTGGGCGTCTCGCCGCTCACCCGCCGCCAGGCGCGCGAGCAGGAGCGCATCCGCACCGCGTCGGTGCCGGTGATCACACCCGACACCGCCGCCCAGGCGCAGGCGCCGACGCCGACAGTGAAGCCCGCCGAAGAGGACTCGTCCTCGCCGGACACCGGTGGGATGACGGCGCTGTTCACGCCCGCTGCCGATGAGCGACCGGCCGACGAGATGCCGCTGGCTGCGGCCGAGGCGGCTCTCGCCGACGAGCCCGCACCTGTGGTGTCGCCCCAGCTCGGTTCCGCGCTGCTCGAAGGCGGCGTCCCCGAGGTCGCGCTCCCGCCGTCCTTCGACCACCTTCTGACGCGAGAGGGATCCACCGGCAGCGTCGCGACGCCGAACGCCCTGATCCTCTCGCAGACGCCGTCGGCGGACGCGTTCACCTCGCCGATCGCGGCGACCGGCGAGGTGCTCATCACCGGCACCTTCGCGTTGCCCGAGGGCCTCGGCTCGCGCGGCCACGCGCCCGGGACGACCGACGGTAAGGAGGCCGACGCGGTTCTCGTGGACGGTGAGCTGCCGCCCGCTTCTTCTCCCACCCCCATCGCGGCCAGCGCCGCGATCAGCACCATCAAGAGCGCGGACGAGATCATCCGTCCGCCGGCGCCCGAGAAGGGCAGCCGTCTCATGCTCGTGCTCGCCATCACCGCCGGGGCGCTCGCGCTCGCGCTGGTGGGCGTGCTGGTGTTCGCCGTATCGACAGGACTCTTCTCATGACTCTCACCGACGCATCCGTCGAGGTGCTGCAGATCGCCGCGCGCGCCGCCGACGCGAAGGGCGGCGAGGACCTCGTGGCCTTGGACGTCTCGGAGCCGCTGCCGCTCGTCGACATCTTCCTGCTCGTCACGGGGCGCAACGAGCGCAATGTGGCAGCCATCGCCGACGAGATCGAGGAGCAGCTGCTCGAGCACGGCGTCAAGCGTCTGCGCCGTGAGGGCCGCGAGGAGTCACGCTGGATCCTGCTGGACTTCGGCGACCTCGTCGTGCACGTCTTCCACGAGCAGGAGCGCGTCTTCTACGGCCTCGAGCGCCTCTGGAAGGACTGCCCGACCGTTCCCATCGACCTGCCGGTGCCGACGCGCCCGGAGTGACCGGGCTGATTTCGCTCACGACTCATCCGTGTTGTAAGCTGAATGAGTTGCCCGGACGGGTGACAGAGGGCCTGTGGCGCAGCTGGTAGCGCACCTGCATGGCATGCAGGGGGTCAGGGGTTCGAGTCCCCTCAGGTCCACCCTCACGATACGAAGGCCTCCGCGAAGCGGGGGCCTTCACTCGTTTTCCCGACCGATTCCACCTCGCTCATGGCCGCGCACGCACAGTTCGTGCGCCGAAAGCGACAGGTTGTGCGTGAGCGCGATTCGGGCTGTGCGGAGCGCGTGAAATGGGACCCGGCACCGGTGCGCTGACGCCCGGGCCGTCCTCCGATGACGGAGGTCTGCACACAGAGGAGAACACAGTGAGTTCAACGACGGCTCGGAAGCCGATGTCGAACAAGAGGTTCCTCGCGATCTGGATCCCGATCGTCGCCGTGGTGGCAATCATCGCCATCGGCGCGAACATCGCGATCGGGATGTATCGAGGAGCCATCGAGTCGTACATGGGCGCGGGAACCTACGCGATCAGCAATACGGCGGAAGGCGACAAGCTCGACACCGAGTACTACACGGCCGACTACGCGACGAACGAAGAGGCCAAGAGCGCGTCGTCCGAGCTCGTGGAGGAGATCGCCGGCGAAGGCATGACGCTCGTCAAGAACAACGGGACTCTCCCGTTGGCGACCGGCGCCGTCACGCTGCTGGGCCGCGGTGCAGCCGACCCCGTGTACGGCGGCTCCGGCTCCGGAACAGCAGACACCCGCACCGCCGTGAACATCAAGGCCGGCATCGAGAACGGCGGCTTCACGGTCAACGGGACGGTCTACGACCAGCTCGCGGCGTTCGCCGAGGCGAACCCGGCGGCGGAGGGCGGCCGGACGAACATCGTCATGGACAAGCCGGAGGAGTCGAACTACAACATCGGCGAGATGCCGGTCGCCGACTACTCGCAGGCCTCACTCGACAGCTTCGCCGAGTTCGCCGACGCCGCGATTGTCGTCATCGGTCGTGCCGGCGGCGAAGGTGGAGACCTCGCCACCAACATGGAGAAGTGGGACGAGCGCGCAGAGCCCGGTCAGCACCAGCTCGAGCTGAACGCCGATGAGAAGGACCTGCTCGAACTCGCAAAGAGCCAGTTCCAGAACGTCATCGTGGTCGTGAACGCATCGACGTCCATGGAGCTCGGTCCTCTCCAGGACGATGAGGGTATCGACGGCATCATCCTGGCAGGCTCTCCCGGCGTCAACGGATTCAACGCGCTGGGACCGATCCTGAGCGGCGACATCAACCCCTCGGGGCGCACGGCCGACGTGTTCTCGCGCGACTTCTCCGCTGACCCCACCTTCGTCAACTTCGGCGACTTCGCGTACACGAACGTCGATGACGCCTACTTCGTCGACTACGAAGAGGGGATCTACGTCGGTTACCGCTACTACGAGACGGCGGCGGTCGAAGGCTTCATCGACTACGACCAGGCTGTCGTCTATCCGTTCGGCTACGGGCTCAGCTACACGAGTTTCGACAAGGCGATCACCGGCCAGCGCCTCGGCGATGTGGACGGCGACATCTCCGTCGACGTGAGCGTCACGAACACCGGTGCGGTCGCCGGCAAGGATGTCGTGCAGCTCTACTACACGGCGCCCTACACCCCGGGCGGTGTCGAGAAGTCCTCCGTCGTGCTCGGAGCGTTCGCGAAGACGAGCCTGCTCGAGCCCGGCGCATCAGAGACGGTGACGCTCACGGTTCCCGTCGAGGAGATGGCGTCCTACGACAGCACCGGCGACGGGGCGTACGTGCTCGACGCCGGCGTTTACGAGATCAAAGTCCAGAACGACTCCCACACGATCGCGGCGGGCACCGCTCCGATCACGTACACGGTCGACGAGAAGGTCACCTACACCGAGGGGCGCGCGAGCGACGAGACGGCGGCGACCAACCACTTCGAGGATGTCACCGCGGCCTTCTCCGAGGGCAAGGTGACTGCGCTGTCCCGTGCCGACTTCGCCGGCACGTTCCCGAAGGCGCCCGAGGGAGCCGACTTCGAGGCGAGTGAGGCGACGATCGCCGACTTCGCTCCGTACGATGCCGCCGCGGCCGCAGCGGCTGACACGGATTCCGAGGCGCCCGTCTGGGGCGCGGACGGCGATGTCTCGCTCGTCGACATGCGCGGACTCGCGTACGACGACCCGAAGTGGGACGCTCTGCTGGACCAGCTCACGCTGGACGAGGTCGTCGACATGCTCACCTCGGGTGCGTACAACACGGCCGGTCTCCCGGGGATCGGCAAGATCCGCACCAACGACCTCGACGGCCCTGCCGGCTTCAGCTCGTTCATCAACCCTGATCTGTGGACCGGAACGGCCTTCCCGTCCGAGTACCTGCTCGGACAGACGTGGAACGTCGAACTCGCCAACGCGATGGGTGTCGCGATCGGCAACGAAGCGCTGACGATGGGTGCCAACGGGTGGTACGCACCTGCCGCGAACCTGCATCGCTCTCCGTTCGCCGGCCGCAACTTCGAGTATTACTCCGAGGACCCGGTGCTCTCCGGGGCCCTCGCCACGGCTGCCGTGGACGGCGCGCTCACGAAGGGCGTCTACTCGTTCACGAAGCACTTCGCGATGAACGACCAGGAGACGAACCGCGTCAACGGCAACGGCATCGCTACGTGGGCGACCGAGCAGACGATCCGTGAGATCTATCTGAAGCCTTTCGAGATGATCGTCAAGAACGCCAGCGGTGAGCTGTCGTACTACGACGCCGCCGGCACGAAGCAGACCGCCGAGATCGGTGCCACCGCCATGATGAGCTCGTTCAACCGCATCGGCGGCACGTGGGCCGGTGGCTCTGCGGCGCTCATGCACGACGTGCTGCGCGGTGAGTGGGGTTTCACGGGCTTCGTGATCACCGACTTCAACCTCTACCCCTACATGTACGTCGATGAGGCGTGGGCCGCTCGCGGCACGGATCACATGCTGACCTTCGCGGGGATGAAGACGGTCGAAGACACCGACAGTGCCTTCGCACAGTCCAACATCCGCTACGCCGCCCACAACCTGCTGTACACCGTTGCGAACTCCAACGCGGTGAACGGGATGGCTCCGGGAGCGACACTGACGTACCAGCCCGCAGCGTGGGAGATCTGGATCACGGTCGGCACCGTCGTGCTGGCGCTGCTGGTGGCCGCCGGAGTGGTGTGGATCATCGTCCGCGTCGGCCGTCACCGCAATCGCCCGGTGACGGTCAGCGACGAGCTCGCTTCGTCCTGACACGGCACGTTCGGGGCCGGGCCGCCGCGCTCGGCCCCGAACGGCGACTGTCCTTCCGCGCTCGACGCGCGACGTGAACGACCAAGAAAGACCCATTGTGAAAGACACCCCCTCGCTCGTGGCGAGTCTCTCGCTGCTCGAGAAAGCCGCCCTGCTCAGCGGTGCGAACACCTGGCAGACGCGCGCCATCGAGCGCATCTCCCTGCCCCCGGTGTGGATGGCGGACGGCCCTCACGGTGTGCGCAAGCAGGTCGGCTCCGCCGACCACCTCGGCATCAACGGTTCGGAGCCCGCCACGTGCTTCCCGACCTCCGCCACCGTCGCCGGCAGCTGGGACGACGAGCTGGCCGAGGAGATCGGCGCTGCTCTGGGCCGGGAGGCCTCCTCGCAGGGTGTCGGCGTCTTGCTCGGACCGGGCCTCAACATCAAGCGCAGTCCGCTCGGCGGCCGCAGCTTCGAGTACTTCTCCGAGGATCCGGAGCTCTCCGGCCGACTCGCGGCCGCCTACGTGCGCGGCATCCAGTCCGAGGGCGTCGCAGCGACTCCCAAGCATTTTGCGGTCAACAGCCAGGAGCTGCGCCGCATGGTCAGTGATTCCGTCGTCGACGAGCGCACCCTGCGCGAGATCTACCTGACCGCTTTCGAGATCGTCGTGCGCGAGGCCGCCCCTTGGGCGATCATGTCGTCCTACAACCTCGTCAACGGTGTGTACGCCCACGAGAACGCGCACCTGCTGACGGAGATCCTGCGCGACGAGTGGGGGTTCGACGGCGCGGTGATCTCGGACTGGGGCGGATCCAACGACGCGGTCGCCGCGGTCGCCGCCGGCGCGGCGCTCGAGATGCCGTCGCCCGGATTCGACTCCGCCCGGGAGATCGTCGCGGCGGTCGAGTCGGGGCAGCTCTCGGTGTCGGACCTGGATGCCCGGGTCGCCGAGGTCATCGACCTGGTGCGCCGCGTGACCGAACGTGCCGCGGCGGTCGTGGACCTTCCGGCGCACCACGCGCTCGCGCGGCGTGCCGCTGCGGAGTCGGCGGTGCTCCTTCGCAACGAGGAGGAGCTGCTGCCGCTCTCGCCCGGCACCCGGGTCGCGCTCATCGGAGCCTTCGCCACCGCACCGCGATACCAGGGAGCGGGATCCTCGCTCGTGAACCCGACGACGCTGCCGACACTCGCCGAGGTGCTGCCGTCCTCGACGCTCGAGGTCGTAGGCGTCGCGGAGGGGTTCCGCCGCGACGGCCGCCCCGACGATGCGTTGCGTGCGGAGGCACTGACACTCGCCGCTCGTGCCGAGGTCGTGGTGCTGAGCCTCGGACTCCCGGAGATCGCCGAGTCGGAGGGCATGGACCGTGCCACCCTCGATCTGCCCGCCGAGCAGGTGCGCCTGCTCCGCGACGTGCATCGGGTCAACCCCAAGACGGTGGTGCTGATCAGTGCCGGAGGCGTCGTCTCCACGCGCTGGGCGACGGATACGGCCGCGCTGCTGCACACATACCTCGGCGGACAGGCGGGGGCGGAGGCCATCGCCGACGTCCTCACCGGCACGGTCGACCCGGGTGGGCGGCTGGCAGAGTCCATGCCTCGCGCTCTCGAGGACACCCCCACGGCCAAGACCTTCCCGAGCGCGGCTCGTACCGCGGAGTACCGCGAAGGACCGTTCGTCGGCTACCGGTATTACGACACGGTCGGCGTGCCGGTCGCCTTCCCGTTCGGCTACGGCTTGAGCTACACGAGTTTCGCCTACTCGGATCTCGCGGTGGATGCCGACGGCGCAGAGGTCACGGTCACGAACACCGGCTCCCGGACGGGCAGCGATGTGGTCCAGATGTATGTCGGACGCGTCGGAGTCAGCGCGCTGGCGCGTCCGCGTCGCGAGCTGAAGGGCTACGCGAAGGTGCGGCTGGAGCCGGGGGAGTCGCGCCGCGTCGCGCTGCCGTTCGGCGAGCGCACCTTCCGGGTCTTCGACGCCGCGACCAACGCGTGGATCGTCGAGCGCGGTACGTACGAGATCGCGGTCGGCGCACACCTGGGCGCGTTGGATCTCACAGCGACCGTCGAGCGCGACGGTGTGGCGCTCACCGGTACCGCGCACGCGCGCCAGGCGGCGACCGATGCCGAGTTCGCGGCGCTCCTCGGGCGCTCCATCCCCGATCCGCAGTGGCCCGACGGGCCGCTCGGGGAGAACGACCCGATGGATCGGCTCGCCGAGTCGCGCAGCCCCCTCGGTCGACTCGGATTCCGCATCCTCGACGGCCGCCGTCGCAAGGCGGACGCGGCCGGGACCCCCGACCTGAACATGCTGTTCCTGTTGAACGGCCCGTTCCGGGTCATCTCGAAGATGAGCGGAGGGCTCGCCACCCGTCGACTCACCGGGGCAGTGCTGACGCTCGTGAACGGGCAGACGCTGCGCGGGCTCGGGGGCGTGATCGCCGCCTACTTCGGTGGTCGACGCGATGAGAAGGCGACGAAGAAGGCGTTCGACGCCGCCGCAGGGAACAGGAGTGCACGATGATCACCGCCATCTCGAACTGGTGGGGTCGATTCCAGACCTCACGTCCGGAGCTGTCGAAGTTCCTCATGTTCCTGCTGCTGTCCAACGGCGTGACCGTGCTGCAGCTGGCGCTCATGCCGATCTTCCGCTGGGGCTTTGCGAGCTTCACGGGTCTCACGGACGTCGGGTTCCAGGTGCTGCCCGTCGGGTCGAACGTCGACGGCAGCCAGTACTACATGTTCGACTACGCGGCGGGCGTGCTTCCCGCCGGCGGTGGCGGCTTGGCGTATTTCCTCGCGGTGCAGATCACGCTGCTGATCGCGCAGGTCATCAACTTCTTCCTGCAGCGCAACATCACGTTCAAGTCCAACACCTCTGTGTGGGTGGCGGCCGGCTGGTACACGGTGGCCTATGTGGCGATCACCTTCATCGCCGCGGCGGCGCAGGGCTTCTACAAGGCGCCGATCTACGACTTCTTCATGGTGACCCTCGGATGGGGCTCGAGCGGATCGGTCGTGGCGGACGTGCTGACCATGATCATCAACGCCGCGATCTCGTTCTGGGTGTTCTACCCGATCTTCAAGGTGATCTTCCGCCAGGCACCGACCGAGGTCGAGGTGGTGGCGGAGCCCGGCGACAAGGTCGAGCGATGACGAACGGCTCGCGGGTCGCGCCGGCGCTGTCGATCGTGGTTCCGGCGTTCAACGCCGAGGACTATCTGGGGCGCGCGCTGTCGGAGCTCGACGCGGTCGCCGACGTCGAGGTGATCGTCGTCGACGACGGCTCGACGGATGCGACCGGAGCACTCGCTGACGACTGGGCGGCGCGGCGCCCCGCATCCCGGCGGGTGATCCACCAGCCCAACCGCGGTCACGGTGGCGCCATCACCACGGGGCTGGCCGCCGCACGCGGCTCGTTCGTGAAGATCCTGGACGCGGACGACTGGCTCGACATCGCCTCGCTCGCCCTCCTGGTGCGCGAACTCGTCGCTCTCGAGGGCGCGGACGTGGATGCGGTGTTCACGGACTTCGTCCACGAACGCGTCGGCAAGTCGGCGCGTCCGGCACGCTTCGACTCGGTGTTCCCCTCGGACGGCGTCTTCGAGTGGGCCGACACGGAAAGGTTCGGGCGCCGTCAGGTGCTGATGATGCACGCGATCGTGTACCGGACGGAACTCGTGCGCGCGAGCGGGCTGCGCCTGCCCGAGCACACCTTCTACGTCGACAACCTCTACGTCGTGACGCCGTTGGCGCGGGTGCGCCGGATGCGGTATCTGCCGGTCCCGCTCTACCGCTACCACGTGGGCCGCCCCGGACAGTCCGTGGCGCCGGAGGTCATGGTACGGCGCGTGGAGCAGCAACTGCGGGTGAACAGGCTGGCACTCGCGGCGCTTCCCTCGCCGCACGCGGTGGCGCGCGGCGAGGTTCCGGCGCAGCTCTACCGTGCGCTTCTGCACCACGTCGAGGGGGTGTGCGCGGTCACGAGCGCGACGCTGGCCCGCGCCGGGACAGCGGGTCACCTCGTCGAACGCGACCGCTTCTGGCGGGAGGTGAGGGCCGAGAACCCCTGGCTGTACACCCGGATGCGTCGCAGTCTTCTCGGCGCCGTGAGCAACCTTCCCGGACAGGCGGGCCGCCGTGCGACGAGCCTCGCGTACGACTGGGCTCGCCGCGTCGTCGGGTTCAGCTGAGGAGAGCCGCGGGTTCCGCAGGTGAAGGGCGTCCCGTCTACGATCGAGGGTGAGACCGGTCGATCTCGCGCCCGGCTCGTCATCATCGCCCTGCGCGCCGCCGTCCGTCGCCGCGTGCGGCGCCGGACGGAGGGTGCCTCGGTGTCATCGCCCCTGCTGACGGTGGCCGTGCCCGCGTACAACTGCGCAGAGTTCCTCGGTCGAGCCCTCGCTGCGCTCTGCACGAGCGACGCGCGCGTCGAGGTCGTCATCGTGAACGACGGCTCGACGGACGCCACCGGGCTGCTCGCCGCATCCTATGCGCACACGTACCCCGACCGGATCCGTGTGGTGCACCAGGTCAACGGCGGGCACGGAGCGGCGATCGACACCGGTGTCGCCCACGCGCGCGGTCTCTACCTCAAGGTGCTCGACGCCGACGATTGGCTGTCGTCCGCCGCTCTCGCACGAGTGCTCGACGTCCTCGAGCGGGTGGAGGCGACCGGGGGAGTCGACGCGTTGTTCACCGACTTCGTACACGACCGCGTCGACAAGGAGCCGCGGCGGACGCGTTTCGACACGGTCTTTCCCGCCGACCGCGTCTTCGGCTGGGAGGACACGCAGCGCTTCGCGCGGCGGCAGTACCTCATGATGCACGCCGTCATCTACCGCACGTCCCTGCTGCGCGAGGTGGATCTGGACCTGCCGCGTCACACGTTCTACGTCGACAGCCTGTACGTCCTGCGTCCGCTCGCGCGCGTGCGGCGCATGTACTACCTGCCCGTCGCGTTGTACCACTACTACATCGGCCGTGCGGGACAGTCGGTCGCGCCGGAGGTCATGCTGGCGCGCGTCGATCAGCAGCTGCGCGTGAACCGACTCGCGCTCGAAACCCTGCCGAGCCTCGAGGACGTCCGGACCGGACATATCCCGACGCAGCTCTACGCCGCGCAGCTGCACTACATCCGCGCGCTCTGCGCCACCGTGAGCGCCACGCTCGCGCTGGGCGGCACCGCACAGCATCTCGCGGTGCGCCGAGCCTTCTGGCGCGAGGTCAAGCGCGACCGTCCCCGCATCCACGGTCATCTGCGGCGGAGCCTCGTCTGCGCAGGGAGCAATCTGCCGGGATATGCGGGGCGGCACGTGACGCGGGCCGCATACCACCTCGCCCGACGCTACGTCGGATTCAGCTGAGAACCGACCAGGAAGGAGACAGAGCATGATCCGCATCGGCGTCGTCGAAGATGATCCGGCCAGCATCGACCGCCTGCTGTCGCACCTGGATCGATTCCAGCGCGAGCACGGCGAACGCTTCCACGTCGGGGCGTTCCGCGACGGGCGCGACATCATCGAGGACTACCGTCCCGACTGGGACATCCTGTTGCTGGACATCCAGATGGCGCGTGTGGACGGCATGACGGCCGCACGACGCATCCGCGAGGTCGACAGCGAGGTGCTCATCGTCTTCGTGACCGCATCCCCGCAGTACGCGGTGAGCGGCTACGAGGTGGATGCCCTGAGCTACCTGCTCAAGCCCGTCTCCTACCCGGTCTTCGCGCAGGAACTCGGGCGCTGCCTCGTGCGGCTGCGCCGGCGCGAGCGCCGACACATGCTCTTCACCGCCGCCGATGGCGACCGGCACCGCCTCGACATCGCCGACGTCCTGTACCTGGAGAGCGCCAAGCACAATGTCCTGATCCACACGCTGGACAGCGACTACACGGTCGCGACGTCCCTGAAGGCGATGGAGGGGGAGCTGGAGGGCGAGGACTTCTTCCGTTGCAACAGCGGCTACCTCGTGAACCTCCGCCACGTGACGGGGGTGGAGGGCAACGACTGCCGCATCCGAGGCGGGGTGCGCCTGCAGATCAGCCGGCCGCGCAAGAAGGACTTCCTCGCCGCGCTGGCCGCGTACATCGGCACACGCGGGATCACGGCATGAACGAGCTGTACCTCGCCGACATCCCTCGCAGCTTCACCGCCATAGCCGAGTGGGGTGCCTGCTTCGTCTTCGTGCTGATCGTCGCCCGGCGGGCCGGCTGGTGGGTGACGGCCGCGGCCTCCGCCGTCGGGCTGCTCGCGCTGCTCGCCGTACAGGAAGCAGCCGGGCGCCTCTCGCTCGCGTTGTGGATCCCGGGGATGCTGGCCGCCGTGCTGGTGATGTTCGCCATGCTGTACACGACGCTGCGGGTCTCCCCGGTGACGGCGGGCTACCTCACCGCGCGGGCCTTCGTGCTGGCAGAGCTCACCGCATCCATCCACTGGCAGCTCGACCGGTTCTACCTGGATGCGCCGGCCGAGGTGAAGGCCACGATGATGGTCGTGATCTACGGCGGGATGCTGGGGCTCGCCTGGTTCGCCGAGCGGCGTCACCTGGTGCGGGGGGAGGTCTTCGAGGTGGGCTACGCCGATCTGGTCGCCGCGCTCTCGATCGCGACCGCCACGTTCGTCATCTCGAACCTCAGCTTCGTCACCACCGCGACCCCGTTCAGCGGTCGCATCGGGCATGAGATCCTCTACATCCGCACCCTCGTGGACCTCTGCGGCTACATCGCGCTCTACGTGCAGCACGAGGTGCGCCGTGGCTTCCAGGCGCGCCGGGAGGCCGACGCGATGGCGCGCCTGTTGACCAGCCAGCACCAGCAGTACGAGATGTCGCGGCGCACGATCGACGAGGTGAACCGCAAGTACCACGACATGAAGCACCACCTCGATGCGATCCGGGCCGAGCAGGACCCGCAGTCGAGACTGCGCATCCTCGACGACCTCGAGACGTCGATCCGCGACTATGCGACGCAGGTCCGCACGGGGAACGACGTGCTCGACGCGGTGCTCACGGCCAAACTCATGTACGCCAGGGAGCAGAGCATCCACGTCGCGACGGTGGCCGACGGGCGGTTGCTGGCGGGGTTGCGCCCGCTGGACATCACCGCGATCGCGGGGAATGCCCTCGACAACGCGTTCGAGGCGACGGCGCGTCTGCCCGAGTCGCAACGGATGGTGAAGTTCTCCCTGTTCGCGCACGACGATTTCGTGATGCTGCGGGTGGAGAACACCTTCGACGGGCACCTGCGCCGGCGAGACGGTCGCATCCTCACACGCAAAGCCGGTGAGGGGCACGGATACGGCCTGCGCAACATCGAGGCGGCAGCGGAGACCTACGGCGGGTCGGTGTCGGTCGACGGCGGTGCCGAGTGGTTCTCGCTCCGGGTGCTGCTCCCTCGAGACGTCGCCGCCGCCGCGCGCTGAATCGCCCGTTCAGGCGGCCAGCGCCCCGCGGACGTGCCCCAGCAGCTGCTCGCGCAGCGGCTCCGCCCGGAGGGTGAACGCCCGCTGTTCGGAGACGTACACGGCCTTGCCTTCCGCCGTCTCCACGGCGACGGGTTCGTAACCCCAGTCGCGCAGGTCATACGGCGAGGCACGCATGTCGAGCGCCCGGATGTCGCGGGCGAGCTCGAACGCGTCCAGCAGCGTGTCGCCGGGCACGAGCGGGCCGAGCTTGACCGCCCATTTGTAGAGGTCCATGCCCGCGTGCAGGCAGCCCGGCTGCTCGTGGGCGGACTGGGTCTCGCGCGCGAGCAGCGCACGGTTGCGGGGTGCTGCATCCTCGGTGAAGAAGCGGAAGGCGTCGAAGTGCGTGCACCGCAGCTCGTGCGACTCGACCACCGCGTCCGTGGCCGCGGATCCCAGCCGCAGGGGCACGGCATGGCGGGGAGTCGGGGAACGGTAGAGCATCGCCCACTCGTGCATACCGAAGCAGCCGTACTGCGCGCTCCGCCCGCGGGTGCCTTCCAGGATCGCGGCGACACCGGTCAGCAGGAGCCGCTTCTCGGCGGCGAAGGCGCGCGCATCGACACGTACGGAGTCGTTCTCGCCACGGACGTACCAGCGCCAGTCGGCACGATCCTCGTGCGCCGCATCCGCCAGCGCATACGCCGTACCCGGATGCCAGCGACGCAGCAGCGCCGGCTTGTAGCCGTAATAGGTGAACAGGAAGTCCTCGACGGGATGCGTCCGGCCCCGCGCGACGCGGGCTCGGCGTCCGGCGGTGAGCGCATCGGCCCGTTCGGCGTGACGGCGCTCACGGGAGCGCCAGTCATCGCTGCTGAGGACGGTCTCCGGCGTGAGGAGGGACGCCGGGGCGCTCACGCGGGTTCGATCAGCGCGGGCGAGTCGTTGCGCACGTTGCCGACGGCGGGAGAGACGACCCGGGTCTCGAGGGTCTCGGCGAGATCGGGAGCCGCGTCGATGGCGGCATCCAGGATGTCGCCGACGTTGTCCGTGTCGGTGTCGAGCCACGCATCGGCGAAGTCGGCGTCGAGGAACAGGGGCATCCGGTCGTGGATCGAACCGAGCGCGCCGATCGCGTCTCGGGTGAGGATGGTGAAGCTCAGCAGCCAGCGGTCGGGGTCGTCATCCGCCTTGCTCGGGTCTTTCCACCACTCGTACAGCCCCGCGAGGAACAGGGGCGAGTCGTCGGCTTGGTGGATGAAGTGCGGCTCCTTGCCGTCGGCGAGCTGCTTCCATTCGTAGTAGCCGGTCGTCGGGACGACGGCGCGGCGCTTGATGAGAGCACCGCGGAACATGGGCTTGTCCTCCAGCTCCTCGGCGCGGGCGTTGAAGGCCCGGGCGCCGATCTTCGGGTCCTTCGCCCACGCGGGCACCAGCCCCCACCGCGCGGGCTCGAGTCGCCGCGTGGGTGGCTCGGTCTTGGCGGAGTCCAGCACGATGGCCGCCGTGCTCATCGGCGCGACGTTGTAGGAGGGCGCAGGGAGCGAGGGGTTGATCGTGTCGACGCGCAGTACTCCGACGAGCTCAGACGCGACGTTGGCGACGACGAACCGACCACACATGCCGGTCAGCCTACGCCCGGGCGTACGACACCGGTCTCTTCCAGCCGATCGAGCAGTTCGGCTCCGTCGTCGCCGCTGACCCACGGCACACTCGCGGCGGAGTGGTCGTTCACGGCCGTCCGTCCACCGGCGAGCACGGCCTCTGCGGGCGTCAGGCGGCGGATGGCGACGGCGGCCACGTTAGCGGGATGCGCGCCCGCGAACTCGGTGTAGATCGCATCGTCGGCCTGCCCGTCGTCCCCGATGAGCAGCCAGCGGATGTCGGGGAACTCCTGCGCAAGTCGGTTGAGGTTGGTCGACTTGTGGGCGCGGCCGCTGCGGAACCACCGATCGTGTGTCGGCCCCCAGTCGGTCAGCAGCATGGCGCCGGAGGGGAAGAGATGTCGGCGCAGGAAACGGGTGAGCGTCGGGGCGACGTTCCACGAGCCCGTCGACAGGTAGACCAGGGGGGCGCCGGGATGCTCGCGCGTCACACGCTCGAGCAGCACCGACATCCCGGGGACGGGCTGCCGTGCGTGCTCGTTGACGACGAAGGAGTTCCAGGCCGCGAGCATCGGACGGGGGATGGCGGTGACCATGACGGTGTCGTCGATGTCGCTCACGACCCCGAACCTGGCAACGTCGGAGACGATGAACACGCGCAGCGTGGTGGTCTGACCGCCCTCCACCTGCGCCGTGAGCGTCTGCCAGCCCGGCTCGAGGGTCGCCGGGAGCACCACGTCCACGACGCCGCCGCGGTCGGCGACGACGTCATGCGTCTCGCTGCCCACGGTGACCCGCACCTGACCGTACGCGACCGGGATCGCGGCGAAGCTCCGCCATCCGCGGATGCCTGCGTACTCGCCCTTGTCCCGGCCGACCGGGGGGATCACGACGCGTGCGAGCACCCGCACCCAGCGCTGTGAACCGTAGCCGGGAAAGGCCGCCGCCGATGGTGTGCGCCCACGACGACGGGCGCCCCGTTCACGCCACGCGTGAAACCGGCGCTCGAGTCGGGCGATCCAAAGGATCTTGTCGGAACGGGTCGGACGACGGGATTCGGCCACCCCCTCAGTCTTCCACGTCCGTCGCTCGGGGCTCCGGGCTGGACGCCGGCCCGGCCATGTGCCGACGCTCGACCCGCTCGATGACCTTCTTGCCGATGAACACCAGCACGACGAATGTCACGATGATGGCGACGAAGATGTAACCCGCGTAGTGGATGCGATCGGAGAGCTCGCGGTAGGTGCCCGCAGCGGCCGCCGCAACACCGATGTAGAGGCTCGCCCAGATGATGCATGCCGGCGCGGTCCAGGCGAGGAACCGGCGATACGGAAAGCGCGCCATACCGACCGTCAACGGCACGAGCGAGTGGAGCACGGGCAGGAAGCGCGACAGGAAGATGGCCGGCCCGCCCCGCCGCTCCAGGTAGCGCTCCGATCTGGCCCAGTTCTCCTCGCCGATGCGGCGACCGAGACGCGACCTGCGCAGCCACGGCCCCAGATAGCGGCCCAGGAGGTACCCGAGCGTCTCGCCCAGCAGCGACCCGAGCACGACGGCAGCGCCGAGGAGGACGGCTTCCAGGGGTGTGGTGACGGCGGTCCCCGCGACGATGACGATGGTGTCGCCCGGGACGATGAGCCCGACCAGCACGCTCGTCTCCAGCATGATGGCGACGCCGGCGAGAACCACGCGCAGCACCGGATCGACCTCGCGCACGGCATCGAGGATCGCGGTGAGCAGATCGTTCACGCCGTCGAGCCTAGAGGCTTGCGGTATCGCTAGCCTGGGAGCGTGCCCGCTGCCCCTGTCCGCGTGCACGGCGCGAACGATCCCGCAGCCGTCCACGCACTCTTCGCCGAGCGCGACCACACGTTCTGGCTCGATGCGGGGCCCGACGCCGGCGCGGGCTACAGCTGGATCGGATCCGGCATCCCCGTGGACGGCGCCGAGGTGCGTGCGGTGCAGGTCGCGGCGGGTGACACCGCGCCGCATCCCGCCGGACCGTTCCGGAGCGGATGGGTCGGATGGCTCTCGTACGAGGTCGGCGCGGATGCGGCCGGCGCCCCCGTCGCGCCCGACGACATGCCGCGTGAGAGCTGGATGAGGGTGCGCACGCTCGTGACCTTCGATCACGCCGCCGGCGTGACGTGGGTCAGCGGCGAGGATGCCGATGCCTGGGCCGAGCGCATCACGTCGGCGACCCCGGTCGCCCCGGCGGCGGTGCCCGATCGGGGCGCGGCGATCGCGCGGGTCGATGCATCCCGCTACGCGGACGACATCCGTACGGCCATCGCGGCCATCGGTCGCGGGGATGCGTACCTGCTGTGTCTGACGACGCGCTTCGACGTGGTCGGCGAGGTCGATGCGCTCGACGCCTACGCCGCGCTTCGGGCCGACACCCCCTCGCATCATGGACTGCTGATCCGAAGCGGCGGGATCGCGCTGGCCGGTGCGAGTCCGGAGCGCTTCCTGCTCGCGCGCGATGGACGCGTCAGCACGCATCCGATCAAGGGGACCCGTCCTCGTGGCGCGACGCCCGAGGCGGACGCCGCCCTCGCCGCCGAGCTCGCGGCCGACCCCAAGGAGCGTGCCGAGAACGTGATGATCGTGGACCTGATGCGCAACGACCTGGCGCGCGTGTGCGATCCGGCGACGGTGAGCGTCGACCGCCTCCTGGAGGTCGAGACGTATCCACGTGTGCATCAACTCGTGAGCTCGGTCAGCGGGGTGCCGCATCCGGGCGTCACGCTGGGGGAGATGCTGAAGGCGGTGTTTCCCGCGGGCAGCATGACGGGGGCACCCAAACTGTCGGCGATGACCCTGCTGCACGACATCGAGGGCGCGCCGCGGGGTGCCTTCTCCGGCTGCGCCGGCTGGGTGGGCGATGACGGTGCGTTCGATCTGGCCATGACGATCCGCACCCTCGTCACGCATCCCCGGGGTGCCTATGTGGGCGCGGGCGGCGGCATCACCTGGTCGTCGGAGGTGGCCGCCGAGGTCGCGGAGGTGGCGCTGAAGGCCACTGCGCCGCTGCGTGCGGCGGGGGCGACGCTCCCGGCCGACTGGGGTGGTTAGGGGTCGGGTATCCTGAAATTTGCGCCTTGCGCACCTCCCCGAAACTCCACGATTGGTCCCTCTGTGTCTACGACCTCGACCGACACCGCAGGCGCGTCCGCCGACGGCGGCTTCGACGCCCACGCCATCCAGGACAAGTGGCAGCAGCGCTGGGCGGAAAGCGACCCGTTCCGCGCCGGCGGCGAGAACGACACCCGCCCGCGCAAGTACGTGCTCGCGATGTTCCCTTACCCGTCCGGCGATCTGCACATGGGGCACGCCGAGAACTACCTCTACTCGGACATCGTCGCCCGCTTCTGGCGTCACCGCGGGTACAACGTGCTGCATCCGATCGGGTGGGACTCGTTCGGTCTCCCGGCCGAGAACGCGGCCATCAAGCGCGGCGCGAACCCCGTCACCTGGACGTACGACAACATCGCCCAGCAGAAGGAGAGCCTCAAGGCCTACGGCGTCTCCTTCGACTGGAGCCGTGTCCTGCACACGAGCGACCCGGAGTACTACCGCTGGAACCAGTGGCTCTTCCAGAAGCTCTACGAGCGGGGCCTGGCCTACCGCAAGGAGAGCCCGGTCAACTGGTGCACGCACGATCAGACCGTGCTCGCCAACGAGCAGGTCGTCGACGGGCACTGTGAGCGCTGCGGCGCCCTGGTCGTCAAGAAGAAGCTGACCCAGTGGTACTTCCGGATCACCGATTACGCCGACCGGCTGCTCGACGACCTCAATCAGCTCGAGGGTTTCTGGCCGCACAAGGTCATCCAGATGCAGCGCAACTGGATCGGCCGCTCGGTCGGCGCCGACATCGACTTCGAGATCGAAGGCCGTGCCGAGAAGGTCACGGTGTTCTCGACGCGCCCCGACACGCTGCACGGCGCCACCTTCATGGTCGTCGCGCCCGACTCCGACCTCGCAGCGGAGCTGGCGGCGGGCGCAGGTCCCGAGGCGCGCGAGCGCTTCCAGGCGTACCTCTCCCAGGTGCAGCAGACGACGGATGTGGAGCGGCAGAACGCCGACCGTCCCAAGACGGGCGTGTTCCTCGACCGTTACGCGATCAACCCCATCAACGGGGAGCGCCTGCCGATCTGGGCGGCCGACTACGTCCTGGCCGACTACGGTCACGGTGCGGTCATGGCCGTGCCTGCGCACGACCAGCGCGATCTCGACTTCGCGCGTGCGTTCGACCTGCCGGTGAAGATCGTCGTCGACACGACGGCTCCCATCACGGGTGCGGTGCCCGTCATCGAGCTCGACGCAGACGGCAACCCGATCGACCCGTTCGAGGGCACCGACGCCCTCGAGGACATCGACCCGGTGCGCACCGGTGTCGCACTCAGCGGAGACGGCCGCCTCATCAACTCCGGCAGCCTCAACGGCCTGAGCAAGCGCAACGCGATCGCGCGCGCCATCGAGGAGCTGACCGCAGCCGGGACGGGCCGCGCGGCGAAGACCTATCGTCTGCGCGACTGGCTGATCTCGCGCCAGCGGTTCTGGGGCACCCCCATCCCGATGCTGCACGGCGACGACGGCCGTATCGTTCCCGTGCCCGACGACCAGCTTCCCGTGCGCCTTCCCGACCCTGAAGGGCTCAACCTGCTGCCGCAGGGCACCTCGCCATTGGGTGGTGCGACCGAGTGGGTGCAGGCGAGCGACCCAGAGACCGGCGAGCCCATGCGCCGCGACCCGGACACGATGGACACCTTCGTCGACAGCTCCTGGTACTACCTCCGCTTCCTCTCGCCGGGTGACCCCGACGCAGCCTTCTCGGGTCGTGAGGCCTCGAAGTGGGCGCCGGTGGACTTCTACATCGGCGGCGTCGAGCACGCGATCCTGCACCTGCTCTACGCACGGTTCATCGTCAAGGCGCTCTACGACATGGGCTACGTCGACTTCACCGAGCCCTTCTCCAGCCTGATCAACCAGGGCATGGTCATCCTCGACGGCGCCAAGATGTCCAAGAGCAAGGGCAACCTCGTGCTGTTCCAGGACGAGCTCGACGCGCACGGTGCCGACGCGCTGCGCGTCGGACTCGCCTTCGCGGGTCCCGTGGAGGACGACAAGGACTGGAAGGACGTCTCGACGACCGGTGCCACGAAGTTCCTCGCGCGCGCGCTGCGCATCGCGGGTGAGGTCTCCAGCCCCACGGATGCGGTGTGGGCCGAGGGCGACACCGCGCTGCGTCGCGTCACGCACCGTCTGTGGGCGGACGCGCCCTCGCTCATCGAGCAGACGAAGTTCAATGTCGTCGTCGCGCGCCTCATGGAGCTCGTCAACGCCACGCGCAAGACGATCGACTCCGGTGCGGGCGCGGCGGACCCCGCCGTGCGCGAGGCCGCCGAGGCCACCGCGATGATCCTCGACCTGTTCGCGCCGCACACGGCTGAGGAGATGTGGTCCCAGCTGGGCTACGAGCCGTCCGTCGGTCTCGCGTCCTGGCGTCAGCCCGACGGCACGCTCCTGGTGGAGGACACCGTCACCGCCGTCGTCCAGATCGACGGCAAGGTGCGCGCGACGCTGGACGTGTCGGCCAAGATCGGCGGCGAGGAGCTCGAGCGGCTGGCCCGCGAGGACGTCCGCGTGCAGCGCGCTCTCGGTGATCGCGAGATCGTGCGGGCGATCGTGCGGCCGCCGAAGGTCGTGAGCTTCAGCACGCGCTGAGCGAGCTGCTCTCCCCATCGGAGGAACCCCCGCGGTGCATGCACACCGCGGGGGTTCCTCCGTTCGGGCCGGGGTCCTGATTCCTAGCGTGGGCGTGTGAAGTCCGCATCCGATGCCGCAGGACGTGTGCGTCTGGGCATCGGCGCCGTCATCGTGCTGGCACTGCTGGTGTTGGCGGTGACGGTCGTGGTGGGGGTGCTCCGGAGCGCCGCGGTGCCTCCGCCGGTCCCGGTCGCGACGCCCACCGCAGCGGCAGACGTCTCAGAGGTCTATGTGCACGTCTCGGGTGCGGTTGCTGCGCCAGGGCTCTACGTGCTGGCGTCGGGCTCGCGGGTCGCCGACGCGATCTCGGCGGCGGGCGGGTTCGGCGAGAACGCCGACACGGCCGCGGTGAACCTCGCCCGGCCCCTCAGCGACGGCGAGCAGCTCGTCGTGCTCGAGGTCGGGCAGGCGCCGCCCGCGGGGGCGGGCGGTGGCGAGAGCGCAGGCGGCGGCCCGATCAACCTCAACACCGCGGGGGTGGAACAGCTCGATGAGTTGCCGCGCATCGGACCGGCCATCGCGCAGCGGATCGTGGACTGGCGGGAGCAGAACGGCCCCTTCACGAGTGTCGACGATCTCCTCGGGGTGGCCGGGATCGGCGAGAAGATGCTCTCCGGTCTCCGCGATCTCGTGACGGTGTGATGGACCGGCGCGCGTGGCGGCTGGTGCCCGCTGGTGCCCTCTCCTGGATCGTCGCCGCTTTCGCGATCACGCGGCCGGAGACGGGGGCGGTTCTGGCTCTGCTGTGCGGTGGCGGTGCCGTGATGACCGCGATGACGGCGACGCTGATCCGACCATCGGGGCGGAAGCGGATGTGGACTCTCGCGACGCTCGCCCTGCTGCTGGCCGCGATCCCGGCGGTGTCGGTGGCCGCGCAGGATCCGTCCCGCGCAGCGGCGATCGAGGTGGGCGACGGACACCGGCTGAGCGGTGAGGTCACGATCGTCGGCAAGATCGAGGCGACGTCGCTCGGCTTCCGAACGGATGCGGTGACCGTGTCGGTCTCCGCCGGACGCGAGCCTGTCGCCGCCGGGGTGCCGGTGACGGTCTTGATGTCGGAGCGCCCGGACGGGGCTGAGATGGGCGCCGTCGTGCGGATCGACGGTGGGGCCTTCGCGGCCGGACCCGGCGACCGTGCCGTGCTCGTCGTGCGCGCCGAGCGGGTCGAGCTGGTGCGGCCGCCGGAGGGGGTGGCGGCCGCATCCGCCTGGCTGCGTGAACGGCTCGCTGCGTCGACGGTGGGGCTGCCCGCACCCGGTGCGGGCCTCATCCCCGGGCTCGCCGTCGGCGACACCGGCGGCGTCGACGCCGAGCTGGAGCAGCAGATGCGCGCCGCGTCGCTCACTCACCTCACCGCCGTCTCGGGTGCGAACTGCGCCATCGTGGTGGGGCTCGCATTCCTCCTCGCGGGCCGGTGCGGGATCGGGCGCACGGGACGCGTGGTCGCCGGGCTGTCGGCGCTCGGGGGCTTCGTCGTGCTGGTGACGCCCGAACCCAGCGTCGTCCGCGCGGCGACGATGTCCGCGATCGCCATGCTCGCTCTGCTGCTCGGACGGCGGGGGAGCGGACTCGCCCTTCTCGCTCTGGCTGTGTGCGTGCTGCTGGCCGCCGATCCGTGGCTGGCGCTGTCATTGGGGTTCGCGCTGTCGGCGGCGGCCACGGGCGCGCTGCTCGTGCTCGCCCCGCCTCTCGCACGGGGCCTCGGCAGGTATCTGCCCGCATCCCTCGCGCTGGCACTGGCCGTACCGCTTTCGGCGCAGCTCGTGTGCGGCCCCCTCATCGTGCTCGTCAGCCCCGGTGTCGCCGTATACGGGGTGCCCGCGAATCTCCTGGCCGCACCGGCGGCGCCGGTCGCGACCGTGCTCGGGCTGGCAGCGTGCCTCGCGGGACCCGTGCCCGTGCTGCAGGCGGGGCTGACCGCCCTCACCTGGCTGCCGGCGGCGTGGATCGCGGGCATCGCGGGTGCTGTGGACGCTCTGCCCGCGCGGACGTTGCCGTGGGCGGAAGGCCTCCCCGGGCTCGTCGGCCTCGTCGTGGTGACATCGGCCGGCACGGTGCTCCTGCTTCCGCCAGGACGAGCTCGCGTCGCTCGCGTCGCCCGCGGGATCGCGGCCGTGATGACCGCTGCCGTTGCGGCGGCGACGGCGGGCACCCTCGTGATCGCAACCGTCGTCGTTCCGCTGACGACGCCGCAAGACTGGAGCATCGCCATGTGCGACGTCGGGCAGGGCGACGCCGTCGTGGTCCGCTCCGCCGGCGCCGTCATGCTCGTCGACACCGGCCCCGAACCCGAGGTGCTCGCCTCCTGTCTCGCGAGGCTGGGGATCACGCGGATCGACCTCCTGGTGCTCACCCATTTCGACATCGACCACGTGGGCGGCCTCGACGGCGTTCCGGCGCCCGTGGGCGTTCTGATGCACGGTCCCGCCGACGAGCGAGAAGCCGCGCGGGTGCGCGCGGTCGGCGCGCGGGATGTCGCCGCCGCGGCAGCAGGGATGGAGGGCGCGCTGGGAGCTGCGCGATGGCGGATCCTGGGGCCGTCGGAGGACGCCGTGGCGCCGGGCAACGACGCGAGCGTCATCGTCGAGATCGGGGGAGGCGGGGTGCCGCGCACGCTCATGCTGGGCGACCTGGGTGCCGACGCCCAGCGGGCCCTCCGTGCGAGCGGACAGCTGCGGGCGCCCTACGACGTCCTCAAGGTCGCGCACCACGGCTCGGCGGATCAGGATGCGGGGCTGCAGCGCCAGGTCGCTCCGGCTCTCGCGTTGATCGGCGTGGGAGCCGGCAACGATTACGGGCATCCGCGAGCAGAGATCCTCGGCATCCTGTCGGCTCAGGGCACGACCGTGGCGCGCACCGACCTCGACGGCCTCATCCTCGTGGGGATGGACGACGGGCGCACGACAGTGTGGCGGGAGCGGACGGAGGCGGCGTCGGCCGCCCTCGGTAGGCTGGGAGGATGGCGATCCGAAAGTCCACCCCGACACGCAGTGCGATCCCGCAGCAGTCGTGGCGGACCCCGGAGCCGGCGCCGATCGTGCTGATCTCCGGCCCGGAGGAGGTCTGCGCGGAGCGCGCCACGGCCAGGCTCCGCGACTACCTCCGTGCCGAAGACCCGAGCCTTGAGATCTCCGACATCGACGCATCCGACTACACGGCCGGAACGCTCCTTTCCGTGAGCGCGCCGTCGCTGTTCGGCGAGCCGCGACTGGTGCGCATCCGCAGTGTCGAGAAGTGCTCCGACGCGTTCCTTTCGGAGGCACTGGCCTACCTGGAGAACCCGCAGGAGGGTGCCACGGTCGTCCTGCGTCACACCGGCGCGAGTGTGCGGGGCAAGAAGCTGCTGGAAGCCATCAGGTCCGGATCCGGCGGAGGCGTCGAGGTGGCGTGCCCCGCCATCAAACGCGATTCCGACCGGTACGACTTCGCGGCGAGCGAGTTCCGCGAGGCGGGCCGACGCATCGTGCCCGCCGCGTTGCGCGCGCTGGTCGGGGCGTTCTCCGACGATCTGACGGAACTCGCCGCGGCCTGCCAGCAGCTGGTGAACGATGTCGAGGGCGACATCACCGAGCAGATCGTCGAGCGGTACTACGGCGGTCGCGTGGAGACCTCCGCCTTCACCGTCGCCGACACGGCGATCGCCGGTCGCTACGGAGAGGCGCTCCTCGCGCTGCGGCAGGCACTCGACTCCGGTGCCGACCCGGTTCCGATGGTCGCGGCGATCGCGATGAAGCTGCGCACGATGGCCAGAGTGGCCGGCACACGTGAGCCGTCCCGGCAGCTCGCGACACGGCTGGGCATGAAGGACTGGCAGGTCGACCGGGCGCGCCGCGATCTGTCGGGGTGGACCCAGGACTCGCTCGGTCTTGCGATCCAGGCGACCGCGCGCGCCGACGCCGAGGTCAAGGGCGGCTCCCGCGACGCCGTGTTCGCACTCGAACGCCTCGTCACGGTCATCGCCACGCGCGCTCCCTACGCGGCCTGAATCCCGTCCGCGACAACGACGAAGGCCCGCCGCGACAGCGACGGGCCTTCGAGGAGGAAGCGGCTCAGAGAGCGGAGACCTGCTTCGCGATCGCGGACTTGCGGTTCGCGGCCTGGTTCTTGTGGATGACGCCCTTGCTGACGGCCTTGTCGAGCTTCTTGGTGGCCGTGACGAGCGCCTTCTCAGCGGCGGCCTTGTCGCCACCGGCGACAGCCTCGCGGGTGCGACGCACCGCGGTCTTCAGCTCGCTCTTGACGGCCTTGTTGCGCTCGTGCGCCTTCTCGTTGGTCTTGTTGCGCTTGATCTGCGACTTGATGTTTGCCACGTGTGGTGAACTTTCGTTTCGGAGTCTGCTCGGAAGTTGCCGGTCAGCGGTAGAGGGGCGCTTCGCGGCGGTCGTGAAGAGCGGGAAAACCCTTCACGCGCAAGCCAAACAAGGAGTCTACCAGACGGGGTCTTTCGCGCCCGCCTCGATCGTGGCGACGGCGAGCGCGATCACCGCGTCGAAGACCTCGGGGCGCATCGCCGACACGAGATGGCTCGTGCGGGGGATGACGATGAGCTCCGCGTGGGGCGCGATGCGCTGGAAGAGACGCTCGCTCACGCGCAGCTGATCGTACTGGCCGTTGACGAACCACAGGGGTACGCGGATGCGGGAGAGTGAGGCCAGCACGTCGAGCCGTGCGAGCTGTGCGAGCGCCCCGTCCTGGGCGTCGAGGGCGTAGCCACCCGCGCCGAAGTCGTCGCGGGTGTGCTCGGGGAGCGTCCGGGAGAGCACGTACCGGGTCAGCCGCATCCCGCGATCGGGGAGCGCGTCGAAGCCACGGGCCAGCGTTCGGTAGGTGCGCAGTGCCAGCCCGCGCGGCACCGCGGTGCAGGATGCGGCGATGAACCCGGCGATCGGCGGGGGATCGGCCCGGCCCGCGTACTCGATGCACAGCAGTCCGCCCATGGAGTGGCCGACCAGCAGAACAGGCCCTCGCTCGGCCGCGACGCGCACAGCACGATCGATCGTCGCGAACGCCTCGTCGAGGGTGAACGGCTCGGCCATGCGTGTGCCGTGACCGGGAAGGTCGACGGCGGTCACGCCGATGCCCGCGGCTGTCAGGCTCTCCCGCTGGGCGCGCCACATCGACGCGGACGTGCGGATCCCGTGCACGAGCACCACCTGCACCGTCATCGCTCCAGCCTAGGCTCGGGCGGGCGGCTGCTCCCCGTAGAATCGACGGAACATGTCACCGCGCGCCCTCAAGCCCCTGCAGCCGTCCGCGACTCCGCCCGAGCTGATCCGCAACTTCTGCATCATCGCCCACATCGACCACGGCAAGTCGACGCTGGCCGACCGCATGCTGCAGATCACCGGCGTCGTCGCCGACCGCGACATGCGCGCGCAGTACCTGGACCGGATGGACATCGAGCGCGAGCGCGGCATCACGATCAAGAGCCAGGCCGTGCGGATGCCGTGGGCCGACGCGAACGGCACGTACGCGCTCAACATGATCGACACCCCCGGGCACGTCGACTTCACCTACGAGGTGAGCCGATCGCTCGCGGCGTGCGAGGGGGCGATCCTGCTGGTGGACGCGGCGCAGGGCATCGAGGCGCAGACGCTCGCGAACCTGTACCTCGCGCTCGAGAACGACCTCACGATCATCCCGGTGCTGAACAAGATCGACCTGCCGGCGGCGGATCCCGAGAAGTACGCCGCCGAACTCGCGGGACTCATCGGCGGCGACCCTGCGGACGTGCCTCCGCGTCAGCGGCAAGACGGGCATGGGTGTCGAAGCCCTGCTGGATCGTATCGTCGAGCGGATCCCCGCACCCGTCGGAGACCCCGCGGCTCCGGCACGCGCGATGATCTTCGACTCCGTCTACGACGCGTACCGCGGCGTCGTCACCTACGTCCGCATGGTCGACGGCAAGCTCGAGCCGCGCGAGCGGATCCAGATGATGTCGACCAAGGCCACCCACGAACTGCTCGAGATCGGCGTCTCCAGCCCCGAGCCCGTCCCCACCAAGGGCCTGGGCGTCGGAGAGGTCGGATACCTGATCACGGGCGTGAAGGATGTGCGCCAGTCGAAAGTCGGTGACACCATCACGAACCACCGCAAGCCCGCCACCGACGCGCTGCCCGGTTACACCGACCCCAAGCCCATGGTCTTCTCGGGCATCTACCCGATCGACGGCAGCGATTACGCGGAGCTGCGCGAGGCGCTCGACAAGCTGAAGCTGTCCGACGCATCGCTGCAGTACGAGCCGGAGACCTCCGTCGCGCTCGGCTTCGGCTTCCGCTGCGGATTCCTCGGGCTCCTGCACCTCGAGATCATCACCGAGCGCCTCTCGCGCGAGTTCGGCCTCGACCTGATCACCACTGCGCCCTCCGTGACGTACGAGGTCATGACGGACACGGGGGAGACGGTCACCGTCACCAACCCGAGCGAGTACCCGGACGGCCGGGTGGCCGAGGTCTCCGAGCCGGTCGTCAAGGTCGGCATCCTGCTGCCCAAGGATTACGTCGGCACCGTGATGGAGCTGTGCCAGTCGCGCCGCGGAACGCTGCTGGGGATGGACTATCTCAGCGAGGACCGCGTCGAGCTGCGCTACAACATGCCGCTGGGTGAGATCGTCTTCGACTTCTTCGACCACCTCAAGAGCCGCACGCAGGGCTACGCGAGCCTGGACTACGAGCCCGCCGGTTCCCAGACGGCCGACCTCGTGAAGGTCGACATCCTCCTGCAGGGCGAGAAGGTCGACGCCTTCAGCTCGATCGTGCACCGAGAGAAGGCATACGCCTACGGCACGATGATGACCGAGCGGCTGCGCAAGCTCATCCCTCGTCAGCAGTTCGAGGTTCCGATCCAGGCCGCCATCGGCGCGCGGATCATCGCCCGCGAGAACATCCGCGCGATCCGCAAGGACGTGCTCGCCAAGTGCTACGGCGGCGACATCACGCGTAAGCGCAAGCTGCTCGAGAAGCAGAAGGAGGGCAAGAAGCGCATGAAGATGGTCGGACGCGTCGAGGTGCCCCAGGAGGCGTTCATCGCCGCACTGTCGGGTGACGTCGAGACGAAGAAGTAGGGGATTCACATTCGGATCGTGCATCCAGGCCGGCTCGGTACGCTGGAGACCATGCGCCGTGGGACCTTCCGGGACGAGACCGTCGACTACGCCGCCGTCGGGGCGACGCAGGCTCCCGACCTCCTCCAGTACCCGCCGGAGAAGAGCATCCCCGCACAGGAGTCGTGGAAGCTGGGCAGCGGCGAAGAGCGCTTCCGCTCGGCGGGCGACGCGCTGCTCTCCTGGAGTGCCCTCCGCGACGGCGGCATCTCGATCGCAGAGGTGCGCCCCGCATCCGACCCGAGCTACTCGGGCGTCTCGTTCGACGACGAGGGCCAGCCGATCGCCCCCAGTCGCCTCGATGCCGACCAGCGCTTCGATGCCGACGGGACACCGTACGTGGCCGCCGGTTCATCGGTGCATGTGCGCGGGCGCGTCGGCGGCTACCGCGTCGACGCGGAGCTGCGGGTGATCTTCGTCGTCGAGGAGAAACGACGCATCGGGTTCGCGCTGGGCACGGTGCGCGACTCGGTGGTGAGCGGCGAGGAGTCGTTCATGATCGAGTGGCGCGGCGACGACGAGGTCTGGTTCACCGTTCGTGCATTCGACCGCCCGGTGGCGCCGCTCTACCGCCTTGTCCCCGCGCTCGTGCGCCGCCGCCGCCGCGAGCTCTTCGGCCGGTACCTGCGCGCGATCTCGCCCATGTACACGACCCCCGCCTGATGGCCCCATCCGTTCTTCCCGACGGCGACATCGCACCCGCCGACGGCGCTCTCCCCGAGGGCACGGTGGTGGATTCCGGCACAGACTTCGGTGTCTACATCCACGTTCCGTACTGCCGTGTGCGCTGCGGATACTGCGACTTCAACACGTACACCGCGGATGAGCTGCGCGGCCACCGACGGGACGACTACCCGGACGACCTGAGCCGCGAGATCGCCCTGGCGACCCGGGTGCTGGCAGACGTTCCGCGGCCGGCGCAGACCGTCTTCTTCGGCGGGGGCACGCCGACCCTGCTGTCATCGGCGGCGCTGGGTAGCATGTTGCATGCCGTGCGCGAGGGCTTCGGCATCGCAGAAGGCGCCGAGATCACTGTCGAGGCCAATCCGGATTCCGTGACCCCCGCGTCCCTCGCCGAACTGGCCGACGCCGGAGTGACGCGGGTCTCGATCGGCATGCAGTCGAGCGTCCCGCACGTTCTGGCCGCTCTCGACCGCACGCACGACCCCGCCAACGTGGCAGCGGCCGTCGCCGGGGCACGGGCGGCCGGGCTCGATGTGAGCGTCGATCTGATCTACGGCGCCCCGGGGGAGTCTCTGGCCGATTGGCGAGCCTCGGTCGACGCCGCCCTCGCGCTGGAGCCGGATCACCTCTCCGCCTACGCGCTCATCATCGAGGACGGCACCAAGCTCGCCCGCCGCATCCGTGCCGGCGAGGTCCGCGCGCCGGACGACGATCTGCAGGCCGAGATGTACGAGCTCGTCGACGACGCGATGGCGGATGCGGGCTACGACTGGTACGAGGTCTCGAACTGGGCGCGCGGCGCGAGGCATCGTTCGCGCCACAACCTCGCCTACTGGCGCGGAACCGACTGGTGGGGGTTCGGTCCGGGCGCGCACAGCCACGTCGCCGGCGTGCGCTGGTGGAATGTGAAGCACCCGGCGGCGTACGCGCAACGACTCTCGCAGGGCTCGTCGCCCGCGGCCGCCAGGGAGGTTCCCGATCAGGAGGCGCGCACGCTCGAGCGGATTCTGCTCGAATCCCGCATCCGCGAGGGCCTGCCGATCGAAGCGGTCCCGAGCGATCGGCGCAGCGCCGTGGCCGGACTCATCGCCGACGGGCTCGTCGACGGCGCGACCGCTCTGCGCGGTCGCATCGTGCTCACGCGTCGCGGCCGGCTGCTGGCCGACGCGGTCGTCCGCGCGCTGACCGACTGACTCAGCGGGTGAGCGCCGCGAGCACCTCAGCGCGCGGCAGCGGCACATCCTCCGTCGAGGTGTCGTAACGGCGCACGAGCTGGCCGTCCCGGAAAGCGGGCCAGCCAGGATCGCCGGTCTCGGCGAAACGGATCCAGTCGGCGTGCATGCGCGTGGCCAACTCCTGCGGGGCACCGGTCCCCGCCATCGTGATCGCGCCCGAGTCGCCCAGCGCGTCGAAGACGAAGCCGATTTCCAGAGCGTGCGCGGCGCGAAGATCGCGCACCGGGCTCGGCCAGGCGAACTCGTACACGAATGTCGGCGCGCTGCGCGCACGCGCGACCTCGATCGCCGGCTGTCGGACGGCCAGATCCGTCAGGACCTGTCCGATGATCTCTCCCGGAGAGGCGTCGCGGAAAGCCGCCCGGTACTCGCGCCAGACGCCCCGCGGGAGACGCTTCGCGAGCGCCAGAAGTGCATACGTGCGGCGCGAGAGCTTCGCGAGTGCCGCCGCGGGGTACCAGAGGCGGTACTCGTCGGTGTTGGTGCCGATGATGACCGGAAGGTCGGCATCGACGAGGGCGCGGCGCGGGTTCTCCGGCAACGTCGTCGGGTCGATGGTGGCGTTGAAGCCCGGTGCGGCCTTCAACAACGTGGACGACGCCGTCAGCTCGTCCCTCGCGGCGACGAGTCGCTCCGGCGAGATCGTTCGAAGGGCCTCGGCGGTGGCGGGCGTGCCGAGCTTGCGCGCGATGTCCTGTGTCGGCCGGGCGGCGCGCTCGGCCGATACGGCGTCCAGCGGTCCCGACTCGATGACGGCCCCCGCGAGGAGCGGGCGCAGGTCCTCGCGAGCGAGAAGCGCGGCGACCACGGCGCCGCCGGCCGATTCGCCGAAGATGGTGATCCTCGAGGGATCGCCGCCGAAACGGGCGATGTTGCGGTGGGTCCATCGCAGGGCCTCGGCAGCATCAGCGAGTCCGACATTGCGAGGCGCGTCCGGCAGGACCGAGAAGCCCTCGGCGCCGAGACGATAGTTCGCCGACACGAAGACGACTCCGTCACGCGCGAACGGTGTGCCGTCATAGGTGCTGATGGCGCTCGTACCTCGTTCGAGCGCCCCGCCGTGGACCCACAGCATCACCGCGGCGCCGTCCGCATCCGCGGGCCGCCACACGTTGACGGTCAGGATGTCGTCGCCGGGGATGATCGTCGATGCGAGGAGCTCGCCGACGAACCCGGGATAGGGCGACTGTGGCGATGTGGGCCCGAAAGCCGTGGCCTCGCGCACGCCCTCCCAGGCCGCGACCGGCTCGGGGAGAGCGAAGCGCCGTGCTCCGACCGGGGGCTGTGCGTAGGGGATGCGGAGGTAGCGCTCGATCCCCTCGAAGCGGGTTCCGGATACTGCTCCGGCCTCGGTGTGGACGACGGGATGGGACATGCGACCTCCTCTCGAGAGTCTACGGGAGGCCTTCCGGCGACTCGCCTCCCGAGCGCGCTAGAATTGGCACTCCCAGACCTCGAGTGCCAGGAGGGAGTGCGCATGGTCAGCGATCGGGGACTCGACGTGCTTCGGGCGATCGTCCAGGACTACGTCGAGACGCGCGAACCCGTCGGCAGCAAGTCGATCGTCGAACGTCATTCGTTCGGCGTGTCCGCGGCGACGATCCGCAACGACATGGCGCTGCTCGAGGACGAGGAGCTGATCACCGCACCGCACACGTCGTCCGGCCGGGTGCCGACCGACAAGGGCTATCGCGTGTTCGTCAACCACCTCGCCGAGCTGCGCCCGCTCACGAGCGCCCAGCGCTCGGCGATCACGGCGTTCCTCGGGGCTCCGGCGGATCTCGATGACATGCTGGGGCGCACCGTCCGCGCCCTGACCCAGCTCACCGGTCAGGTCGCCCTGGTGCAGTATCCGTCGTTCGAGCGCGCGAGCATCACGCACGTCGAACTCGTCCACCTCGGTGGCTCGCGCCTGGTCGTCGTGCTCGTCACCGACACCGGTCGGGTGTCGCAGCGTCTGATGGCGGGGCCCGAGCCGCTCGATGAGACGGATGTGGCGACGCTCCGCGCGCAGGTGTCGGTCCTCGTCACCGGGAGGCCCGTCCGCGAGGGCACACAACGCGTCGCGCAGGCTCTGGCCGAGACGTTGACCGACAGCCGGTCCGATAGAGCCCTCGGTGCGCTCCTGCGCACCGTGGGTGAGGAGCTCGACGAGTTCCGGCAGGATCGGCTGGTCATGGCGGGTACCGCCAACCTCGCCCGGGCAGAGGGTGACTTCCGCGGCAGCATCTACCCGCTGCTGGAAGCGATCGAGGAGCAGGTCACGCTGCTGCGTCTGATGGGCGAGATGGTGGCCGACGAGCAGGGACTCGCCGCATCCATCGGCCGCGAGAACGAGGCGTTCGGACTCGTCGAGGCGTCGGTGGTGGCCAGCGATTACGACACGACCGGGGGGCAGGCGCGCGTGGGCGTGCTCGGGCCCACCCGAATGGACTACTCCAGCAACCTCGCGGCCGTCCGTGCCGTGGCTCACTACCTGAGCCGTCTGCTGGAAGAAGACGAACGCGCGCGCTGAGCGCGCGCGAGACGATTCCGCGGCACGCGGACGGGAAGGCTGAAGTGGCAGACCACTACGAAGTACTCGGGGTGCCTCGCGATGCATCGCAGGATGACATCAAGAAGGCGTATCGCAAGCTCGCGCGCCAGCTGCATCCCGATGTGAATCCCGGTGAGGACGCGGCGGAGCGGTTCAAGCTCGTCACGCACGCCTACGACGTGCTGAGTGACAGCGAGCAGCGTCGCCGATACGACATGGGCGGCGACAGCGGCGGGTTCGGCGGGGCGCAGGGCTTCGGCGGGTTCGGCGACATCTTCGACACGTTCTTCGGCGGCGGCGGCGCAGGACGGGTACGCCCGCGCTCGCGCACCGAACGGGGCCAGGACGCCCTCGTGCGCGTGACGCTGGAGCTGCGAGAGGTGATCTTCGGAGCGCACCGCGACATCGAGGTGGACACCGCCGTGCTCTGCGAGACGTGTGAGGGCGGGTGCTGCCAGCCGGGTACGTCACCCGTCACGTGCGACATCTGCCACGGCAGCGGCCACGTCCAGCGCACGGTCCGGAGCCTGCTCGGCAACGTCGTCACCAACCAGCCCTGCGCGACGTGCCAGGGCTACGGCACCACGATCCCTTACCCGTGCGCGACGTGCCAGGGCCAGGGCCGGGTGCGTGCGCGGCGAACGGTGTCGGTCGACATCCCCGCGGGCGTGGAGACGGGCCTGCGGCTCCAGCTTCCCGGCTCCGGTGAGGTGGGCCCTGCGGGCGGCCCCCACGGCGACCTGTATCTGGAGATCACGGTCGCCGCCGACGAGGTCTTCAGCCGCGACGGCGACGACCTGCTCGCGACCCTCGACGTCTCGATGCCAGACGCGATCCTCGGCACCACGACCCGGATCGAGGCGCTGGACGGCCCCGTCGACCTCGAGCTGCGCGCGGGTGTCCAGGCGGGCGACGTGCTCACGATCAAGGGCCGCGGCATCACGCCGCTTCGCGGCAACCAGCGCGGCGACCTGAAGATCGGCGTTCACGTGGTCACGCCGACCCGCCTCGACCACAAGGAGCGGGCTCTCATCGAGGAGTTCGCCAAGAAGACGAAGGCGCCGGCTCCCCGCCTGTCGGAGTTCCAGCAGGGCCTGTTCGCCAAGCTGCGCGACCGCTTCCGCAACGGGTGATCCGATGGCGCTGCACTTCCTCCTCGACGATGCCTCCGACGCGCATCCCGGCCGTACGGTCGTGCTGACCGGAGCCGAGGCGCACCACGCCGCCACCGTGCGGCGTGTGCGCGTCGGCGAGGAGGTGACGATCGGCGACGGGCGAGGCGCCTGGGCGACCGGAACGTGCGTGAGCGTGGCGCCGCGCGAGGTGGTCGTCGAGATCCATCGGCGCGAGGACGTCCGCGCCCCTGCGCCGCGCCTGGTCCTCGTCCAAGCGCTGGCGAAGGGCGACCGCGATGAGATGGCGGTGCAGGCCGCGACGGAGCTCGGCGTTGCCGAGGTCGTGCCGTGGCAGGCCGCTCGCAGCGTCTCGCGCTGGGATACGGCCAAGGCGGAAAAAGGTCGCGCCCGCTGGACGCAGATCGTCCGCGAGGCCGCCAAGCAGGCCCACCGCGCGTGGGTGCCGGAGGTGAGCGAGGTGCGCACGAGCGCGCAGATCGCGCAGCGTGCCGCGGCTGTCCCGACGCTCGTGCTGGAGCCGGGTGCGTCCCAACCGCTCAGCGCTAGGATGCGGGAGCTGCGGGATGCCCCGGAGATCGTCCTGGTGGTGGGGCCCGAAGGCGGCATCGACGCCGCCGAGCTCGACACGTTCGCTGCGGCGGGCGCGCATCCGGTCCGGCTCGGAACCGGAGTGCTGCGCACATCGACCGCGGGACCGGCCGCGCTGGCAGCGATCGAGGCCCTCCTCGGTCGGTGGTGAACGCGCGCGCATAGACTGGAGGAATGAGCGAGCAGTCCGTGTTCACCCGCATCCTGCTGGGCGAGATCCCCGCGGAGATCCTCGTCGAGACCGAGCGCGTCTTCGTCATCCGTGACATCGCACCCCAGGCTCCCGTCCACCTCCTGGTGATCCCGAAGACACCGGACTACCGCGACGTCGTGTCGCTCGCGGCGCAGGCGCCCGATCTGCTGGCCGAGATGGTCGAGGTCGCAGGCAAGGTCGCCGCCGAGCACGCGGACGGCGACTTCCGCCTCGTCTTCAACACCGGTGCCGGTGCCGGGCAGACCGTGTTCCATGTACACGCCCACGTCCTCGCCGGCGACCTGGCGGAGGGGAGCGTCGGTGCCTGAGCAGCCTCAACCCGAAGCCGTCGAGAAGCTGATGGCCGACGGCATCGCCATGGTGCAGCTTCTCGGGCCGCAGGACCGCCTTCTGCGCGTGGTCGAGCGTGAGCATCCGGATGTCGACGTGCACGTGCGCGGTAATGAGATCACCCTCTCCGGCTCGGCCGCCGATGTCGCCGCGGCCAAGACGCTCGTGGAGGAGCTGCTGGTCATGACCCGCCGCGGACAGGATCTCGGTCCCGCCGACGTGGCGTCGTCGCGCCGCATCCTCGACACGGACGGTGGGATGCGTCCGTCCGAGGTCATGGGCGAGGCGATCCTGTCGTCGCGGGGCAAGGTCATCCGCCCGAAGACGCTCGGACAGAAGGCCTACGTCGACGCGATCGAGGAGAACACGATCGTGTTCGGCATCGGTCCCGCCGGAACCGGCAAGACCTATCTGGCGATGGCGAAAGCCGTCCAGGCGCTGCAGCGCAAGGAGGTCAGCCGCATCATCCTCAGCCGGCCGGCGATCGAGGCGGGGGAGCGCCTGGGGTTCCTCCCCGGCTCGCTGACCGACAAGATCGATCCCTACCTGCGGCCGCTCTACGACGCGCTCAACGAGATGCTCGACCCGGAGCTCGTCCCCAAGCTCATGGCCAGTGGAACCATCGAGGTGGCCCCCCTCGCCTACATGCGCGGACGCACGCTCAACGACTCCTTCGTCGTGCTCGACGAGGCGCAGAACACCACCCCGGAGCAGATGAAGATGTTCCTCACCCGCCTGGGGTTCGGAACACGCATGGTCGTCACCGGCGACATCACGCAGATCGACCTGCCGCAGGGTGCCTCCGGCCTCCGGCTGGTGACGCGGGTGCTCAAGGACATCGACGACATCCATTTCTCGTACCTCACGAGCGACGACGTGGTGCGCCACACCCTCGTCGGCAAGATCGTCGACGCGTACACCGAGTTCGACGAGAGACGCCTCGCGTCCCGGCGCGAGCGGGACGAGGCCAGCGAGCTCGCCAATCGTGCCCAGAGGCGCGGCGGGGCGCGCGACCACCTTCCGAAGCGAGGACGCTCATGACGATCGAGATCACCAACGAGTCCGGCATCGACGTCGACGAGACCGTGCTGTTGCGCCTCATGGAGAGCAACTTCTCGGAGCTGCACATCAGCCCGGACGCCGACGTCGCGATCCTCTTGGTCGACGAGGGCGCCATGGAGGCGCTGCACGTGCAGTGGATGGACGAGCCCGGACCGACCGACGTGCTGAGCTTCCCGATGGACGAGCTGCGGCCGGGTTCCGAAGAGGCTCCCACCCCTCCCGGTCTGCTGGGCGACATCGTGCTGTGCCCTCAGGTCGCCGAGACCCAGGCACGCGAGGCGAAGCCGCCGCATCCGATGCAGGACGAGCTCATCATGCTCACCACGCACGGGCTGCTGCATCTGCTCGGCTTCGATCACGCCGAGCCCGACGACGCGGCCGAGATGTTCGGCCTGCAACGCGATCTCATCGTCGCCTTCACCCTCGCCGAGCGGCGTAGGGCGCGGGGATGACCGCTGCTCTGCTGCTGACCGCCGCCGTTCTGCTCATCGCGTTCGGCGCTCTCATGGCCGCGATCGACGCGGCGTTCGGTGTCACCTCCCGCCAGGACCTCGTCGATCTCTCGGGATCCGGGCGCAACGCCGTGCCGCTCGGTCGCATCAGCGCCGACCCTGAGGCGCACGCCAACGCGGTGGCCTTCATCCGGGTGCTCGCCGAGACCGGCGCTGCCGTGCTCGTGACCGCCGCGTTCGACCAGCTGTTCGACAACGTCTGGTGGGCGATCCTGGCGGCCGTCGTGCTCATGACGGGCCTGTCGTTCGTGGCTGTCGGCGTCAGCCCCCGCTCGGTGGGCCGTCGTCACGCCGAGGGCCTGCTGCGCGGAGCCGCACCGGTGATCCGGGGAGTCCGCATCCTCCTCGGTCCGCTCGCGCACGGCCTTGTCGCGCTGAGCAGCAGGGTCACCCCCGGCGGCGCACGCGGGGCATCCTTCGACACCGAGGAGCAGCTGCTCAGCATGGTCGACGAGGCGGCCATGCACGACCTCATCGAAGAGGACGACCGCGAGCTCATCCATTCGGTCTTCGAGTTCACCGGCACCTACGTGCGCGCCGTCATGGTGCCGCGCACCGACCTCGTCACGCTCGGCGAGGACGACACGGCGCGCGAGGCGCTGCGGATCTTCCTGGACACCGGCGTTTCGCGCATCCCCGTCCTCACCGCCGACGGCGAGGACGTCAGCGGCATCCTCTACCTCAAGGACCTCGTGCGCCGCGCGTTCCGCGACGAGCAGGACTGGGGTGCGCAGCCGGTGGCGCAGCTGGCACGCGTCCCCGTCTTCGTTCCCGAGTCGATGCGCGTCGAGCCGTTGCTGCAGCAGATGCAGCGCGACGCGGTGCACGTGTGCATGGTCGTCGACGAGTACGGCGGCATCGCCGGCCTCGTGACCCTCGAGGACGTCATCGAGGAGCTCGTGGGCGAGATCGCCGACGAGTACGACGCCCCGGCGACGGAGGTGGTCGAGCTCGGCCCGGACCGCTACCGCGTGAGCGCCCGCCTCGGCCTGGATGCGGTCGGCGAGCTGTTCGGCCTCGAGCTCGATGACGACGAGGTCGACTCCGTCGGCGGCCTTCTGGGCAAGGTCCTGGGAAGGGTCCCGCAGCCCGGTGCCAGCGTCACGTACGAGGGCCTCACCCTGACAGGCGGAGCCTCCCGCGGACGGGGACGCGGTCTCGCGACGGTCCTCGTCGAGCGCGCCCCGGAACCGCAGACGGATACCCGGACGGGATCGATCCCCGTGCCGGTGAAGGGAGAACGATGACCGACGAGCACCGCAGCGGTTTCGTGACATTCGTGGGCCGCCCGAACGTCGGTAAGTCGACGCTCACCAACGCGCTCGTGGGCGAGAAGATCGCCATCACGAGCGAGAAGCCGCAGACGACGCGCCGCGCCATCCGGGGCATCGTGAATCGGCCCGCCGGTCAGCTGGTCGTCGTCGACACGCCGGGATTGCACCGACCCCGCACCCTGCTCGGCCAGCGTCTCAACGACCTGGTCGAGGACGTGCTCGGCGACGTGGACGTGATCGCGTTCTGCGCGCCTGCGACGGAGAAGGTGGGCCCCGGCGATCGCCGCATCGCAGAGTCGCTGAACGGCTATCCCCGCGCGCGCAAGGTCGCCGTCGTCACGAAGACGGATGCCGCATCCCGCGAGCAGATCACCGAGCGGCTGCTCGAGGTGGATTCCCTCCGCGAGGACTGGGATGCGGTCATCCCGCTCTCCGCGCTGACGGGGGAGCAACTGGGCGTGCTCTCCGACGAGCTTCTCGCGCTCATGCCCACCGGACCCGCGCTGTACGACGCGGATGTGGTGACCGACGAGACCACGGAGGACCGCATCGCCGAGATCATCCGCGAGGCGGCGCTGGGTGATGCGCGCGAGGAACTCCCGCACTCCATCGCGGTCGTCGTGCAGGACATCGCCGAGCGTGAGGACTCCGATCTGACGGATGTGTTCGCCGACATCGTCGTCGAACGCGACAGTCAGAAGGCGATCATCATCGGACGCAAGGGTCAGCGCCTGCGCGATGTGGGCGCGGCGTCGCGCGCCGGGATCGAGCAGCTGCTCGGGCGCCGCGTGTATCTGTCGCTGCACGTACGCGTCGCCAAGGAGTGGCAGCGCGACCCGAAGCAGCTCGGGCGCCTCGGCTTCTGACCCGCCGGGTGTAAGCTGTCCGCATGCGCGCGGCCGTGCTTCTCCTTAGTCGCCGCGACGAGACCTCGATCTAGGGCCCTTCTCGTCGCGGAGCTCGTCGACGGCCCGCATCATCCGACGAGGAAAGCAGCCATGGAGAACACTCAGAAGCCGTCCGGCATGCCGACGCACAAGTACCGTCCGTTCCACGAGCAGATCCGTGTGGACCTGCCCGATCGCACTTGGCCGGCCAAGCGCATCACCGAGGCACCGCGTTGGTGCGCGGTCGATCTGCGCGACGGCAACCAGGCACTGATCGATCCGATGAGTCCCGAGCGCAAGCGCGTCATGTTCGATCTGTTGGTGCGCATGGGGTACAAGGAGATCGAAGTCGGCTTCCCGAGCGCGAGCCAGACGGACTTCGATTTCGTGCGGGAGCTGATCGAGAAGGACCTCATCCCCGACGACGTCACCATCCAGGTGCTGACGCAGGCGCGCCAGCACCTGATCGAGCGCACCTACGAGGCCATCGCCGGCGCCAAGCAGGCGATCGTCCACCTGTACAACTCCACGAGCGTGCTGCAGCGCGACGTCGTGTTCCGCACCGACAAGCAGGGCATCATCGATATCGCGCTGGAGGGCGCGCGGCTGTGCCGCGAGTACGAGAAGCGCGTGCCCGAGACCGCGGTGTACTACGAGTACTCGCCCGAGAGCTACACGGGCACCGAGCTCGAGTTCGCGGCGGAGATCTGCAACGCGGTGCTCGAGGTCCTCGAGCCGATGCCCGAGCGCAAGGTCATCATCAACCTGCCCGCCACGGTCGAGATGGCCACCCCGAACGTCTACGCCGACTCGATCGAGTGGATGGGGCGCAACCTCAATCACCGTGAGAACGTCATCATCTCGCTGCACCCGCACAACGACCGCGGCACCGCCGTCGCCGCGGCGGAGCTGGGCTACATGGCCGGGGCCGACCGCATCGAAGGCTGCTTGTTCGGCAACGGGGAGCGCACGGGCAACGTCGACCTGGTGGCTCTGGGCATCAACCTGTTCACGCAGGGAATCGACCCGCAGATCGACTTCAGCGACATCGATCAGATCAAGCGCACGGCAGAGTACTGTAACCAGCTGCCGGTTCCCGAGCGCAGTCCCTGGGCCGGAGACCTCGTCTTCACGGCCTTCAGCGGCTCGCACCAGGACGCCATCAAGAAGGGCTTCGAGGCGATGGCCGCCGAGGCCGCGGCGCGCGGCGTGTCGGTCGACGAGATCGAGTGGGCCGTGCCGTACCTGCCCATCGACCCCAAGGATCTGGGTCGCTCCTACGAGGCGGTCATCCGCGTCAACTCGCAGTCCGGCAAGGGCGGGGTGGCATACCTGCTCAAGACCGACCACGCGCTGGATCTGCCCCGCAAGCTCCAGATCGAGTTCTCCGGTGTCGTGCAGGCCAAGACCGACGCCGAGGGCGGCGAGGTCACGAGCGACCAGATCTGGTCGGTCTTCTCAGACGAGTACCTGCCTTCGGAGTCGGAGGACGCCCGCTGGGGCCGTTTCGAGCTTCTCGGCACGCGGACGTCGAGCGAGATGACCGGCGATGTCGAGCTGAGCGTTCGCCTGCGCGACGGCGACACCGTCGAGGATGCGACCGCGAACGGCAACGGCCCCATCGCGGCCTTCCTCGAAGTGCTGCGGACCCGTGGGTTCGACATCTCGCTGTACGACTACGTCGAGCACACCATGAGTGCCGGCGGCGACGCGCAGGCAGCGGCCTACGTCGAGCTCCAGGTCGACGGCGAGCGGCTCTGGGGCGTCGGCATCGACGGCGACATCTCGACGGCGAGCCTCAAGGCGGTCGTCTCGAGCGTCAACCGCGCGATCCGCACCCGCGAGCGCGAACTGGTCGCCAGCGCCTGATCCCGCACCCCCAGCTCCGCCCACCGCGAGACTGCATCTTCCGCACGAGATCACGGGTCATACCCGTGATCTCGTGCCGGAAGTGCAGCCTCGCGGTCGTTCACTCGGGTTCGGCGGCGGGGCGCACGATCGGGATCGCGGCCGTTTCCACCGCGACCTTGCGCCGGTACAGCATCCGCTGCTCCGGGAGCGACAGGTCGAAGACCACCGCGAGGATGCGGATGGTGGTCGTCACGGCGATGCCGACGATCGCCGCGGCGACGAGGTTCACGCCGAAGGCGTCCAGTGTGGCGAGGACGACGCATCCGGCCGCCGCGGCCACGGCGTAGAGCGACCCGACGTGCATGATGGCAACCGGCAGCCCCATGATCACGTCACGGAGCACCCCGCCGCCCACGGCCGCGCAGACCCCGACGAACACGGCCGGCACGACCGGAAGCCCCAGGGCGAGAGCCTTGCTCGTGCCGAAGGCGCCGAAGAGTCCGATGACGAACGCGTCGAGCGAGACGATGACGCGGTTCAGACGCTGGAAGAGACCCGCCAACAGCATGCCGATGAGGGATGCGGCCATCGCCGTGAGCAGATACCAGTCGCTCTGCAGGGTGGCCGGGGCCACGCCCAGCAGCAGATCGCGGATCAGACCGCCGCCCATCCCGAACAGGATGCCGATGATGGCGACGCCGAGCAGATCCAGACGACGCTGTCCGCGGAACCCGGACGCGAAGAGCGCGCCCTGCACCCCTCCGAGGGCGACGGCAGTGAGATCGGCCCACAAGGGGATCACGAAGAGCGGCTCGGTCACGCATCCATTGTCCCTGCTGGGCGGGATAATCGAGTGTGCCCACCTATCGCGACGAGGTCGTGGTCCTGCGCACCCACAAGCTGGGTGAGGCGGATCGGATCGTCACCATGCTCGGGCGCCGCACCGGCAAGATCCGCGCCGTCGCGAAGGGCGTGCGACGCACGTCCTCCCGACTGGGGGCGCGATTGGAACCGTTCATGGTCGCCGACGTTCAGCTCTACGCGGGCCGCTCGCTCGACATCGTCCAGCAGGCGGAGTCGCTCGGCACCTACGGAGCCGACATCGCCGGCGACTACGACAGCTACACCGCCGCGAGCGCGATGGCCGAGACGGCCGATCGGCTCGGCGACGCCGAAGCGTCCTCGTCGCACTATCTGTTGCTGGTGGGAGGCTTGCGGGCCCTCGCTCGCGCCGACCATGCGCCGCGCAGCATCCTCGACTCCTACCTCCTGCGCGCCCTCGCGCTCTCGGGCTGGGCCCCCGGCCTCGACGACTGCGCCCGGTGCGGTACGCCCGGCCCGCACAGCGCGTTCGTCGCGCAGGCGGGCGGCATGGTGTGCCGTTCCTGTGCGCCCGCGGGGTCGGCGCGCGTCGACGTCGAGACCACAGGCCACCTCCGCGCGCTGCTGACCGGCGACTGGGTGAGTGTGGATGCCGCGACCGAGCGGACGCACGCCTCCGCCTCCGGGCTCGTCGCCGCGTACGCGCAGTGGCACCTCGAGCGCGGCATCCGATCGTTGTCCCACGTGGAAAGAGCCCGATGAGCCCGAAGCCCTATACGCACCGGGATGCGGTGCCCTACCGCCCCGTCGACTGGACGGGCGAGTATCCGCCGGCGTACCAGCGGGGCGCGGTGCCCCGTCACGTGGCGATCGTGATGGACGGCAACGGACGGTGGGCGAACGGCCGCGGACTCACCCGTGTCGAGGGGCACAAGGCGGGGGAGGCGGCGCTGTTGGATGTGGTCGCCGGAGCGATCCAGGCCGGAGTCGGCCACCTCTCCGTCTACGCGTTCTCGACGGAGAACTGGAGCCGTTCGCCCGACGAGGTGCGCTTCCTGATGGGTTTCAATCGCGACGTGCTGCACCGCCGCCGTGACCAGCTCAACGAGTGGGGCGTGCGGGTGCGGTGGGCCGGACGTAAGCCGCGGCTGTGGGGCTCGGTCATCAAAGAGCTCCAGTACGCCGAAGAACTCACGCGGGACAACACGGTTCTGACACTGACGATGTGCGTGAACTACGGCGGTCGGGTCGAGCTCGTCGACGCCATGCGATCGATCGCGGATGATGTCGCCGCCGGGCGCCTGAGGCCCTCCGCCGTCACGGAGAAGCTCGTTCAGCGTCGGCTGTACCAGCCGGACATGCCGGATGTGGACCTGTTCGTCCGATCCAGCGGGGAGCAGCGCACCTCGAACTTCCTTCTGTGGGAGTCCGCATACGCCGAGTTCGTGTTCCTCGACACCCTCTGGCCCGACTTCGGCCGTCGGGATCTGTGGCGGGCGATCGACATGTACTTGGGCCGCGATCGCCGTTTCGGCGGCGCGGTCGACGCACCGCGCGCGTGACGCGGGCTCAGCCGATACCGAGTTCCGCATCCGTCTTCGGATAGGAACGCTGCAGCCAGGCGCCGAATCCCTTCCGAGCGAGGCAGGCGGTGTTGTCGGCACAGGCGATCACCGGGTCCTCCTTCGCGTACACGCGGTACGTGTCGACCTTGCGGTTGAGGGCGTCGCCGCTGAGGTTGACGGGCAGATTCTGCGACGGATATCCGACGAAGTACCGGATGGCGTCCGTGGGGTATCCGACGCTCTGTGCCGCCGCCCGTACGATCGCACCGGTCGCGCCGTGGTCCGGATGGTCGCCCTGGGTCAGGGGCGAGTTTGCGGGCACGTGGGTGAAGAGCCGGGTGGGAGCCCACGCCGAGATCGCCTCGGCCACGGTCTGCTGCAGCACGGCGGCGGTGAGCGGCGGTCCACCGTCGATGGGGGCGAGCGCGGGAATTGCGCCGGACTCGAGCTTCGGGATACTCCCGTGACCGGTGGCCACGAACCCGCCCGCGTCGAGGCCGCCGTCGGGGAGTCGGAGGAACGCGACGGTCAACTTGGGGTCTCCCTGTCGGGAGAACATCGTCACGTGCGCTCCCGAGAGCGTGGTGACGCTGGTCTCGTCCCAGAAGGCCTGCGCGCCGCGCATCGTGTTGTACGCGCGCAGGATGCCCAGCTCGCGTGAGCGCGAGTAGTTCGTTCCCTTCCCGGCGTCACCGGCGGTCAGGTACAGCGTGCGCACGCATTCGCCATTACTCACGGCCTCCTGCAGCGAGGGATTCGCGAAGATCAGGTCGTCGTCCTGGTGCGCCCACACCGACATCACGGTCGTCGTGTCGCACCCGAGAGCGAGTGGGGAGACGGGCGCCGGGGGAGGTGGCGGGATGTCGGGCGTCTGTACCGGAGTGGGCAACGGCGCGGGATCCGGTGAGTGGACCACCGACGGCGACGAAGTCGGCGTCGGCTCTGCAGCGAACGGGAAGGACGGCGGCAGTTGCGGCAGTACCACGGCCGCTGCCGTCGTGACTCCCACTGCCAGGACGGCGATGAGCGAGCTCACCCAGATGACGGTGCGGCGTCGCCGCTGTCGTGCGTGGCGCGCGTCACGCGCCGGGGTTCGGGTTCCCACGTGCTTTCCCCATGTTGCTCAGGTGCCGGCATACCCCCACGGCAGCCCCCAGAAGTCTCGCACAGCGCGCCCCCCTCGCACGGTCATTCTTCGCACCTTCTCAGCGTTCATCGCTCCCGCTCGCGGGCCAGCGGAATAGCGGGAGCCGTGCCGCCGTTGCTTACGTCATGACTGACCCGATTCGTATCGACGTGTGGAGTGACATCGCGTGCCCGTGGTGTTACATCGGAAAGCGCAATCTCGAGGCCGGACTGAAGGCCACCGCGGATGACGAGGATGCCCCGCGGGTGGAGGTGACCTTCCACTCGTACGAGCTTTCGCCCGATACGCCCGTCGATTTCCATGGCAACGAGGTCGACTTCCTCGCGGAGTACAAGGGGATGCCGCACGAGCAGGTTCGGCAGATGCTGGACCGCGTCACGGGCGTGGCGGCCGAGGCCGGTCTGGATTACCACTTCGAGAAGCTGCAGCACACGAACACGGTGCTCGCTCATCAGCTGCTGCACTTCGCGAAGGAGCAGGGGCTGCAGCGGGAGATGACCGAGCGTCTGATGGCCGCCTACTTCGTAGAAGGGCACCACGTGGGTCGTGTGGATGATCTCGTCGCACTGGCCGCGGAGGTCGGATTGGATGCGGATGCGGCGCGTGAGGCGCTGCAGAGCAACCGGTACCTGGATGCCGTCGAAGCCGACAAGGCGCAGGCGACGGCGTACGGGATCAACGCCGTACCGTTCTTCGTGATCGACGAGCGCTACGGAGTGAGCGGGGCGCAGCCGCCTGAGGCGTTCGCGCAGATCGCCCGTCAGGTCTGGGCCGAGCGGCAGGGCGCCGAGACGGCCTGACTCAGGCGGGCAGGTTCCGCTCGATGACCTCGACGATCGCCGGATCGTCGGGCTTCGTGGTCGGGCGGAACCGGTGCACGTCTCCGGCCGGGGTGAGCACGAACTTCTCGAAGTTCCAGAGGATGGGGCCGTGCTTGCCCTCCTCGTCCTTCGCTCGCTTGAGCGCCTTGTACAGGGGAGCGGCGCCTGGGCCGTTGACCTTCACCTTGTCGTTCACCGGGAACGTCACGCCCCATGTCGTCGAGCAGTACTCGAGGATCTCCTCGACGGATCCCGGTTCCTGGCCCATGAACTGGTTGCAGGGGAATCCGAGGACGGTGAATCCCCGCTCGCCATAGGTGCGCTGCAGCTCCTCGAGCTGCTCGTACTGCGGGGCGAGCCCGCAGCGGGAGGCGACGTTCACGATCATGAGGACGTTCTGTCCGTACTCGGCAAGGGTCTTCTGGCTGCCGTCTGCGGCGGTGAAGGGGATGCTGCGGAGGTCTTCGGCAGTGGTCGCGCTCATGAGCCTTACAGTACGCCGCCGCGCGGTCCCTCGGTCTGGGAGAATGATCTGGTGACCACGACAATCGCCCCCGCGCGCCCCCTGCGGCTCGGCCCCATCGAGGTCGAGGTGCCGGTGGTTCTCGCGCCCATGGCGGGCATCACGAATACGGCGTTCCGCCGGTTGTGCCGCGAGTACGGCGCAGGCCTCTACGTGAGCGAGATGATCACCTCGCGCGCCCTGGTGGAGCGCAACGACACGACCATGCGCCTCATCCGCCATCACGAGTCCGAGACGCCGCGCTCGGTGCAGCTCTACGGCGTGGACCCGGCGACGGTGGGAGCGGCCGCGCGCCTGCTTGCAGACGAGGACCGCGCCGACCACATCGACTTGAATTTCGGCTGTCCCGTCCCCAAAGTCACCCGTAAGGGCGGGGGAGCGGCACTGCCGTGGAAGAGCGGACTGTTCGGCGACATCGTTCGCGCGGCCGTGCGCGGTGCGGGCGACATCCCCGTGACCGTGAAGATGCGCAAAGGCATCGACGACGATCACCTCACCTATCTCGATGCCGCCCGTATCGCGGAGGACGCGGGTGTCGCGGCGATCGCGCTGCACGCGCGCACCGCGTCGCAGTTCTACTCGGGCAACGCCGACTGGGACGCGATCGGGACGTTGAAGCAGACCATCACGAGCGTTCCGGTGCTGGGCAACGGCGACATCTGGTCGGCGGAGGACGCCGTGCGCATGGTCGAGCAGACCGGCTGCGACGGTGTCGTGGTGGGGCGCGGCTGCCTCGGGCGTCCGTGGCTCTTCGGCGACCTGGCCCGCGCGTTCGGCGGCGGTGCGGGTACGCAGCCCGTCGATGCGACGCTCGGCTTCGTGGCGGCGGCCTTCCGCCGACACGCGGAGCTGCTCGTGGAGTTCTTCGAGGACGAGGATCGCGGATGCCGGGATATCCGCAAGCACGTGGCCTGGTACTTCAAGGGGTATCCCGTGGGCGGCGACATCCGGGCGCGCCTGGCGACGGCATCCTCGCTGCAGGAGATCGATGACCTCCTCGGCACGCTGGAGCTAGATGCGCCGTACCCGGGCGAGGCGGCGGAAGGGCAGCGCGGCCGGGCGGGGACCCCGAAGCGCCCGGCGCTTCCCGAGGGCTGGCTCGACAGCCGAGAGCTGGCGACCGACGCCGCCGGCGCACTGGCGGATGCGGAGCTCGACCACAGTGGCGGCTGAACACTCCGTGACGGGGACGCGCCCCGACGGGTATGAGGCGACAGACGCCGAACGCTTCTTCGCCGAGCAGCACCGCTCGCAGCGCGACGACTTCGCCCGCGATCGCGCGCGGGTCCTCCACTCCGCCTCGCTGCGCCGACTGGCGGCCAAGACGCAGGTGCTCTCTCCCGCGAGCCCGGCCGATTTCGCGCGCAACCGGTTGACGCACTCGCTCGAGGTCGCGCAGGTGGGGCGCGAGCTGGCCACCGCGCTTCAGCTGGCGCCGGACGTGGTGGACACGGCGTGTCTGAGCCACGATCTCGGTCATCCACCGTTCGGGCACAACGGCGAGCGTGCGCTCAACGACTGGGCCGAGGACATCGGAGGTTTCGAAGGCAATGCCCAGACCCTCCGCATCCTGACCCGGCTCGAGTCGAAGGTGATCTCGGACGACGGCCGCAGCTACGGGCTCAACCTGACGCGTGCCAGCCTCGACGCGACCTGCAAGTACCCGTGGACCATCGACAGCCCCGTGCCCGATCCGGGTGGGCGGCTGAAGTTCGGCGTCTACCCGGACGACGAACCGGTCTTCCGCTGGATGCGCCAGGGCGCGCCGGGACGGGTGCGGTGCATCGAGGCCGAGGTCATGGACCTCTCGGACGACATCGCCTACTCGGTGCACGACTTCGAGGACGCCGTCATCAACGGTTACCTCGACCCCGGGCGCCTCTCGGACCCGCGCCAGCACGCGGCGCTGCTGAGCGCCATCCAGACCTGGGTCGGCTACGACTTCACGCGCGACGAGCTCGACGACGCGCTCTACCGCCTGACCAGCCTGCCCGAGTGGATCGCGTCCTTCGACGGCACCCGGGCGGCGCACGCGAGGCTGAAGAACCTCACCTCCGACCTGATCGGCCGCTTCGCCCGCGCCGCGACCGCGGCGACGCGCGAGGCGTACGACGCACCCGCCCTCACGCGGTACAACGGCCACGTTGTCGTGCCGCGCGTCGTGGAAGCCGAGATGGCGGTGCTCAAAGGCACGATCGGAGCGTTTGTGGTGACGATCGAGGGGCGGAAGGAGCTCTACCGCGAGCAGCGCCGACTGCTGAAGCGGCTCGCGACCGCCCTGTGGGAGGCGCCCGAGCACCTCGACGCCCTGCACGCGGAGGACTTCGCCCGTGCGGAGTCCGACAGCGCACGACGGCGCGTGGTCGTCGATCAGGTCGCGAGTCTCACCGATCGCTTCGCGCTGGGCTGGCACCACCGCCTCGTGGGCGAGATCGACACCGAGACCCTCGACGTCTGGATGCCGGGAGGGCGAACCATCGCTCGATCCCTGTACGCCCTGCCCGAGCCCCTCGAGGGGCTCTGATGCCGGGGCGCATCGCGCAAGCCGACGTCGAGGAGGTGAAGGCCCGCACGAACATCGCCGACATCGTGGGGGAGCGCGTCGCGCTCAAGTCCGCCGGCGTCGGCTCCCTCAAGGGGCTGTGTCCGTTCCACGACGAGAAGAGCCCCAGCTTCCACGTGCGACCGCAGGTGGGCTTCTACCACTGCTTCGGATGCGGCGAGTCCGGCGACGTGTACACGTTCCTGCGGCGCATGGACCACCTGACCTTCACCGAGGCGGTCGAGCGCCTCGCCGGCCGCATCGGCTACACCTTGCACTACGAGGAGGGCGGGGCGGCGCCCGAGACGTCCGGACGCGCGCGCCTGTACGCGGCGAATGCCGCGGCGGCCGAGTTCTTCCGTGCGCAGTTGCTGACCCCCGAGGCGGAGGTGGGGCGTCGTTTCCTCGGTGAGCGGGGCTTCGACGCCGGCGCGGCGGCGCATTTCGGGGTGGGCTTCGCGCCGCCGGGGTGGTCCGGGATGCTCGACGCACTGCTGGCGAAGGGCTTCACCAAGGAGGAACTGCTCACGGCGGGCCTCGTCTCGCAGGGGCAGCGCGGCGTCTACGACAGGTTCCGCGGTCGCGTCGTCTGGCCCATCCGTGATGTCACCGGTCAGGTGCTCGGCTTCGGTGCGCGACGCCTGCTCGAGGACGATAAGGGGCCGAAGTACCTCAACACGCCCGAGACGCCGATCTATCGCAAGTCGCAGGTTCTGTACGGCATCGACCTCGCTAAGCGCGACATGGCCCGCGGCGAGAAACGTCGGGTCATCGTCGTCGAGGGTTACACCGACGTCATGGCGTGCCACCTGGCTGGCCTCACCACCGCGGTTGCGACCTGTGGCACGGCGTTCGGCGGCGACCATATGAAGGTGCTGCGCCGCATCATGGGCGACGACGCGGCCGCCGAGATCGTCTTCACCTTCGATCCGGATGCGGCGGGCCAGAAGGCCGCGGTGCGGGCATTCGCCGAGACCCGCACCGCCAACGTGCAGAGCTTCGTGGCCGTGGGGCCCGCGGATCTCGATCCGTGCGATCTGCGGCTGGCTCGCGGTGACGGCGCGGTGCGCGCCCTGATGGACACCAAGGTCCCGATGTTCGAGTTCGTCATCGACCAGCGACTCGCCGGCCTCGACCTGCGCACGGTCGAGGGTCGACTCGCGGGTCTGAACCTCGCCGCCCCCCTGCTGGCCGAGATCCGTGATGAGCCGCTTCGCCGGCGCTACGAGCACGTCCTCGCGCGCCGACTCGGCGAAGACCTGAAGGACGTCCATCGCGAGGTGGCCCGCCAGCGGGCGCGCGCCGCGGGCGCGCCGGAGCCCGCGGCCGCTCCGGTGGCCGCGCCCGACGCCCCGCAACCGACGGCCATGCGCGTCACACTCGCCTCGCTGCCCCGCTCGGCCGATCTGGAGCGCGACGCGGTGATGGGATTCCTGCAGTACGGGCACCGCCTCGACCCGGCAGAGCTGCGGGCGGCCCTGGATGAGACGTTCCAGCATCCGGCACTCGAGGCGGTGCGGTCGAGCATCGCCGCGGTCCCGGACCACTCTCGTCCCGGATGGGCGGCGGCGGCCGTCGACGCCGTGAGGGAGCCTTTCCGCTCGCTGGCCGCCGAGTTGCTGACCGGCGAGTTCCCGGCGCGCGACGAGGAGCACGCGGTGATCTCGGCGCGAGATCTGGCCCTGCGCATCCGGTTGCGTGCCATCGACCGGCAGAAGCAGGAGCTGGTCGGAGACATCCAGCGGCTCGCCCCCGACTCGCCGGAGGGGCGCGAGGTCCGGCTGCGCCTGCGCGAACTGGATGCGGCGCGACTGCGCCTGACCCTCGATCAGTAGCGGTTCAGACGCTCAGCGTGCAGGATGACTGCATGGATCAGGCCGCGCACAGCATCGATTGCAGCGACATCTCACTCGCTCATGCCGGCAGCGACGAGCGTGTGATCGACGGCATCTCCTTCCGCCTGGAGCGCGGAGCCGCCCTCATCCTGGTCGGTTCGACGGGTTCCGGGAAGTCGACGCTCGCGGCCGTCCTGGCCGGGCAGGCGGATGAGGGCGTCCACGTCGTCGGCGGCGATGCCGTGGTCGAAGGGGTGTCGGTGCGGCACGGCGGTCGCCGTCGTCGCGCCCTTCCGGTCTTCGCGGGCTACCTCGGCCAGCAGGACGGTGCCCAGCTCCCGCCCCGGCTGACGGTGGCCGAGATCGTGGCGGAGCCGGTGACGAGCCGTGCGCGGCGGGTGAACGCCCGTGCTCTCGAGCTGCGGGTGGTGACGCTCCTCGACGAGCTCGGACTCAGCATCGGCGCGGCCTCCAAGTTCCCGTACGAGCTGAGCTCGGGGATGCGTCAACGTGTCGCGATCGCCCGAGCACTCGTGCTCGATCCCCGCCTGGTGGTTGCCGACGAGCCCATGGCGAACCTTGACGTCGAGGGACGGGAGCTGGTGCGGACCGCTTTCGAGACGCGGCGCCGGGAACGGGGTACCTCGCTGCTCCTCGTGGCCAATGAAGCGGAGACGCTCGCGAGTTTCGACGCCGACGTGCTCGTCATGCAGGCGGGGCACGCGGTGGGATTCGGACACGGCGTGAAGCAGATGCAGTGGACGCCTTCGTCGTCGGCCGATCGTCGTCTCGTGTCGTCGTGAGCCCGCGGAGTTTGCTACGATAGTCGGGTTGCCTTCGCGAGAAGGACAGCATTCCTCGGTAGCTCAATTGGCAGAGCAATCGGCTGTTAACCGATAGGTTCTTGGTTCGAGTCCAAGCCGGGGAGCGAGAGTACTGCGTTATCTACCGCAGCTCTCACCTGAGACCCGGGCTTCCACCCCGGGTCTTTTTTCATGCGCTCTTCGGTGCCCCGGAGACCATGGCGAGCGCCTGCGTGCACGGTCCCCGTGTTCGTCCACAACCGGCTCGGCACCGACATAGCCGCTGGATAGGGTGAGGGGGGAGACGCTTCGGGGTGAGGCGTCCGTCGCCGCGACCGGAAGGATGCACATGGATATCGCCGCACTCGGAGCAATGGGGCTGCTGGCCATCGTCGGCGGAATCGTGCTGGTCGTCGTTCTGGTCGTCGTGCTGATCCTCATCCGCGCCTGGTACCGGGTGGCAAAGGCCGACGAGGCTCTCGTGATCGTCGGTAAGAAGCAGCGCAGCACCAGCGGGGACTCGCGCATCACGGTGATCACCGGCGGCGGGGCGATCGTGAACCCGCTGACCCAGCGCGGCGAGATGATCTCGCTCCGTGCCCGCCAGATCAAGATGGAGCCGACGGCGCAGTCCTCCAACGGCGTCACCGTCAACGTGAGCGGTGTCGCGCTCGTCAAGATCGGCTCCGACCCCGAATCCGTCCGCCGCGCGGCCGAGCGCTTCGCCTCGCAGGACAAGGCCATCGAACAGTTCACGACCGAACAGCTCGAGGGCGCGCTCCGCGGTGTCGTCGCGACGTTGACGGTGGAGGAGCTCATGCGCGATCGGCAGCGTCTGTCGGACCAGATCGCCGAAGGCATCAAGAGCGATCTGTCGTCGCAGGGGTTGATCCTCGACTCGTTCCAGATCCAGGGCATCACCGATCAGAACGGCTACATCTCCGCTCTCGGCGCGACCGAGGTCGAGCGCGTGAAGCGCGAGGCGGAGGTCGCCAAGATCAACGCGGAGCGCGAGATCCGGGCGCGTCAGATCGCCACCCAGGAGGCGAACCTGATCGAGCAGACGGCGCTCGACAAGAACACGGCAGCAGCGCAGGCCGAGGTCGGGCGGGCCAACGCCGAGGCCGAGCAGGCCGAGGCCCTCGCCCGGGCAGAGCGTCAGCAGGCGGTTCTGCTCCAGGAGGCCGAGAACAAGCAGGCGCGCCTCGATGCCGACATCAAGAAGGTCGCCGACGCCAACCTCTACGAGCGTGAGCGCGCGGCCGATGCCGACGCGTACGCCAAGGTGAAGGCGGCGCAGGCGCAGGCGCAGATCGCGGAGCAGGATGCGGCCGCCACGCGGCTGCGTGCGAACGCCGAGGCCGACGCCGTTCGTGCCGAGGGTGAGGCGCGCGCTGCGGCGATCCAGGCGGAAGCCGAGGCGCTCAGCCGCAACCAGCAGGCTCTGCTCGCGCAGCGCGCTCTCGAAGCACTCGTGCCGATGATGGCCGAGTTCGCGAAGGGCTACGACAAGGTGGGTTCCGTCACCGTCCTCGGCGGAGAGGGCGCCAGCAGTCACCTCGCGGCCGAGTCCGCGCAGGGTCTTCGCGCCACCTTCGACGCGGTCAAGGTGGCGACCGGCCTCGACCTTGCGGAGATCATCCAGGGCCGCGTCGTCGGTCAGGCGATGGGAGAGCAGCTGCAGGCCGCGGCGCCGCAGGGTCAGCACACCCCGCCCGCACCGCCGGCAGCGGCTCCGGCCGCCGACACGACACCCGAAGGGGCGTGAGCCTCAGCCCTCGAGGTCGTCGACGCCCGGGAGCCAGGACGCTCCCGGGCGTCCCCATCCGCGCTTGCGGGCGATCTTCTGCGTCGTCTTCCAGTCCGCGTCGCTGAGGCGATCGACGTACAGAACACCGTCGAGGTGATCGAACTCGTGCTGCAGGATGCGGGCTCGCCAGCCCTCGACTTCGATGGACACCGGACGGCCTTCGAGGTCGGTTCCGGTCACGCGTACCCGCTCCGAGCGGCGCAGCGGAAAGCGTTCGCCGGGAAACGAGAGGCAGCCCTCGGATTCTTCGTCTTCGTCCGGATCCCCGGGGATGAGCGGCGTCATCCACAACTCGGGGTTGATGATCTCGCCCCGCCACTGGGCGCCCTCGTCGTCCTGGTAGGTGTAGGTGAAGATGCGCAGGCCGACACCGACCTGGGGTGCGGCCAGGCCGACGCCGGGAGCCGCATCCATGGTCTCGTACATGTCGGCGACCAGGGTGCGGATCTCGTCGGTCACCTCCTCGACGGGGGCGGCGGGGGAGTGGAGGACGGGATCGCCCATGATGCGAATCGGAAGGACAGCCACGTGTCTGAGCCTACCCAGCGCACGCCGGAGGTTAGGGTCATAGGGTGCTCCCAGCGGAAGTGATCCTGAACGATGTCGCCAACGACCTCGTCGGCGTGTTCCGTGACCCGGGCATCCTCATCGGCATCCCGATCGCCTTGCTCGGCGCGGTGTTCATGTCGCTCGGTGCGCAGTACCAGCACCGTGGTGTGGTCAAGGTCGAACGGCTCGCGAACGCGTCGGGCGCGAGCGGGCTCAGCGGAGGACAGCTCCTTCAGCTCTTGAGGCGGCCGTCCTGGGTCGCCGGAACGGTGATGCTCGGCTTGGGCATCACCTGTCAGCTGACGGCTCTCGCCTTCGCACCCCTGATCCTGGTGCAGCCTCTCGGGGCGGTGTCGCTCGTGATCACGACGCTGCTGAATGCGAGGATCTCCGGACACAAACCGACGAAGGCGTCGGTGCGTTCGATCATCGCGTGTGTCGGCGGCATCCTCATCTTCGTCACGATCGCCGCGTTCGTCGCGACGGAACAGCCGATCTCCCAGTCGGAGCTCCTGACGATCCTCGGACTGCTCGCGGTGGTGGTCGTGCTCACCGCCCTCTCTTGGTGGCTGTGGATGCGCAAGCACGCTCGTCCGCTCTTCTACATCGTCGCGGCGGGGGTGCTCTACGCGTTCGTCGCCACCCTTGCCAAAGTCGTGATCAAGAACATCCAGGAGGGCGACTTCGGCTGGCTTTCGATCCTGTGCATCGTGGGGCTGCTGGTCGCCGTGACGCTCGGCGCGTACTTCGTGCAGACCGCCTACTCCGTGGGCCCGCCTGACCTCGTCATCGCGGGGCTCACGGTCATCGATCCCATCGTCGCCGTCGTGATCGGTCTCGTCATCCTCCAGGAGGCGGCGACCGCGGGCGCCTGGGCGATCGCGGGCTTCGTCGTGGCCGGTCTCATCGCGGTCTACGGCGTGTTCTCTCTGACCCGCAACCACCCGCAGGTCATCAGCGACAGTCAGGAGCTGCCCCTGCAGCGAGGCAGCCGCGGAGACACCGCGCCGCCGCGATAGGCTTTTCAGCACAGGGGGCGGTGGCCAAGCTGGTCAAGGCAGCGGGCTCATAACCCGACGATCGTGGGTTCAAGTCCCACCCGCCCTACTCACCTCATCGAGGGTTCACCTCGGCGACCCGCCCGGCGAGGCGGTGTTGCCGGAGCCGTGGAGGAGGCCGGTCGACGGGTCGATCCAGTTTCGGGAGCCGGTCATCCTGTGCCAGCGCTTGTGCAATGCCAGATCGGTGTCCTCTGCTTCCGCGACGACGGCGCCGCACACATCGCAGATGTGCAGGATCACGACCTCGTCTGCTGCGGTCCTCACCGTGATCGATCCCGACGGGAATGTGACGCCCATGAGGTTCCCTTCGCTCCATGACCGACCGGCACGGTCGGGTTCGAGATGGTCATCACCCTAGAGGAGGGGCGTCGCCGAGCGTTGGTGAGTTCCACAGACCGTGTGTATCGCGAACGTATCGAGAACTGCATACGACGCTGTGACGAGCGCATGGATTGACTCTGATTGTGTCGAACGCCTCAGACCCCCGCACTGATGCGGTCATGTCGGCCCCGGAGCTGCGCGTGGACGAGGACGCGATCCGAGCCAACGTGCGGTACTTCTCCCGTCTCACGCGGAGCCGCCTGATGGCGGTGTTGAAGGCAGACGCATTCGGTCATGGTCCCGTCGCATCAGCGGTGATCGAAGAGGGGGCTACCGCGTTCGGAGTCGCGTCGCTCGACGAAGGACTCACGCTTCGGCGCAACGGTCTCGACGTCCCGATCCTGAGTTGGCTGAATCCGGTCGATGCCGACTTCGCGTCGGCCGTATCGGAGCGCATAGACCTCGGCGTGTCCGGTGCGGAATCGCTGCACGCGATCGTCCGAGCCGCGCTTCGCTGCGGTCACCCGGCACGACTTCACCTGCATGCCGATCTGGGCATGAGCCGTGACGGCGCGCCCGCATCCGAGTGGCGGAGCCTGTGCGAACTCGCCCGGATGGCGGAGCGGCAGGGGCATGTGCAGATCGTCGGGATCATGGGGCACATGTCCTGCGCCGACCGCCCGGACGACCCGCAGAACCTCTGCGAGCGGCTGCGCTTCGATGCGGCCGTTCGAAGCGCTCGCCATCGAGGGCTCGCGCCATCCGTCACGCATCTCGCGGCGACGGCGGCCACGATCACGGGGGCCGGCGGTGATCACGACCTCCATCGCATCGGAGCGGGCCTGTACGGGATCGACCCTTCGCGGACCTCGAGCGAGCTGCGCTTCGCTCTCTCCCTGCGCGCGCCGGTCATCAGCGCGCGTCGGGTCGGTGCGCAGGTGAGCGTCGGTTACGGCGCCTCCTTCACCACGGACCGTCCCACCCACCTGGCCCTGCTTCCGCTGGGTTATGCGGACGGGTTGCCGCGCGCGGCCTCCCACCGGGCGGAGGTCCTCGTGCGGGGTCGCCGTCGTCGGATCGTCGGCCTGATCTCCATGGACATGGCGGTCATCGACACCGGCGACGACTTTCTGACCCCAGGGGAGCCCGTGACGGTCTTCGGGCCCGGCGACCAGGGAGAGCCCACCGTGGCTGACTGGGCGAGATGGTCGGAGACCATCGACCACGAGATCGTCACCCGAATCGGTGTACGCGTCTCTCGTGTGCATCGCAGAACACATCGGAAGGATCCCTGAATGACGACATTCCGGCAGCGAAGGGTCGTGGTCATCGGTGGCGGAGCGAACGACGAGCACGATGTGTCGCTCGCGTCGGCGGCCTCGGTGGCGCGTGCGGCGCGTGAGCTCGGCGACGAGGTATGCGAGCTGTCCATCGAGCGCGGTGGGCAGTGGCGGTCAGTCGACGGGCCGCTCGCGCCCACCGATGCCGTGCGCCTGCTCGACGGCTGCGACGTCGTCTTCCCGGTCCTGCACGGGGTGAACGGCGAGGATGGTGCGATCGCCGGCCTTCTCACGATGCTGGGTGTCCCGTTCGCGGGTTCGCCGGTGCGGGCGGGTGCCTTGGCGATGGACAAGTGGGCGATGAAGCTCGTCGCCGGTGCCCTCGGGGTGGCGACGGCACCGGGAATCCTGATCGAGCCGGGTGACGCGGTGCCGACCGTTCCCCTCGCTACGCCCTTCGTGGTGAAGCCGACGTCGGGCGGCTCGAGCAACGGCGTGTCGCTGGTCTCGGACGCGGCGGAGCTGGCGGTTGCGATCGAACGGGCGCGCTGCGCGGGGAGCAGTGTGCTGGTGGAGCCCTACATCACCGGGCGAGAGGTGGACATCGCCGTGTTCCGTGGACCCTCGGGCGCACTGCGGGTCGGCGAGCCGCTGGAGATCGCCGTCGCCGATCGGGCCGTTTTCGACCACGCCGCGAAGTACGACGGCAGCGCGCCGTTCATCCTCCCCGCCCGCGTGACGTCGGACGAGTTGGAGATCCTGGAGCGGGATGCGGTGCGTCTCTACGATGCACTCGGATGTGCGGGTGTCGCACGTTTCGATTTCTTCGTCACCGGTCGCGGCGTCGTGCTCAACGAGGTGAACACCACGCCGGGACTGACCGAGCACTCGCAAGTGCCCCGCATGTACGCCGCCGTCGGGCTCGGTTACTCGGCTCTGATCGGCCAGCTGCTCGACGCAGCCGTCGCACGGTGAGCGGCTGACCGGTCGCCCCTGCTCGGGGAAGTACCTCAGGTCACGCGGAGCGCGACGCGGGACCGGTTGCGATCAGATGCTCGGTGTCGACCGACAGTGCGAGCATCTGCGCGTCGTGAATGACCTTCTGGTCATATCCCGTGAGCCTCTCGGCATGCTGGCTCAGGTGCTCGCGCCAGCTACCGACGTCGAAGGCCTCCACGAGCAGGCCAGGCTCTTCCCGGTCGGCGTACAGCGTCCAGCTCCGCGCCCCTGTTCGACGTCGGCTGTGCTCGACGAGCGCCATCCGACTCAGGAACTCCTCCCGGCGTCCCTCGTCCACCCGGTAGCGCACGAGAACGAGCGTCTGCGCGTTCTCATCGATGTCCGCATCCGAATCGAGCTGGGGCAGGGGGAGCTCTCCACGACCACGGGCGATGTCTCCCGTCGCCGCGAGCGGGATCGCGAGCTGGGTCAGCGCCACCAGGACGACGAGAACCCCCGCCGCCAGACAAGCCGTGACCGATCCGATCCAGCCGGCCACGGCACCCGCGAGCGCGGATCCCGCCGCGGTCGAGCCGAACAGCACCATCTGATAGATCGAGAGCCCGCGTGTGCGCACCCACGTGGGGAGGAAGGACTGTACCGCGCCGTTGAGGGTCGCGATCACACCGATCCACCCCGCACCGCCCGCGGCCAGGATCACGACGGTGAGCGGGGCCCAGGGAGAGACGGCGGTGCCGACCATGCTGGCTCCGAAGGCGAGGGCGCACAGTAGCACGGTGCGGTTCACCCCGATCGCGTCTCGCACGCGCGGCATCGTGAAGGCGCCCACGATGGACCCCGCCCCGACGCCGGCGAGGAGCACTCCGTACCCCGTGGCGTCGAGACCGAGGCGCTCCGTCGCGAGCAGCGGCAGAAGCGCGTACAGCGCCGACGCGGGCACGATGAAGAGCCCCAGGCGCAGGTAAAGCGCACGGATGATCCCCGCGTTGCGGACGTATCGCACGCCCGCTCGGGTGGCATCCAGGAAGGGCTCGAACCCGTGCGCGCAGGGCCGGTACCCGCGCCACGCCAGCAGGACCACCAGGAAGACCGCGAAGGATGCGGCGTTCAGGGCGAAGACGAAGGCGACACCGAGCAGCGAGACCAAGGCTCCTGCGATCGCGGGACCGATCGCCCGTGCGACGTTGACCGATATCGAGCTGAGCGACGCCGCGTTGGGGATGAAGGGCGTCGGTACGATCTCGGCGGAGATCGCGCCGTACGCGGGCAACTGCACAGCTGAGGCCGCCCCGAGCACGAGGGTCAGCGCGAGCAGCAGATAGGGCGACATCTCACCGGTCATCGTGAGGACGACCAGCACGCCCCCGATGACGACCTGCGTGGCCTGCACCCAGATCAGCAGGGTTCGTCGGTTCAGAAGTTCACCGATCACGCCCGCTGGTATCCCCAGCAGAAGGACGGGCGCGGCGCTCGCGGTCTGCACGAGAGCGATGAGCAGAGGGGAACTGTGCTGTTCCACGAGGAACCACTGCGCCCCGACTGTCTGCATCCAGCTGCCGATGTTGCTGATCAGGGCCGCGATCCACAGGGCGCGGAACGCGGGCACGGTGAGCGGCGCGAGCGCGCCCACGCGCGCGGGCGCGACCGGGACGGTCGCCGGGTCGGGTGCCTCGATCATGTCTCGCCCTTCCTGCGCCCCACGACGGACGCGCTCTCCCAGCAAAGCGCGTCCTGGCGCCGCGCAGGCAGGACAGCTGACGGAAGTCCGCTCGACCCGCTCGGTGGCGCGCGGACTTCCAGAGAGTTACAGACTTGTGATTCTCGGGTGGGCCGGAGATAATGGCCGGGACAACCGCATATCCGCAGCTCGTCCACCGAGTCAGGTCGTAGGGGAAGACGCACCTGATGATCGGAGAGAGAATGGCTGCACACATGGCGCGCGGAGTGGTGTTCATCCACTCGGCGCCACGGGCGTTGTGTCCCCACCTCGAGTGGGCTGTCGGGCGTGTGCTCGGGCGCGCCGTCAACTTCGAGTGGTCCGATCAGCCGGTACTGCCGGGCAGTCGCCGCGCCGAGTTCTACTGGGAGGCTCCCAACGGAACCGGAGCGGCGCTCGCCAGTGCGATGCACGGCTGGGAGCACTTGCGCTTCGAGGTCTCCGAGGATCCGAGTGCCCGCAGCGACGGCGGTCGGTGGATGCACACGCCGGACCTCGGCGTGCACTTCGCGCAGACCGACACCGCCGGCAACGTGGTGATCGGGGAGGACCGCATTCGCTACGCGATGGAGCTCGCCGCGGGGGATGCGGCCGAGTTGCAGCGCGAGCTCAGCGTCGCCCTGGGCGGAGCGTGGGACGAAGAGCTGGAGCCGTTCCGTCAGGCCGGTGACGATGCCCCGGTGGTGTGGCTGCACAAGGTCGGCTGACCAAGACCTCGGGCGGCGGGAGCGCTGCTACCGGATGCCGGTCGACCTCGTCCCGGCGCTGGGAAGGCGCACCGCCGCCCGATACGACGAAGGCCCGGAGAGCGGTTGCTCTCCGGGCCTTTCGGCGTGAGGGTTCAGGTGTTCGAGAACGCGACGACCGCGTTGTGTCCGCCGAAGCCGAACGAGTTGCTGATCGCGAGCTGATCGCCGGCGCCCAGCGACTGGACCGAGCCGGACACGCGGAAGGGGACGGCGGGATCCTGTTCCGTGATGTTGATCGTCGGCGGTGCCTGCCGCTCGCTGATCGCGAGGATCGTGAAGATCGCCTCGAGAGCGCCGGTGCCGCCGAGAAGGTGGCCCGTGGACGCCTTCGTCGCCGACACGGGGATGTCGTCGATGCGGTCGCCGAAGACGGCCTTGAGTGCGGTGTACTCGTTGGGATCGCCGACGGGTGTCGAGGTGGCGTGCGCGTTGATGTGGGTCACGTCGTCCACGGACGCGTCGGCCATGGCGAGCGCAAGCCCCACCGCCCGCGCGGCGCCCGCGCCCTCGGGGTCGTTGGCGGTGATGTGGTACGAGTCGGCCGTGACGCCGCCGCCGGCCACGTACGCGTAGATCTTCGCGCCGCGCGCGCGAGCGTGCTCTTCGGTCTCGAGGATGAGAGCCGCGGCACCTTCGCCCATCACGAACCCGTCGCGGTCGATGCTGGTCGGGCGCGATGCCGTGGCGGGGTCGTCGTTGCGCTTGGAGAGCGCCTGCATGGAGGCGAACGACGCGATCGTGATCGGGTGGATGGCCGATTCGGTTCCACCGGCGATGATGACGTCGGCGAGGCCGTCGCGCAGGTGCTCGATCGCGTTGACGATGGATTCCGTGCTGGACGCGCACGCGCTCGCGACGGTGCGCGCGAACGCGCGTGCGCCGAAGTGAAGCGAAAGGTTCCCGGCCGCCGCGTTGGGCATGAGCATCGGAACCGTCATCGGCATGACGCGACGAGGGCCCTTCTCCCGGAGGGTGTCCCAGGCGTCCAGGAGGGTCCACACGCCTCCGATTCCGGTGGCGAAGTCGACGCCGAGACGCTCCGGGGCGACGTCGGGCGCACCGGCATCCGCCCAGGCTTCCTTGGCCGCGATGAGGGCGAACTGCGAAGACGGGTCGAGCCGCTTGGCGATCGGCCGCTCCAGCACCTCCTCAGGGCGGACCTTCGCCTCGGCGGCGAACGTCACCGGGAGGGAGTACTGCTCCACCCAGTCGTGCTCGAGAGTGCGGGTGCCGGACTCTCCGTTCAGCAGGGCGGACCAGCTTTCGGGGGCGGTTCCTCCGAGGGGGGAGGAGGTTCCGATGCCGGTGACGACGATGCGGGCGGTGCTCATGTTCGGTCTCCGAGTCGGGGTGGCGGTGGGGGCTCGGCGCCCCCACCGCAGGGGGTCACGCCTGGTTCGAGGTGATGTAGGTGACGGCGTCGCCGACGGTCTTGAGGTTCTTGACCTCGTCGTCGGGGATGGTGACGCCGAACTTCTCCTCGGCGTTGACGACGATCGTCATCATCGAGATCGAGTCGATGTCGAGGTCGTCCGTGAAGGACTTCTCGAGCGCGACCTCGTCGGCCGAGATGCCGGTCTCGTCGGTGATGAGTTCGGCGAGTCCGGCGAGGACCTCGTCAGTGGTGAAAGCCATGATGTCTCCTTGTTCGATATGGCTGGGGGCGTTGACCGCGAATCAGTCTAGAGGCGCGGAGTCTCGGCTCACGGGAGCACGACGACCTGTGCGCCGAACACCAGACCGGCACCGAAGCCGATCTGGAGTGCGAGGCCGCCGCTGAGTTCGGGATGCTCTTCGAGCAGGCGATGGGTGGCGAGGGGCACGGATGCCGCAGAGGTGTTGCCCGTGGTCTCGATGTCGCGGCCGATCAGGACCGTGTCGGGCAGGCCCAGCTGCTTGGCGAACTCGTCGATGATGCGCATGTTGGCCTGGTGGGGCACGAAAGCGGCGAGATCGGATGCGGTGACGCCGGCCTCCTCGAGGGCCTGACGTGCGACCTTCACCATCTCCCAGACGGCCCACCGGAACACCGTCGGGCCCTCCTGACGGAGCGTGGGCCAGGGCGAGGTACCGTCGCGGAACTCGACGAGCGTGGCATCCATGCCCACCGCATCCGCCTTTGAGCCGTCGGATCCCCAGATGGTGGGGCCGATCGCCGGGGTGTCGCTCGGACCGATCACGACGGCACCGGCGCCGTCGCCGAGCAGGAACGAGATCGTCCGGTCGGTGGGATCGACGACGTCGGAGAGCTTCTCCGCGCCGATCACGACGGCGTAGTGCGCGACGCCCGCGCGGATGAGAGCGTCGGCCTGGGCGACGCCGTAGGTGAAGCCCGCGCATGCGGCGTTCGAGTCGTACGCCGCCGCAGGGTTCGCCCCGATCCGGTCGGCGACGACGGCCGACATCGAGGGCGTCTGGCGGACGTTGCTGATCGTCGCGACGATGACGAGGTCGATCAGCTCGGGAGAGACACCGGAGCGCTCGACGGCCTCCTTCGCGGCGATCGTTGCGAGATCGGTGGCGCTCGTGGTCGCGTCGGCACGCACGCGCGTCACGATCCCGGTGCGCTGGCGGATCCACTCGTCGCTCGAGTTGATCGGCTCGATGAGGTCTTCGTTGGGGACGGCGTTCTCTCCGCGGGCGGCGCCGTAGGAGAGGATGCGCGTGTACTGCGGACCCGTGGTCTGGCGAAGGGTGGGGGCGGTCATGCGTTCTCCTCCGAGAGCAGCGCGACGGCCGCATCCAGGTCGTCCGGGGTCTTGACGGCGACGGCGGGAACGCCGCGCAGTCCGCGCTTGGCGAGACCGGTGAGGGTGCCCGCGGGCGCGAACTCGATCAGGCCGGTGACACCCGCCTCCGCGAAGGCGGCCATGTCGAGGTCCCAGCGCACCGGGGAGGCGACCTGGCCCACGAGCAGTTCCAGCGCGCGGGCGCCGTCAGCGACCTCGGAGCCGTCCTTGTTCGTCCAGAGGGTGAGCGTCGGGTCGGATGCGGTGAGCTCTGCGGCCGCGGCCGCGAGCGCCTCCACGGCGGGCTGCATGTAGCGCGTGTGGAATGCGCCGGCGACCTGCAGAGGAACGACGCGGGTGCCGCGAGGGGCTTCCGCGGCGAGGTCGCTGAGTGCACCGAGCGCACCGGCGGCGACGATCTGACCGCCGCCGTTGTAATTGGCCGGGGTGAGATCGAGCTCGGCAAGACGGGCGAGGACGGCTTCTTCGTCGCCGCCGAGGACGGCGCTCATGCCCGTCTCGACCTGCGCGGCCGCATCCGCCATCGCGCGTCCGCGCACACCGACCAGGCGCAGAGCCGACACGTCGTCGATCACGCCGGATGCGGCGAGTGCCGCGACCTCGCCGACCGAGTGCCCGGCGACACCTGTGGGAAGTCCGGCCGCGCGCGCCACGAGGGCGTGCCAAGAGATCAGGCCGGCCGCGACGATGAGAGGCTGCGCGACCTTCGTGTCACGGATCGCATCGGCATCCCACTCGGTGCCCGCCGCGGTGAGATCGACCTGTGCCGCCTCCGAGAGCTCGTCGAGCCGGGCGGCGACGCCGTCCAGCTCCAGCCAGGGCGAGAGGAACCCGGGCGTCTGGGAACCCTGCCCGGGGAAAAGACCGATGATCACCGTTCTATCCTGCCAATCTCCCCGACCGGGGTATGGATGTCATGCGACAAGAAACGCGGGTTCCTTTGCAGATACCCGCCAATTATCAGCGCGGTCGGCGTGTCCCGGCCGCGCGGCGACGCGTGTTGTCCGTTCCGATCGCGCCCAGAACGAGGGCGGTCTGCAGGATCAGCGCTTCGCGGGGCCCCGTTGCGTCCCAGCCGATGACGTCGGACACACGCTTCAGCCGGTACCGAACCGTGTTGGGATGCACGAAGAGCTCCCGCGCCGTCGCCTCGAGCGAGCGCCCGTTGTCGAGGTAGCTCCACAGCGTCGTGACGAGGTCGGAACTGTGCGCCTTGAGCGGCCGGTAGATGCGCTCGACGAGGGTGTGCTTGGCGAGCGGATCTCCCGCCAGTGCGCGCTCGGGCAGCAGGTCGTCGGCTTCGACCGGGCGGGGCGCGTTGCGCCAGGCGCGGGCCACCGCGAAGCCGGCGAGGGCGGCGCGGGCGCTCTGGCCTGCGTCGACCAGGGCGGGGACGGTGGGGCCGAGAACGAGATGGCCGGTGCCGAAGCCGGGCTCGAGACGCCGCGCGATCTCGGGGAAGGGGAGCTCGGACTGCTCGTCGCCGCCCGCGCGGTGATCGGCGTCGGTACGTCCGATCACGAGCACAAGACGGGAGCCCTGCACGCCCACGAGGACGTCGACGCCGAGCTTGCGGGCCATGCGCCGCAGCTGGTCGACATCGAACTGCGGCGGGGTGGTGCCGACGAGCACCGAGACCTCGCCGTGACCGTGCCAGCCCAGAGCGGCGATGCGGCTCGGGAGCTCTTCGTCTGCTTCGCCCGTGAGGATGGAGTCGACCACGAGAGCCTCGAGGCGTGCATCCCAGAGTCCGCGAGCCTCGGCGGCGCGCGCGTAGACGTCGGCTGCCGTGAAAGCGAGTTCGCGGGAGTAGAGCAGGATCGCCTCGCGCAGGTCCTCACCGCGGCCCGCAACGCGCTCCTCCGTGACCTCGACGGTGACGCGGATGAGCTGCAGCGTCTGCTGCAGGCTCACCGAGCGCAGCAGCTCGCGGGGAGCCGCGGCGAAGATGTCCGCCGCGATCCACGGCGTCGCCGTCGGATCGTCGTACCACTGGATGAAAGAGGTGATGCCCGCCTGGGCAACGAGGCCCACCGAGGAGCGCCTGGCCGGCGGCATGTCGGCGTACCAGGGGAGCGTGTCCTCGAGGCGCTTGAGAGTGACCGTGGCCAGATCCCCGGAGATGCGTCGCAACCAGGCGAGTGTCTCCGTCTTGTCCGACGACGACTCCGGGGATCGGCTCATTCTCAGCTCTCGCCGCCGGCGTTGCCGGACGTTCCGGCGTTCACGTCGTGCAGACGGTACTTCTCGATCGCCTGCCCGATGACGGACCGGTCGAGGCGACCCTCATCGACCAGGCCCTGCAGGGTGCGCACGACGATCGAAGGACCGTCGATCTTGAAGAAGCGACGGGCGGCCGCGCGGGTGTCCGAGAAGCCGAAGCCGTCGGCGCCCAGGGTCAGGTAACGCCCGGGGACCCACTGACGGATCTGGTCCTGCACCGCGTGCATGAAGTCGCTGACACCCACCACCGGGCCCTGCGCGTCGCGCAGCTTCTCGGTCAGGTACGCGGTGCGCGGCTCCGCCTCCGGGTGGAGGAAGTTGTGCTCCTCCGCGGCGAGGCCATCGTTGCGCAGCTCGGACCAGGAGGTCACCGACCACACGTCGGCGCTCACGCCCCAGTCCTCGCTCAGCAGCTTCTGCGCCTCGAGCGCCCACGGCACACCCACGCCGGAGGCGAGGATCTGCGCGCGGTGTCCGTCGCCGGAGCCCTGCGAGATGCGGTGGATGCCGCGCACGATGCCGTCGACGTCGACACCCTCCGGCTCGGCGGGCTGCACGATCGGCTCGTTGTAGACCGTGATGTAGTACATGACGTTCGGGTCGGGGTGGTTGCCGCCGTACATGCGGTCGATGCCCGAGCGCACGATGTGGGCGATCTCGTAACCGTAGGCCGGGTCGTAGGAGACCGTTGCCGGGTTCGTCGATGCGAGCAGGTGCGAGTGACCGTCGGCGTGCTGCAGTCCCTCACCGGTCAGCGTCGTGCGCCCGGCGGTGGCGCCGATGATGAAGCCGCGACCCATCTGGTCGCCGACGGCCCACTGGGCGTCGCCGGTGCGCTGGAAGCCGAACATCGAATAGAAGATGTAGACCGGGATGAGTGGCTGACCGTGCGTCGCATACGCGGTGCTCGTCGCGGTGAACGCCGCCATGGCGCCCGCCTCGTTGATGCCGACGTGCATGATCTGGCCCTGCGGGCTCTCCTTGTACGCAAGGAGCAGCTCGCGGTCGACCGAGGTGTAGTTCTGGCCGTTCGGGTTGTAGATCTTCGCGGTCGGGAAGTACGCGTCCATACCGAACGTGCGAGCCTCGTCCGGGATGATCGGAACGATCCGCTCGCCGAATCCCTTGACGCGCAGCAGGTCCTTCAGCAGCCGGACGAACGCCATGGTCGTCGCGATCTCCTGCGTTCCCGAACCCTTCTTCGGCAGCGCATACGCCTTGTCGTCCGGCAGTTCGAGGCCGACGTGCGTGGTGCGGCGCTCGGGCAGGAATCCGCCGAGCTTGCGGCGACGCTCCACCATGTACTGGATCGTCTCGTCCTGCGCTCCGGGGTTGTAGTACGGAGGCTGGTACGGGTTCTCCTCGAGCTGCGCGTCCGAGACCGGGATGTGCATCGCGTCGCGGAAGTGCTTCAGGTCGTCGAGGGTCATCTTCTTCATCTGGTGGGTCGCGTTGCGGCCCTCGAAGTGCGGACCCAGGCCGTAGCCCTTGATGGTGTGCGCGAGGATGACCGTCGGCTGGCCCTTGTGCTCGACGGCCGCCTTGAACGCCGCATACACCTTGCGGTAGTCGTGGCCGCCGCGCTTGAGGTTCCAGATCTGATCGTCGGTGTAGTCCTTGACCAGAGCGGCGGCGCGCTCGTCGCGACCGAAGAAGTTCTCGCGGATGTACGCGCCGTTCTCGGCCTTGTACGTCTGGAAGTCACCGTCGGGGGTGACGTTCATGAGGTTGAGCAGTGCGCCCTGGTCGTCGTTGGCGAGCAACGAGTCCCATTCGCGGCCCCAGATGACCTTGATGACGTTCCAGCCTGCGCCGCGGAAGAAGCTCTCGAGCTCCTGGATGATCTTGCCGTTGCCGCGGACGGGGCCGTCGAGGCGCTGCAGGTTGCAGTTGACGACGAAGGTCAGGTTGTCGAGCCCCTCGTTCGCGGCGACCTGGAGCTGACCACGGCTCTCGACCTCATCCATCTCACCGTCGCCGAGGAATGCCCAGACGTGCGAGTCGGACAGATCCTTCATGCCGCGGTTGGTGAGGTACTTGTTCGTCATCGCCTGGTAGATGGCGTTGATGGGTCCGAGTCCCATCGAGACAGTGGGGAACTGCCAGTACTCGGGGAGCAGACGCGGGTGCGGGTACGAGGGGAGACCGAGGGGTGCTGCCGACTTCTCCTGGCGGAAGCCGTCGAGCTGCTGCTCGCTGAGTCGACCCTCGAGGAAGGAGCGCGCGTACATGCCGGGGGAGGCGTGGCCCTGGAAGAAGACCTGGTCGCCGCCGTTGGGGTCGTCGAGCCCGCGGAAGAAGTGGTTGAAGCCGACCTCGTAGAGCGCTGCCGAGGAGGCGTACGTCGAGATGTGACCGCCGACGCCGATGCCCGGGCGCTGCGCACGGTGCACGGTCATGGCCGCGTTCCAGCGGATCCATGCGCGATAGCGGCGCTCGATCTCCTCGTCGCCGGGGAAGTCCGGCTCGTTCTCGGGGGCGATCGTGTTGATGTAGTCGGTGGTGGGAACCATCGGCACACCGAGGTGCAGCTCACGCGAGTCCTGAAGGAGGCTCAGCATGATCTCGCGACCGCGCCCGCGGCCCTTGGCCTGGACGAGCTGCTCCAGCGACTCGCGCCATTCCGCGGTCTCTTCCGGATCGCTGTCGAGGGGGCCCTGCGAGTACGGATCCTGTTGGTTGACAGTCACGAGACGCCTTTCATCACACGGCAGGTCTTGCCGGAAGGAACCATCGGGTTGGTGCGAGCCTTGTCGGCAGTGGACAAATGCACCGTCGTCCAGCTTAGCGAGTGTGTAGACGCCCCCGGGTGACATGGCGAATCGGCTCCGGGGCGGCCGCCGCCTAGACTGTCCACGAAGGGCCTTTAGCTCAGCTGGTAGAGCGCCACGTTTACACCGTGGATGTCGTCGGTTCGATCCCGGCAGGGCCCACCGAGCGAGGGGCCCCGCGCGTCGCGAAGGCGACGTGTGGGGTAGCGATGGGGGAGGCCCACCGAGCGAGGGGCCCCGCGCGTCGCGAAGGCGACGTGTGGGGTAGCGATGGGGGAGGCCCACCGAGCGAGAGGCCCCGCGCGTCGCGAAGGGCTCGACTCATGCCGCCCTGTCTCGACGACGAGCGAAGAGCGCCCTCGCGGGCGAGGCGGCGAGGAGCGGATCATGACCCCGTATCTCCGCCGACCGGTTCACGCGGCGAACCGGGAAGGCGTGGTTCTTCCAGCAACCCGCGCGCACGCGTGACGGCTCAGCAGCCGGGGCCGCGCGGATTCTGTGCGCAGGTCTTGTCGACGAGGGCCGTGCGAGCTTCGAGGACGCGCAGCGTCTGCGGAGCCGCATCCGCGACCACGGTGCCATTGACCGCTCGGGTCGTCACGCCGAAATCGACGACGGCTGCGTAGGCCACGCTCACGGTGACGGAGTACTCCCCGGGGGAGGCGAAGGTATGGCTCGTCGGTGTCGGCGTGAACTGGGCTTGTCCGAGGGCGGCCCATGGGGCGCCGCCCGTCGACGACGTACCGATCGTGCCGTCGCCGTAGTCGAATCGGAATCCGACCGGGGTGAAGCGCACCGTCACGGGGCGATTGAACAGCGTTCCCGCGACCGTGTGCTCGGACGCTCCCGCGATGACGTTGGTGGGGAGCCCCGCAACACCGAGTCCCGCCGGCTCCGCGGCGAAGGACGGTGGTTGCGGAGTGAATGCCGCGAGATCAGCCAAGGTGACCGCGGGAATCTCCTCGGTCGGCTCGTCCTGCGGAATCTGTTCGTAGAGGAGGTCCATCCCCGGCGTACGTTCCGGCTCAGCAGGAGCCCTCCCGCCGCCGCCGGGACCCCGCGCCGGGATCCACTCCGACCCGCCGTCGTTCGTTCCCGGCTGCGTCTGTGTCCCCTCCACGATGACCGACGTGCCGTCGGTGCTGGCGCATCCGCCGTAGTCGAGCTCCGCAGGGGTGCATGGCGCTGCAGCGCTGACCGATGTGAGGATGCCGGCGATTAGTGAGAGCTCAAGAACGTGTGTCAGCATCGCCCCGAGATCTCGCTTGGCCGGACTTCCTTGATCTGAGACTCAGTGAGGTCCATGTCGACTGCGATCGATTGGATGTCGGCGCGCTCGTCGGCCACCATCGACGTCCCGTCCGAAGCAACTACATCGAGGTTCGAGACATCTAGACAGACTGCCAGGGTGGCATCGGTAGCCGACCACGTCAGCGTCTCCGCATTGAAGTATGAGCGTTCCCCTTGGAATGAGGCGCCCTCGGCATGTAACTGCGACAGCGACTCTCTGGAGGCCGCGTTGAAATCTCCAGCGGTCAGGTCATAGACGGGCTCAAAGGTGGCGGGATCGCTGAGGTCAACCTGATTCAGCGCATCGATGTACGCACGGTAGGTAGCCTCTGCGGCGGCGAAGGCTTCAGCCTCGGAGGCGAAGCCCGTCGGGGTGGGCGTCGGCTCGGGCGAGGGGGTCGTGCAACCGGCGAGGCCCAGCGTGACGAACAGGCCGATCATGGCCGCAATCGAGACGTGACGCCGGGACATGCCGACACGGTAGCGGCGAGCACGTGACGTCGGCAGGGCTTATCCACAGCCGGCGGGCACCCGCACCCTGCGCACCCTGCGCGCCTTGGGCGTCCAGAGCGTCGGAGATTCGCGCGGAGGTCGGAGGATTCGGGTGGAAACCTCCGACGGAACACCGAAACTCCGACGGGCGTGCAACGGGCGGATGGGTGCGACGCGCACGCATCCCGCGGTGCCGGAGCGGGGGAGGAGAGGTCAACCCCAGCGGCGTACGGCCCAGCGCTGCACGAGGGCCAGCAGTGAGTCGGTGAGCTTGCCGAACACCGCGAGCAGGATGATCGCGAGCACGATCTGATCGACGCGGCCGGTGTTCTGGCCGCGGAGGAGCAGGAATCCGAGCCCCATCGAGGCGCCGAGCAGTTCGGCAGCCACGAGGAAGAGCCACGCCTGCACGAGCGCGAGCCGGAGCCCCGAGAACAGAGCGGGCAGCACCGCGGGGAGCTGCACCGTGAAGAACAGACGCAGGCCGGTGTATCCGAACGAGCGGCCCATCTCGACGAGCTGGGCGTCGACGTGGCGCAGGGCGAGCGAGACCGTGGTGAACACGGGGAAGAACGCGCCGATCGCGATCAGGATGATCTTCGACTGCTCGCCGACCTGGAACCACACGATCAGCAGCGGCACCCACGCGAGGCTGGGCACGGCACGGATGACGCCGAGCGTGGGGGAGAGCAACGCGTCCCAGAACCGCGACAGCCCGATGAGGCCACCGAGCGAGATTCCGAGCAGCGCGCCGACGGTGAACCCGATGATCACGCGCTGCACCGAGATCGCGATGAACTGCCACAGTTCTCCGCGCTGGGCGAGATCGACACCGGCGGTGATGACCGCCTCCGGGCTCGGGAACTTGTACCCCGGAACGACGGGTGCCGCGGGGTTGGTGAGCAGGCACCACAGTGCGATGAGCGCGACCGGCACGGCCCAGCCCAGGAGGGCGCGCACGCCGCGTCGTGACAGCCGTCCGCGTGCGGAGGCGGTCTGCGGCGTGCGGGGCGCGGTGCCGGTCGTGCTCATCGTCGTGTCGTCCTCTCGGATGCGGGACTCAGCCCTTGGCCTTCTCGGCGAACTCCGGCGCGAAGAGAGTGTCGAGCGCCGTGTCGACCTTGTCCTGCGAGGTCACGTCGCCCAGCGAGACCTGGATCGCGCCGATCGGGGCGAGCACGGCCGACAGCGCCGACCCGGGCACGGGATCGACGTCGAGACCCTCCCGCTCGTCGATGACCTTCTGCGCGACGGCCGGGTCGATCGCCGCAGCGTCGGCGAGGATCTGCGCGGTCTTGTCGGGGTTTTCCAGCGCCCAGGCGCGCGCCCGCTCGTAGGCGTCGACGACGACCTGGACGACCTCGGGGTGGTCCTTGATGATCGACTCGGTGGCGTTCAGCACGCTGTAGGAGTTGAAGTCGAGGTTGCGGTAGAGGAGCTTCGCGCCGCTGGCCTCCGCCGAGGCCATGATGGGGTCGAGTCCCGCCCACGCCTGCACAGAACCGCCCTGGAGCGCCGCCCAGCCGTCGGCGTGGATGAGGTTCTGCACAGTGACGTCGTCGATCGACAGGCCCTCCGCCTCCAGCGCCTGCACGAGGAAGAAGTATGGGTCGGTGCCGAGCGCAGCCGCGACCGACTTGCCCTTCAGGTCGGCGACGGAGGTGATGTCGGAGTCTGCGGGCACGACGAGTGCCGACCACTCGGGCTGCGCGACGACATCCACGATCTGCTGCGGAACGCCGTTGGCACGGGCGAGGAGCGCGGCGGAGCCGGCCGTGGACCCGAAGTCGATGGCGCCGGCGCGCAGCGCCTCGTTGGCCTTCGACGAACCGAGCGACTGCACCCATTCGACGTTGTATCCGTCGGCTTCGAGCCAGCCCTGGTCCTTGATGATGAGGCTGAGCGGGTTGTAGGTCGCCCAGTCGAGCTTGATGGTGACATCGGATGCGGCGGCGTCGCTGCCCGCGGGAGCGGGAGCGTCCTCTCCGGCGACACAGCCTGAGAGGGCGACGGCGGCGACGGCGAAGCCGGCGAAGGCACCGAGGAGACGGCGAGAGCGGGACATGGCAAGCCTTTCGATTGCTGTGGAAAGGGAGAGTGTGGAAAGGGAGAGATCAGTGCGCGTGGCGGTCGATGCCCAGCGCGCCGAGGAGATCGGCGCGGAGCTCGGCGAGCTCGGCTGAGCCGCGGTCGCGCGGCCGGGTTCCGGGAACCGTCACCAGGCGCTGGATGCGGGCGCCCGCCGACCCTGCCTCGACTCCGAGAACGATGACGCGGTCGGCGACCTGCAGGGCCTCGTCGACGTCGTGCGTGACCAGGAGCGTCGTCGTGGGCGCCTCATCCAGGATCGAGAGCAGGAGATCTTGCATCTTGAGTCGTGTGAGCGCGTCGAGGGCGCCGAACGGCTCGTCGAGCAGCAGCACGCCGGGCCGCCGCGCGAGCGCGCGGGCGAGCGAGGTGCGCTGCGCCATCCCGCCCGAGATCTCGCGGGGGCGGTGGTGGGCGAAGGCGGTGAGTCCGATGAGCTCGAGCAGCGATCCGATGCGCTGCGAACGTTCTTCGCGGGAGAGGCCCGGTGCAAGCCCGAGCGCGATGTTCTCCGATACGGACCGCCAGGGCAGCAGACGCGGCTCTTGGAAGCCGATCGCGACGCGCGCGTCGTGCGCGGCGACGGGCTCGCCGTCGATCGTCACCGATCCTTCGCTGGCGCGGTCGAGGCCGCCGGCGATGCGCAGCAGCGTCGACTTCCCCGAGCCGGAGGCGCCCAGGATCGCGACCAGTTCGCCCGGCTCGACAGCGAGATCGATCCCGTCGAGCACGACGTGCGTGCCGAAGGTACGCCCAAGGCCGTCGAACTGCAGACGGGATGCGGGCGCTCCCGCATCCGGATGGACGCGGTCCGTGGCGACGGCGGTGCTCATGGCGGGCTCCTCGGGGCGGACGGGGGTCGAGTCCCGAAACTAACGAGCCTGGTCGGTCGGAGCACACCGGCCGACACGGGAGGTAACAAGCCGTCACCGCACCGCCGCCGTGGTGCCCGGTGCGCTGGCGTAGGTTGGAGGGGTGAACGCTGCCCACGCTGACCAGTTGCGCCTGTTGGATCTCGCCGACATCGACGCCCGCCGCGCGCAGGCCGATCACGCCCGACGCAATCCTCCGCAGGCCGCGCGCATCGGCGAGCTCGTGAAGGTCAAGCAGCAGCTCGCCCAGGAGCTCGCCGCACGCCAGAACGTCGTCGACGATGTGACCGTCGAACTGCGACGCGTGGAAGGCGACGTTGCGCTGGTCGTCGC